>SLCC01000210.1 GCA_007126035.1 Gemmatimonadota bacterium
CTAGAAGTCGGCCCTGTCACGCTCATCCCTCGCTCCGCTCCGGCGCACGCGGAAGATGTGGGCCGGGAAGGCGTGGGGGTTGATCTCCACGTAGTTCGACCACCCGCTCCATACGTACCTGGCGTCGCTGATCAGGTCGTGGAGCTCCAGGCTCTCGCCCGGGTCGACCCCCCACTGGTCCAGGGGAAGGTGGACCATTGAGCTCTGGGTATTCCATGGATCCAGGCTGACCACGACCAGGATGAGGTTGCCATCGTCGCCGGGGCGCTCCTCCAGGTAGCGATAGGTGTAGGGCGCTCCGTTGGCGTGGCTCCACTTGGTGTAGGCGATCATGTCCGGGTTGTCCACGCCCAGGAAGCGGAGCGACCGGTTGTGCTGGAGGGCCGGGTTCTCGTTGCGGATCCCGTTCACCCGCGCGATCGGGTCCCGGATGTTGTCCTTGTCCAGGTCCCAGTCCCGGATCTGGTACTTCTCGCTGTCCAGGTACTCCTCCTTCCCCACCTCCCGTGGCCGGCTCTCCATGAGCTCGAACGCGGGACCGTAGATCCCGTAGTTGGCCGCCAGCGTAGCGGCCAGGACCAGCCGCTGGAGGAACATGGGCCGGGCTCCGGTCTGGAGCTGGTCGGTGAGGATGTCGGGCGTATTGGGCCAGGCATTGGGCCGGAAGAAGTCCACCACCGGCGGGTTGGCCAGCTCGTTGAAGTATTCCTCCAGCTCCCAGCGGCCCCGGCGCCAGGCGAAGTACGTGTAGCTCTGGGTGTAGCCCAGCTTGGCCAGCCGGTACATGACCTTGGGCCGGGTAAACGCCTCCGAGAGGATGATGGCGTCCGGATGATCCTTCTTCAGCCGCTCCACGCACCATTCCCAGAAGCGGAGGGACTTGGTGTGGGGGTTGTCCACCCGGAAGAGCCGGATCCCGGCCTTCTCGATCCAGTGCCGGAACACGCTCTCCAGCTCGAGCCAGAGGGACTCCCACGCCTCCGTCTCGAAATCCACGGGGTAGATGTCCTCGTACTTCTTCGGCGGGTTCTCCGCGTAAGCGATCGTCCCGTCAGGCCGGTGGCGGAACCACTCCGGATGATCCCGCACCCACGGGTGGTCCGGGGAAACCTGGAACGCCACGTCCAGCGCCACCTCGATGCCGTACTCCTCCCTGGCCGCCCGGACCAGTCGCTTCAGGTCCGACAGCGTGCCCAGCTCGGGATGGATCGACTTGTGACCGCCCTCCTCCGAGCCGATGGCCCACGGCGAGCCCGGCTCACCCGGCTCCGCCACCCGGGCGTTGTTCTTCCCCTTCCGATGCGTGTGGCCAATGGGATGGATGGGCGGCAGGTACAGCACGTCGAAACCCATGTCCGCCACGTACGGCAGGTGCGCCTCCACGTCCCGGAACGTGCCGTGCCGGCCCGGCTCGCCCAGCGACCGGGGGAACAGCTCGTACCACGCGCTGAAACGCGCCCGCTCCGGGTCCACCACCAGCCGGCGGATCCCGTACCGCGTAGCCTCGGACCGGTCAGCGTGCTTCCACATCAGGGCCGTAACACCGTCGGCGAACGCCCGCTCCGCACGCTCGCCCGCCGGCCGGTCCTCGTCGCCTACCACCTGCGCCACCTCCGCCAGCAGCGAGCCGTCCTCCGGCGACGGGCGGCCCCAGGCTCCCGTGCCATGGATCGCACGGGCGGCGGCATGCTCCAGGAGCTCAGCGCCCATGGCCAGGTGGACCTCCACGTCGATGTTGGCCTCCAGCCACTTCCGCATCCCGTTCTCCCAGCTGGCCCAGTGGTCGACCCACGCCTCGATGGTGTACTCGTAACGACCCACCTCCAGGGCCATGAACCGGCCCCGCCAGCGGTCGTTGTACGCAAACACCATCGGCGCCTCCGACCACTGACGCCTGCCCTCACGGCGCCACAGCAGCGCGACGCCGATCGAGTCGTGACCGTCGGTGAACGCGTCGCACTCGACCCGCACCTCCCCGGGCGTCGCCTTCGCCGGGAACCGGCCGCCGTCGACCTCCGGCTCCAGCGCCTCGATTGTCACCCGCCGGCGGGCGTCCCTGGGAAATGCCGTCTTGTTTCGAGCCATGAGCTCTCGGGAATCTGTGTCAAGATTATCTTGTCGAAACGTCAGCCTACAGGACGGCCCCGGCTTCGTGCAAGTTTGGTGCGATGGACGGCGGCGCGACTCTGGCCGGCGACTCCGAGCGTTCCGGCCGATCCGGCTATACTCCTGCCCGTGAGAGCCGGAGGGAACGGAGTGGGTACGGGTCGATGCCCTCGTGGCCGGCGGTTGGAAGCGAGTGCGCCAGTGTCCGACCCGGGCCGACCCGGGCCCGCCGCTCAGCCGAAGCTTTCCGTCGCGCTGGACAGGTGGTACGCCACCCAGAACGTGTAGGCGCCGAGGATGGTCCCCAGGGGGACGTTCGGCAGGTGGAGGACGCCCAGGACCAAGGCCAGGACGAGCACCCATCCGCCCCAGTTCTGGAGGAGTCCGACGCCCACGAGGATGCTGGGGACGGACAGGACGAGGAGGTAGAAGCCGGCGATCCCGCCAACGAGGGCCATGATGCCGAAGGCCGCCAGGTCGCCTGAGAGGAGGCCGATGCCGCTGAGCAGGCCGAACGCGGCGAGGCCGCCCATGACGCCGAGGATGCCGAGAATGATGTAGAGCCAGGCCAGGATCTGGACATGTTTCCGCATGGTTCTCTCCGGAAGCTGAGTCAGGGTCCCAGTCTCCATACGATGGAAAGCCGTGGTATGTTTAGCCGACCAGGCGGGGGAGCACGGCCCCGGCCGGCCCCTGGAGCCTCACGTCCGCGGCGTCGCTCAGGGGCGTCTGCCCCGGATTGACCTCGACCAGCAGCGCTCCGGCGCGTCGGGCGGCCATGGCGAATCCTTGAATATATCCGAACACCGCCTCGGTACCGATGACCAGGGCCACGTCCACGCCGCCGCTGATGAAGTTCTCGATGCGGATGATCGGCTCATGGGCCAGCATCTCGCCGAACCAGACCACGGCGGGCCGGAGCAGGCCCTGGCAGTGCTGGCACCGGGGCGGCAGGGTCGGGAACGGGTGGGTCGGGTCATGGCTCTCCCGCCGGCAACGCTCGCAGCGGACGCGCCAGATGGAGCCGTGTATGTGGGCCACGTTCCGGCTACCAGCCCGCTCATGCAGGTCGTCCACGTTCTGTGTGGCCACCAGCACCTCCTTCCCCGCTCTCTCCAGGTCAGCCAGGGCCTGGTGGCCGGGGTTGGGCTCCGCCTCCCTAACCAGGCCTCGCCGGTACTGGTACCACTCCCATACGTAGGCCGGGTCACGGTCGAACGCGGCCTGGGTGGCCAGGCGGGTGGGGTCCTCCTTCCGCCACCAGCCCTCCTTGCCGCGGAAGGTGGGGATCCCCGACTCGGCGGAGATGCCGGCGCCGGTCAAGGCAAGGACGCGGTGGGCGGCGCGCAGCCGCTCGGCGGTACGTCCGGCGGGATCATTCATCCCGTTTTTCATTGTCGCGCTCCGTCCATGTTCACGTTCCGGGGCGGATACGGTGGAAGTATACGGCCTGGTCCTGACGGTGGCGAACGATCCTTGCAGAAGATGACGTAGAAAGCGACCTGGAGCTGGAGGGAACCGTGAAGAATACACTGCTCATCCTCGGGGTGCTGGTCCTGATCGCGGGCTGCACCGAGCCGGAGCACGCCCGGAGCCGGGAGCCGGCGCAGGCGCTCCAGTCGGATCCGGGCCAACCGTTCCTGCCATTCGCGCCGTCGCACCAGGTGCGTGAGGCCATCCGCAGCGCGGCCATCGAGGTCCGTCCCGACCGGGTGCTCTACCTGGCGGTGATGCTGGACGCCGAGCAGGCCGCCGAGGAGGAAGAGGTGCGGCGAGGCGAGTGGGTGGCGGCCCACCGGGCCTTCCCCTTCCACGTGCGGCTCCGCCTCACGCACCGTGAGACCGGGGCCTCGGCCGAGGTAGTGGTGGTGGACGGCGGCCCCTTCGCGGACGCCCAGGTGCCCACGTTCGAACCGGACCCGCGCATCGCCATCTCGCCGGACGCGGCGCGCGAGCTCGGCGTCGCGGCGGACGACGAGGTGCCGGTATGGATCGAGATTCTCGAATGGTAAAAACCGGAAAGCGGAAATCGGAAACCGGAAACCGGAACGTAGTCGGTCCTCAGTGGCTGATGTCGAGACCTGCTGTGTCGCCGAGTCGCTCCCATCGCTCGTAGACCGCGAGGCGTAGCGGTTCATGCTCCACCTTGGCTATCCACTCTTCCAGAAGAGCCGGGGAGAAGTCGGAGGGGAGCCGCAGGTCACGTGACGCGTTCGCAAGGGATACTCCCGCGACGTCGGCCACCTCGTAGGTTGTGAAGACCGGTGCATCACTTGACCGGCGTGGCACGGTTGGGCTACATTGGCTCAGGAGGCACCCGCAAGGAGGATGGCATGGCGAAAGAAGCGACAGCCCGGGCGAGGATGGACGCGGCCTTGAAGGCTGAGGCAGAATCCATCCTCGCTGAGTGCGGTCTCAATGCGAGCCAGGGAATCAATCTGTTCTACCGACAGGTCATTCTACACCAAGGGCTACCTTTCGACGTAAGGATCCCGAACGCGGCATCTCGCGAGGCGATGCGCGAGATTGAAACTGGCGAGGGTCTGGTGCGGTTCGGTAGCGCAGATGAGTTGTTCCGGGACCTGGAGATTTGAACCGTCCGTCGAAGAAGGCGCTGAACCCTGCCCGAACTACGGCCTTCGCGAAGGACATGGCACGGTGCGAGGCCCGCGGGTACGACATGGATGTCCTCCGAGTCACCATGGGCCGCCTCATCAATCGCCAGCCACTCGAGCGAAAGCACAGGGACCATGCCCTGAAGGGTGAGTGGGTCGGCTATCGAGAATGCCACCTCGCCGACGACTGGCTTCTCGTCTACCGTATCGAGGAGAACGACATCTACTTCGCCCGAACCGGGACCCACACCGACCTCTTTCAGGCCTGAAGGCGTAGCAGGCGGGACCGGATCCAGCCGCTCTCGCGTGGTAGTCCGGTTGGATGGATACCCCCAATTTCCGGTTTCCGGTTTCCGGTTTCC
>SLCC01000113.1 GCA_007126035.1 Gemmatimonadota bacterium
CACCGCTGGCGGAGCTCATCGTGCCCCCCAGGTCGCCAGTGGTGGGACGGACGCTGCGGCAGTTGGCCTTCCGTGGCCGCTACGGCGTGCCCGTCCTGGCCATCCAGCGCCACGGCGTGGCCCTCCACGATCGGATCCGGGACGTGGCCCTGGAGACCGGCGACGTGCTCCTGGTCCAGGGCAGCCCTCGCCAACTTCGAGAGATCCACCGCACCGGACAGCTGGCGCTTCTGGGGCCCGTGGAACTGCCCGCCAAACGGATCCGGAAGATCAAGTTCTCCGTGCCCATCCTGGTGGGGGTGGTCCTGCTGGCGGCCTCTGGAGTAACACCCATCCTGGTGTCCGCCCTTCTGGGCGTGATCGCCATGTTCCTGACCGGCTGCCTCAAGCCGGAAGAGGCGTATCGAGAGGTGGACTGGATGGTCATCGTCCTCCTGGGCACACTCATTCCGCTGGGCATCGCCATGCAACACACCGGGGCGGCCGAGTTTCTTGCCGTCCGGCTCCTCAGGGTCACCTCACCGCTGGGTCTCCTGGGTGTGCTGGCTGCTGTCTACCTGCTCACCTCCATCCTCACCGAGCTGATATCGAACAACGCCGCCGCCGTCGTACTCACCCCCATCGCCGTCGCCACCGGAATCGGGCTGGGAGTGTCCCCGCTGCCGTTCGTCATCGCCGTCATGTTCGCCGCCTCCAACTCCTTCCTCACGCCCATCGGGTACCAGACCAACACCTTCGTCTTCGGCCCCGGCGGCTATCGCTTCAGCGACTTCTTCCGCGTCGGCGCGCCCCTCAGCGTCATCCTGCTCGTCGCCGCGGTCATCGTGATCCCGCTGTTCTTCCCGTTCCATCCCTGAGCGGGCACTCGGTCGTGGAGCGACCAGCCCTCGTGCAGCCACCAGGACTCTCCCAAGAATGCGTCGCTGCTGGTCGTAACCGAACTCCGAACGGTTCGGTCGATCCAGCTATTCTTCCTGCTCCCGGGCGTGGCCGCCCGGTGAGACGGGTTCGGGCAGAAAGAGGCAGGGTGGTGGACTGGCCCGGCGGCGACGTCGGCGATGACAACGCAGCACGGAAGTCGTCGGCTCCCGGCCCGTGCTGCGTTGACCTCGGTATTCGGTGACAACCCGGAATACTGCCGGACGCGGTTGAGGCGTGTGTCACGTAGTCGTCGCTATCCGAGGACAACGCGGAAAGGAAGCCCGGCCAAAGCAAACCGTGTTGCGTTATCATCGGTGGCGGTTGGCTGCAACAAGACCGGAGAAGCCTCCGAAGAAGGAGGCTTGTCAGACAGCCTTTCGAGCTCGGAGCTCGGGCTCGGAGCTCGGCTGGACGTGACGTCTGTGCTACATTTCGATACATGGGGTGGAGCGGCTACGGTCCACGAGCGTGGAGGTGCATGTGTCATCAGAAAGAACCATCCTGCTGGCGGTGCGGATCGGCGAAGCGTCCGTGCGCGCAGCCCGGACAGCGGCCTGGCTGGCCGGGGACCTGGGCGGCAAGGTGATCGTGCTCTACGTGGCGGTGGAGCTCGAGACCGTACCGGCAGTGGCGGCAGGTGCCGGGCTGGACCACAACGAGGTCCGCGACCGAATCCTGACAGAGGCCCGGGAGCGCGCCCAGACCCTGGCCCGCGACGTGCTCGGGGACACGCCCCACGAGGTGCTGGTCGGGGAAGGCGACGTGGCGGAGGAGGTCACGGAAACGGCTACCCGCATCGGCGCCGACATGGTGGTGGTAGGCTCCAAAGGCCGGAGCGCCGTCCGGAGCGTCATCCTCGGCGATACCACCCGTGACATCCTGCGCCTGGCCCATTGCCCCGTGGTGGTGGTGCCGCCCAAGGTTGCGGATTGAGGTACCAGGCGTTCCATTCCGCGGGGCTGCTCCGATCATCCATCTCTTCCGGAAGAGAGCCGCCTAAAAGCGAAATGAGATACCTGCTACCTTCGGGGCCGAAAATGACAACGGGACACCTGGCACCTGGCGCGTACCTGGTAGCCGTCGCGCTGCTGCTGCCGGCGGCCTGCACGCCAGCCGGGGAGGCCGAGCTGGATGAGGCGACGGTCCACGCCGAGTTCATGGCGAACCTGGCCCACCACTGCGGCGAAGCCTTCCCGGGCCACCTGGCCCTGGAGCCGCCGGGCGACCCGATGCTCACGGGCACGGAGGAGCTCATCGCCCACTTCCGCCACTGCGAGCCTGGGGAGGTGAGGATCCCGTTCCACGTGGAGATCGAGGACGAGGCCCGCTGGGACCGGTCGCGGACCTGGTACATCATCCGCCACGAGGACCGCCTCGAGCTCCGTCACGATCACCGTCGCCCCGACGGCACCGAGGATGCCCGGACCTGGTACGGCGGGTACAGCGTCGGGACGGGAACGGCAACGCGCCAGGACTTCCTGTCTCCCGAGCGGACCGAGGCCGCCGGTGTGCCCGTGGGCTGGCGGATCGAGATCGAGCCGGAGGTCCGCTACGCATACGGCACCACCTACGACGGCGAGTTCGACTGGCGGGTGGAATTCGACCTCAGCCAGCCCCTCCCGACGCCGCCTCCGCTCCCGTGGGGCCACGACCGTCGCCCGTCCCGGGTGCCGGGTCTGCCCTGATCCTCGAAACCTTGGGCGTGACGCCGGGGCGTCCGCCGAGGCCCGGCAAGCGGCGGTCGGGTGGTGGCGGGGCGGTCGGAGCTCGCAGCTCGGAGTTCCTACCAACCCGGCGCGATGTGGAACCCGAAGTGCCCCCCTCGCTCCGGTCGCTGGAACGGGTAGGCCCAGTAAGCTTCCAGAATCATGTACCCCAGGATGTTGAACCGTCCGCTGATCCCGGTGCTGAAGACGGGCACCCGGTCCACCGTCCGCTCCTCGAAGGCGAAGGTCGGTGAGTCGTCGCTGGTCCAGGCCACACCCATGTCGAAGAAGGGCGTGATTTCCGTGGGCAGGAACGGTAAGTTGATGAGCCCGAAGTCCTGGGTCCCGAATAGCGGTATCCTGAACTCCAGGTTGGCGACGGCGATCCTGCTGCCCACCAGCCTATCGAATTCGGGACAGGCCCGGGCGCCGGCCGCCTCCTGGTCGTTGGGAGTGCACTCGTCCATGCGGAAGGTGCGGAAGCCATAGCCCCGCATGAGGGTCTCGTGACCCAGGAACAGGGGCTGGATCCTGGGGCTCTCGGCGTCGCGGCCGTAGCGGCCGAAGTGAAGGCCCCGGATAGCGAACGTGAACGGTGACATCAAGAAGTACCGCCGGTAGTCCGCCAGCGCCTGCTGGTAGGTGAGGGATCCGAACTGGGGCTGGATCTCGTAGCGGTAGCGCCAGCCCTGGACCGGTGAAGTGAAGCCGAAGAACGAATTGTCTCCCACGAAAGCGGCCGTGGCGCTGACGAGGTTCAGGTCATCCGGTGCCTCGAACGACTCGCGCACCCTGTCCACTATGTCATTGCCGATCACCAGGGCCCGCTCCAGGTCCCTGCTGAACCCGATGTTGGTGAAGGTCACGTTGGCTTCGAATCGGCGGAACATGTCGAAGGGGTATCGCGTCTCCACGACGCCCCGGTTGAATGCGATGCGCTCACGGAATTGCTGGATCTCGTACGCTCCGGGCTGGACGTCGGGCCGGGGCTCAGCCTGGGTGAAGCCGCTGACCTGCGGGAAGCGGCTCGCCCCCGCCGCCCAGTCCCACCTGCCTTGCCGGTTCAACCAGAACAGCTGGCCGCCGATGTCCCGCAACTCGCCCTGGGAGATGATCTCCGCGCCCAGCGTCCGGTCCCCGAGCATGTCACCCCAGTACGCCGCCACGGCGCCACCCACCATGGTGCCCATCTGGTCCCGGCCGATGCCCAGGTAGGGGATGCCTATGTAATCCAGCGTGAGCGCCGCGCTGTACGGCACCACCTCGAAATCCGCCGCGTCCGCCAGACCGGTGATGGGATCGGCCAGATAGGCTGCCACCGGGCCCACGCCCGCCGCCGCCAGCGGAGGCAAGACCCCGGGCAGCTCCGGTACCGGCGGGGCATCCGCCAGCGCCACGCCCTGTGTTTCCGCTGGCGTCAGGCCATAGACGTGGTAGTTCCCGTCGTCGAAGACGGAGAAGAGCATGTCGCCGCTGTGCCGGGAGACGGTGAGGGCGGCGGACAGACTGGTCAGGCCGCTGACGCCCGTGGCGACGGCGGTCACCTGGAAGGCCTGCCCGGTAGCCAGGTCCAGGCGGTACACATCGCTGAAGCCGCCCCGGTCCGAGACGAAGTAGACGCTGCCGCCATCGGGGGAGAACTGGGGGTTGATGTGCTTGGCGCCCTCGAACACGTCCATGACCTGGAGCTGGCCGGTGGCCATCTCGTAGAAGGCCAGACGCGGTGCCGCGTACGTCAGATTCTCGAAGTCGGTGCCGGGGCCCGCATCGGTGGCGAAGACGATGGTCCCGCCGTCGGGTGACCAGGTGGGCTGAAGCACCGCCTCCCGGCCAGTGGTCAACTGCTGGAACGTGCCCGCCTCCAGGTCGTGCACGTAGAGATTGCTGATGCCGCCCGCACCCCCGGCGAAAGCCAGCATCCTGCCGTCAGGCGACCAGGCGGGGTCCCACTGGGCACCCAGGTCGGGGACCGGGATGAAGCGCTGGACCCGACCACGCTCAACGTCCACGATGGCGATCTGGTTCTCGCCCCGACGGAACACCACCACCGCCAGCTGCCTGCCGTCCGGTGACCAGGTGCCCGCCGAACGGATGAAGCTCAGGGCGTCGAAATGGGGATCGCTCTGGTCCGTGAGCACCCGCCGGATCACCCGACCCGTCTCGGCGTCCGCCAGGAACAGGTCGATCCGGAACAGGTCCCGCTCCGACAGGAAGGCCACGAGCCGGCCGTCCGGGCTCAAAGCCGGGCCCAGGTTCATGTCACCCGCGCCCAGCTCCGGCGCCAGCACCAGACGACCCACGTCAGGCGGCAGGACCCGGCCCTCGATCTGCGGACTCAGCTCCGACCGGATCGCCTCGTGCCACCGGGCCGACAGCGTATCCGGCGATATCTCCAGAACGGTCCGTATAGCCGCACCAACACCGCCCTGGAGACCCGCACGGTACATCTGGCCCACTACCTCGTCGCCATGGACCCCGGCCACGTAAGCCCAGAAGGCCTGGCCGAAACGGTACGGGAAATAGCGGGGATCCCGCGTCAACACCTCCGTCGTGGGCAGATCGTCACGGATCATGGCGTCCCGCATCCACATGGCCGTGTGCGGGTCCACCCGTCCGATGGACAGGTACTCCGCCATGCCCTCGATGAACCACAATGGCATGCGACCCATGCCCTGGAGACCCGTGCCCCCCGCGCCGCCGGCAATGTCGAACTGGAACGCGTGCACCAGCTCGTGGCCCAGGACATGGTCCGTGTTGGCGTAGATGCCCGTCAGAGGCATGGCCACTCGCGTCCGTAACCCCTCAGTCACACCACCCGTACCCTCCCCCAGCATGGCGCCGATCACGTTCGTCTGCATGAAATCCGGATGATCGGCGTACAGGATGATGGGCTTCGGCGTCGCGAACTCGTGATCGAAGATCTGCGACAGACGGGCGTACCAGCGCTCCGCCATCCGCGACGCGTCCGTCGCCCCCTCCAGCGCCTCCGGGTAGAAATGCACGGAGAAATTCTCCGTCTGCATTACCTGGAAATCGAATCGATCCCACTGCACCTTGTTGCGCCCGAAATACTGCGCCCAGGCAGCGGCAGGGAAGAAGGCCAGCACAATCAGGGAAAAGGCGACAGCAGAGAGCAGCCCGCCCGCGGTCCAACGAGGCGTGGTCATCGGTCCTCCATCGTTCCAGGGTCTCCACCGGTCGGCCCATGCAGCTTTCGCACCGGCAACGGAGCAGCAGTCTCGCCACCCATCGGAGGCTGGCCCGTGTTGACAGGTAGCTACATATTGCGGAAGGAGAGCGGAGCGGGGAGCCGGGCGGGAGGCGGGGCGGCCTGCTCCGGGAGGCGTGCCCAGCGAGCAGGGAGAGGAGAGGGCGATGGAGACGGAGCGGCGACCGGGGATCCCGTTGCACGAGCAGATCTCATCGTGGCTACGGGAGGAGATAGTATCGGGTCGGCTGCCGCCCGACGCCCGGCTCCCTTCGGAGCACGATCTGTGTGAGCAGTTCGGGGTGAGCCGCGTGACGGTTCGCCGGGCGTTGCAGACGCTGGAGGCGGACGGTCTGATCTATCGTCGTCCCGGCCTTGGTTCGTTCGCGTGTGACCGTCGGCTCTCCCAGGGTCTGGTGCGGCTGACGGACTTTGCGCAGGACATGTCCCGTGCGGGGCTGGAGGCCAGGTCGCGGGTTCTGCATCAGGAGAAGGAGCCGTGTCCGGAGCCGGTGGCGGAGCGACTGGGTGTTACTCCGGGCTCGCCGGTGTTGCGCCTGGACCGGCTCCGTCTGGGCGATGGCGAGCCCATGGCGCTGGACGTGACGTGGATACCGACCTACTACGCCCAGCTTCTGGAGGGCCACGACCTGGGTGTGGAGACGATTTACCGGGTTCTGGAGCGTGAGTACGGCATACCGGTGGTATCGGGTCGTTACCGGATCAGCGCGTCCCGCGCGGAGGGAGAGGTGGCGACGCACCTGGGAGTGCCTGCGGGGGAGGCATTGCTGGTGCTGGAGCGGACGAGCCGTACGCTGGGTCACAAGGCGGTGTACTTCCAGCGACGTTTCTACCGGGCGGACCGGATGGTGTACGAGCTGGAAGTGGCCCGGGAGCCGGGTGGCGAGTCCAGCGACGGCATGCCTCTCCGGGAGTTCGAGTCGGTGTTCCTGGATCCGGAAGGCTCATGACCTGGTGGGGGCGCCCTCCCGGACCAGCTCTTCGAGGCCGCCGACGTTGAAGGCGCGGGCGTAGCCGTTCTTCCTGAGCAGCCTGGCGGCGTGGCCGCTCCGGTTGCCGCTGCGGCAATACAGGTATACCGGCTGGTCGAGATCGAGGCCCAGCTCTTCGAGCCGGGCCATGAAACCGTCTTCGAGGATGTCCAGGTTCCTGGCGCCCTCCAGGTGCCGGGCGGCGAATTCTCCAGCCGTGCGAACGTCGAGCACTGGCGCGGCCTGGCTACGGCCCTGGACGAACTCCCTCGGCGCCAGGTCCACCGGCAGCGTATCCGGCTCCCGGCCGGCGCTCCGGGCCCTGGACCTCAGACGAGAGAACAGTGACATGACCTCCTATCTCCTTTCTCGGTTCATGAGCGATGGCCGGGCCAGGTTAGCAGCCCCCTTGCGTCCGGCCCCTGGGGTGGCGGGTGCCTGCTCGCTTCCCGGGGCGTCGCCGATCACGGCGTCACCGTTGCTCCTCGCCACCTGCTCCCGCGCCGCGTCCACTGCCTGGCTGACCTCGTGGAAGAAGCGGTCTTCGCCGACGCGCCGCTGGAGGCTGGCCCGGCGGAAGCGATCCATGATGGGGCCCTTGACGCCCGCGAAGAATAATTGGACCTCCAGGCGACCCAGGTGCTCCAGGAGGTCTTCGAGCTCGTGGAGGGCGGTGGAGTCCATGCCGTTGATGGCGTGGAAGTCCAGGACCAGGGCCCGGGGCGGCGGCTCCTTCTCCACCAGGCTCCTCACCTGGTCCCGGAGGAACTCGGCGTTGGCGAAGCTCAGGGCGGCGTCCAGCCGGTAGACGGTGACGCCGTCCACCGGCTCGGCTTCCGGGTAGCGGGTCAGGTTCCGGAACGTGTCGGTCCCCGGCAGCCGGCCCAACACGGCGGCGTGTGGGCGGGAGCTCTCGTAGATCAGGGAGCCCAGTGAGATCAGGACGCCCACCAGTATGCCCTCCTCGATGCCGAGGCCGAGGGTGGCGGCGAAGGTGACCATCATGACGGCGAAGTCCCGCCGGTCTACACGCCAGAGGTGCAGGGCCTCGCGCCACTGGACCAGCTTGGCCACGGCAGTCATGACGATGGCCGCCAGGACCGCGTTGGGCAGGGTATGGAAGAGTCCCGTCAGGAGGAGCAGCGTGATGGCGACGACGGCGGCGGCCGCGAGGGTGGCGATGGTGGTCCGCGCGCCGGCCTGATCGTTCACGGCGGTGCGGGAGAAGCCGCCGGTGGTGGGGAAGGCCCGGAAGAAGGCGCCCACCAGGTTCGCGGCGCCCAGGGCCACCAGCTCCTGGTCCGGGCTCACCCGGTACCGGTGCCTGGCGGCGTAGACCTTGGCCACGGCGATGGATTCCATGAACCCCACCAGGGCTATGGCCAGGGCCACGGGCAGCAGCGCCTGGACGGATGCAAGGTCCAGCGCCGGGACGGCGGGCAGGGGCAGGCCACCGGGTACCTGGCCCACCGTGCGGAGGCCCGCCTCTTCCAGGTTCAGGACGGCGGCGGCGCCGGTGAACAGGGCCACCACCGCCAGCGCGCCGGGGAAGGTGGGTCGCCAGCGCTTGAGCCCTACCAGCAGCGCGATGGAGGCGACGCCCACGCCCAGTGTGAGAGGATGGATGGATCCCAGCTGCCGGACCAGGGCCAACAGGACCTGGTGCACATGGCTCGAGCCCGGAAGCTCAGCGCCCACCAGGTGCCGGAGCTGGCTGGCGCCGATGATGAGGGCGGCGGCGCTGGTGAAGCCCGCCAGGACCGGATAGGACAGGAAGTTGGTGAGGAAGCCGAAGCGGAGCAGGCCCATGGCGAGCTGGATGAACCCCACCATGAGGGCCAGCAGCAGGGCCAGCTCGACGTAGCGCTGGGGGTCGCCCCCCGCCAGCGGACCCACGCCGGCGGCCACCAGGAGGGAGACCATGGCCACGGGCCCCACCGCCAGCTGGCGGGACGTGCCCAGGAACGCGTACACCACCAGCGGCACCAGCGACGCGTACAGCCCGTAGATGGGCGGCATCCCGGCGATGAGGGCGTACGCCATCCCCTGGGGGATGAGCATGACGCCCACGGTGAGGCCGGCCGACAGGTCCGACTTCAGCAGACCCCGGTCGTAGCCCCTGAGCTGACCGGTCAGGGGCACGAGCCCGCGCAGCAAAGACATGCCGCTCACAGACATGCCGCTCAGACCGCCAGCGCGCTCTCTTCCACTACCTCGCCGAGCCGCTGGTAGTCGGCGAAGTCGCCATCCACATAGACCACGGGGAAGCCCTCCCGGGCCAGGAATGCCGCCGCGGCGGCGGAACGGCCGCCGGTGACGCAGTGGACGAGCAGCGTCTTGTCACGGGGGATCCGGCGGTCCACGTACGACGGGAGCCGGGTGTAGGAGGCGCTCACGGCGCCGGGGACGTGCCCTGCCGCGTACTCGGCGGCGAACCGGACGTCCACCACCGCCGTGTCGTCACGGTCCTTCCACTCCACCAGCTCGGGGAAGGTGATCCGCTGGATCGCCTCGCTTGGCCCGCCCCGGTCGAAGTAGCGGGTCAGCGTTTCCGGGGTGACGAAGGCCGTGATGTTGTCGTAGCCGATGCGGACCAGGTCACGGACCGCCTCCTCCACCGCCGCCTCCTCGATGATCAGTACGATGGGGCTGGCCTCGTCCTCGACCAGTGAGCCCACTGCGGTGTTGAAGCTCTTGTTCAGCGGCGCGTGCAGCGAGCGCGGGACGTGACGGGCCATGAAGGCGGACCGGTCCAGGCGCGTGTCGATGACCAGGACCTCGCCCCTCTCCACCGTCAGCTCCAGCTCGGCCGCCGTCAGCTTCCGCGGCTGGGGCAGGGCGCCCAGGATGGGGACGCCACGATTGTTGTCCCGCTTCATCCTGGCGAAGTAGGTCTGGGGCTCGGGCTGGCCCGCCAGGATGGCATCCACGAACGAACCCTCGCCGTCCGCCGCCGCGCTCAGGGACGCGTTGTACAGCTTCTCGTAGCCCACCGTGGTCTGGGGCACGGCGCCCAGCGCCTTGCCGCAGGTGGAGCCGGCGCCGTGGCCCGGCCAGACCTGGACGTAGTCCTGGAGCTCGGTGAAACGGGGCAGCGACGAGAACAACTGCCGCGCCGACGGCTCCTGGACCCCGTGCATCCCCGCCGCCTGCTCCAGCAGGTCCGGACGACCCAGGTCGCCCACGAAGACGAAGTCGCCCGTGGCGATGCCGATGGGCGTGGCCGCGCCCGAGCCACGATCGATGATCAGGTAGCTCAGGTGCTCCGGCGTGTGGCCGGGGGTGTGGACCGCCTGGATCTCGATGCCGCCCAGCCGGAAGGTGTCGCCATGCGTCAGGAACTGGACGTCGTACCGGCCACCGCGGGCCCACTCGCTGGACCACTCCTCGCCGCCCTCGTCGGACAGGTACGTGCGCGTGCCGAACCGCTCGGCGAACTCGCGGGCGCCGGACAGGAAGTCGGCGTGGATGTGGGTCTCGGCAACGGCCACGATCCGGAGACCCTCGGCCTCGGCCGCCTCCACGTAACGGTCGATGTCCCGCTCAGGGTCGATGATCAGGGCTTCACCGGACTGCTGGCAGCCCACCAGGTACGCGTACTGCGCGAGCTTCGGGTCGGAGAACTGGCGGAATAGCATTGTCTCTCTCTCGTTTTCTCGGTCAACTCGAATCTTGCAATCGATTGCTTGTCGCTTCAGGAAGCCCCAAGCCGGCGGCGGCAGTGGGGCTCCCGGCTCGTTCAGTGGGGCAGGCGCGTCCGTAGCGCCGCGTACGTCCACGTCCCCAGCAGCGCCGACAACAGCGCCACCACCAGCACAGTCACGCCAGCGCCCAGAAGAGCGAAGATCGGACCGGGACAGGCACCCACGAGAGCCCAGCCCATGCCGAACAGGGTGCCGCCAATCCAGTAGCGGGCGCCCGGAATGCCGCTGTCGCCCCACTCCTTGGGGGACAGCCGGATGGGATCGCCACCAATGGTCTTCACGCCCAGACGCTTGATCAGCCAGACCGATGCCGCCGCAACCGCCACCGCCGTGCCGATGATCCCGTACATGTGGAAGCTCTGGAAGCGGAACATCTCCTGGATCCGGTACCAGGAGACCACCTCGCTCTGGACGAAGATCACGCCCAGGTACACGCCGACCAGCAGGTAGCCCAACAGCCCCAGCCACTGGCGTCGGCGGGCTCCGCCGCGCCCCTCCAGCTCTCCCGACGACGGCGCCCGGCGCGTCACCTGCTCCGTGTCCAGGCACTCTTCCGCCTCTCTGCTGACGGCCCGGTCCAGCACTGTCGACTCCACGGCTGCAGCCCTTTCCCTGACGTCTCGTCTCATGGCTCACCTCCCTCAGCTCAGGACCAGTGGCAGGAGCAGATGGGTCACCAGCAAACCGCCGGCGAAGAACCCCACCACCGCCACCAGCGACGGGAGCTGACGATCCGCCAGGCCAGAGATGGCATGGCCACTCGTACAACCGCCGGCATAACGAGCACCAAAACCCACCAGGAACCCGCCCACCACCAGCACCAGCAGCCCAGTGGGTGTGAGCAGCCAGCCCCACGAAAAGAGGTCCGATGGCACCAGCCCCGTGAAGTCCCCGATGCCCAACGCAGCCAGATCGGATCGGGTCGACTCCGAGATGGACTGGCCCGCGTCCGGAACGCCAACCACTGTGGCCACGAGCAACCCGCCCAGGCCAACGCCCAGGATGAACACCAGGTTCCAGCCGCCCGTCCTCTTCCAGTCGTAGCGCAGGAACGAAGGCTTCAGCCGGCCAGGCGACGGCACCGCAGCGCACATGTGCCGGAGATTGGCCGAGATGCCGAAAACCTTGCCCCCTAGAAGAAGGAGGAGCGGCACCACGAGTCCGATGAGCGGCCCGGCCACGTACCAGGGCCAGGGTGCTGCGAGCGCTTCAGTCATGGCTTACCAGGCTCCTGTTTCAGTCATGTAATGTCCTGTTATTACAAGTACCGATGGGTAGCTTAGCGGAGACCGCCGATCGCGTCAAGGGGGTCCGCGGCGCGGCTCGAATCTTCCGGCGCGTCCACTCTTCTCGGCACATCCTCGTCCCGTGCGCGTGCCCCGTGCTCGTGCGAGATCCGCGTGCGGCCGTTCCGGGTCACGGTGCCCCCAATTCAACGTCTTCCCATTTGCTACCTTGCGCCGTGGCCGACGCCTTGCCAGACTTTTGCGGTCGGGTGCCACGAATAGGTTGAGATGCTTCATCACAAGACGTACATAGGGGAGGGTGATCGGGACTGGGTCGTGCTGGTGCACGGCGCGGGCGGCAGCTCCACGATCTGGTTCCGCCAGCTCAGGTCTTACCGGAAGCATTTCAACGTTCTGCTGGTGGACCTGCGCGGCCACGGCGCGTCGGCGCTGGTCGACGATGATCATGAGGGCAAGCCGTACACGTTCGAGTCGGTGAGCCGGGAGGTGATCGACGTCCTTGACCATGTGGGGATCGAGTCGGCGCATTTCGTGGGCATCTCCCTGGGCTGTCTGATCATCCGGACCATTGCGGAGGTGCAGCCCGAGCGGGTCCAGTCCATGGTTCTGGGTGGTGCCATTGCCCGTCTGAACATGCGGTCCCGGGTCCTGGTGGTGCTGGGCAACGGATTCAAGCGGGTGATGCCTTTCATGTGGCTGTACCGTCTGTACGCCTGGATCCTGATGCCCCGCCTGAACCACAGGGAGAGCCGCCTGATCTTCGTGCGCGAGGCCCAGAAGCTAGCCCGGAAAGAGTTCCTCCGCTGGTTCCGTCTGACGATGGAGCTCTCGGCGCTGGTGCATCTGTTCGAGGAGCGTGACACTGGCATCCCCACGTTGTACCTGATGGGCGAGGAAGATCACATGTTCCTGCCGCCGGCCCGGCGCATGGCGGAGCGGCATCGTCGCGCGGTACTCCGTGTGATCGAGCGGTGTGGCCATGTGTGCAACATCGAGCGCCCTGCCGCGTTCAACCGGTTCTCCATCGACTTCATGCGGGACCCGCTCGGTGCCACGTCGGGGCCGGCGCCGTTGCCCACCGCGCTGGTGACCGGCTGACCGCCCGCCCTTTCGGCGAGGCCTTCCACACCTCATCATGCTGCTGGTGGCGGTGCGTTTCCGCCGCCCGTGGAAACTGATTCCTACGCGTCCGGCGGCTGGGTTCTGCTGCTCCGGGTGCTTTCAGAGCAGGTGTATATGTCTGAGCATGCAGCGCCTGTGCCGGACCGAGGCATACGGCCGCCTGGCGACCTGAATCCCCGGCAGGACCCCCCACTGGATTTCATCGACCGACCGCTGCACCAGATGGAGCCGTCTGACTACCAAGTGTTGGGCTACATCTCCGGTCTCGAGGTCCACCAGCAGCTCCTGACTGACTCGAAGCTGTTCTGCCGGTGCCCGGCGGGCCGCAAGGCCACCGAGGTGGACGCGGCGGTCCTCCGTCGCATGCGACCCACGCTGAGCGAGCTGGGCGAGTATGACGGCACGGCCCTCATGGAGTTCAAGACGCGCAAGGAGGTGGTGTACCTCCTGGAGCGGAGCACCGTCTGCACGTACGAGATGGACGATGCGCCGCCGTTCCATATCGACGAGGCGGCCGTGCGGGTGGCCATCGAGCTGGCGCTGCTCTGCAACATGAGCCTGGTCTCCGAGCTCCACGTGATGCGGAAGCAGTACCTGGACGGCTCGATCCCCACGGGCTTCCAGCGAACGGCCATGGTGGGCCTCACGGGGTCGATCCCGTTCCGGGTGCCCGAGCTGGGAGTGGACCGGGAGCTCCGGATCCGGCAGCTGTCGCTGGAAGAGGACTCCTGCCGGGAGGTCTCCGATGTGGGCCATCGGATCACGTTCCGGACCGACCGTCTAGGCACGCCGCTGACTGAGGTGGTCACGGAGCCGGAGCTCCTGACTCCCCTGGAGCTGCAGGCGGGTGGCCGCCTTGTCGCCCGGGTCGCTCGTGCCACCAGGAAGGTACGGCGGGGTCCTGGTGCGGCCAGGCAGGATGTGAACGTGTCGGTGGCGGGCGGCCGGCGGATCGAGATCAAGGGGATCCATCATCATCGGGGCCTCCCCCTCCTGGCGCACAACGAGGCATTCCGTCAGCTCAACCTGCTCCGGCTCCGTGCCGAGCTCCAGCGCCGGGAGCTGGACCCCTCGGCCCTGGCCCTGCCCGACCCCGGCCTCCCCTGGGAGCTTTCGGACCTGATCATGGACGCCACAGACCTGCTGGCCAACACCGGCCACCGGCCCCTGCGCCGGGCCGTCGAGCGGGGCGAGACGGCGTGCGCGGTCCGGCTCCCTGGCTTCGGCGGGCTGCTGGACCACCCCGTCCAGCCCGGCGCCACGTTCGTCCGGGAGCTGGCGGAGCGGGTCCGGGTGATAGCCTGTCCGCCGCACCGGCCGTTCCTCACGTACTCAGACACGGGCCACGCCGACCTCAGCAAGCGTCACTGGCGGCAGCTCGCCCGCAGTCTGGGCGCCGCTGCCGGCGATGCCGTGGTCGTGGTCTGGGCCGCCATGGACGATGCGGCGACTGCGGCCAGGGAGATCCTGACCCGGGCCGCCGAGGCATTCGTGGGCGTGCCGGCGGAGACGCGCCAGGCGCTCCGGGACGGGACCACGGGCTTCGAGCGGATCCTCCCGGGCCCGGACCGGATGTACCCGGACACCGACACGCCACCGGTCCCCATCTCCGACAGCGTGGTGGCGGAGGTTGCGGGAGGGAGGGGAGAGACGCCGTGGGCCCGCGAGGAGCGTTACCTGCGACTGGGTCTGGGAGAGGTCGCCGCCCGGCGGCTGGCGTCGTCGCCCTGGGCGGACCTGTTCGACGAGCTGGCCCCCGCCGCCGGCTCGCCGGCCAGACAGCTGTCCACCGCGCTAGAGCTGCGCCTGCCGTTCCATTCCCGGAAGCATGGCCTGTCCCGCGCCGATGTGCTGCCATCGGCGGCCCGGCTGGAGCCGCTGGTCCGGGCACTCGAGCAGGGCGCCCTGCTGCCCTACGCCCTGCATCCGGCGCTGGATGAAGCACTGGGCGACCCGGACCGGCCCGTCGGGCGGATCCTGGCCTCGTACCGGCCCCTGTCCGCAGACGATGCGAGCCCGGCCGCCACCATCCAGGCCGTGGTCTCCAGGTCCCACCTCCTGGACGGGAAGCCACCGGAGGTGGTGCTGCGCTGGGCCATGGGCGAGGTGTTGCGACCCTGGCGAGGTCGCCTCGACCCGCACCAGGTGGAGCGAGCCCTGGCTGACGCCCTGGGCGCACGGGTGACGACGGCGGAGGCCATGACATGAGCCAGGGCACGAAGGGATCGGGATCGTCAACGGGCGCCAGCGACCACGGGTACCGTGGCTCCGCGCTCCAGGTCATGCGCCGGTTCGGCATCACCGTCTGGTGCGAGCTGCGGGCGGAGACCACCCGCGGCAGCTTCCAGGGCCTGCTCCTGCCTCGCTCCGAGACCTCCGACGACCTGCACCTGGTCCTCAAGCTCGACTCGGGCTACAACATCGGCATCCGGCACGACACCGTCCTGTCCCTGGAGAAGACCGGCTACCGGGAGGCCCGCTACCAGATCCCGGAGCGGGAGTTCCCCCGGAACCCGGCCAACCCCAACGTGAAGCTGCTGGGCACCGGCGGCACCATCGCCTCACGGCTGGACTACCGCACCGGCGCGGTCATCCCCGCGTTCAGCCCGGGTGAGCTCTACGGCTCGGTGCCGGAGCTGGCGGACATCTGCAACATCGAGACGGAGAAGCTGTTCGGCGTCTTCTCCGAGAACATGGGTCATGAGCAGTACCAGGTACTGGCGGAGAAGATCGGTCAGGCCATCGGGAACGGCTACGACGGCGTCATGATCGGCCACGGCACCGACACCATGCACCACACCGCCGCGGCCCTCAGCTTCATGGTCCAGCGACCGCCCATCCCAGTAGTCATGGTGGGCAGCCAGCGCTCGTCGGACAGACCGTCGTCCGACGCCGCACGGAACCTGATCAACGCCGCGTGGGCAGCGGGCCACGGCCCCATCGCCGAGGTCCTGGTCTGCATGTTCGGACCCACTTCGGAGTTCTACAACCTGCTGCACAGGGGCACGCGCGTGCGGAAGATGCACAGCTCCGTACGCAGCACCTTCCGGACCCTGGGCGACATCCCCGTGGCCATGGTCGAGCATGGCAAGGTCACGATCCTCCACGAGCACTGGATGCCCCGCCGTAGCGACCGGGACGTCCTGATCCAGCCGCACTGGGACGAACGGGTGACCCTCATGTACTACTACCCCGGCATGCGACCCGACACGATCGACAGCATGGTGGACTGCGGTTACAGAGGCATCGTCCTCGCCGGTACAGGACTCGGCCACGTGAACCGCCTGGTCTATCCCGCGCTGGAACGGGCCAGCGCCGCCGGCGTCCACCTCTACATGACGCTCCAGACCCTCTGGGGCTTCGTGCAGATGCACGTCTACGAGACCGGCCGCGAGATCCTGGAGCTGGGAGTGGTGCCCCTGGCCAACATGATCCCCGAGGTGGCTTTCATCAAGCTCAGCTGGGCCCTCGGCCTGCACGGCGACGACGCCGATGCCGTCCGCTCCCTCATGACCACCCCCCTGGCCGGCGAAATGACCGACCGGGAGCCCCACGACGGCTACCTGGTCCTACAAGGCGGCGTGCCCGAGGTCGAGGCGTTCGTCAAGCGGGTCTGGCGGTAGAACTCCGAACTCCGAACTCCGAGCTCCGAGCTCCGACCACCCCGCACCTCTCCACCTCCAGTCCGCAACGCCTCCGGTCTTCGCGGCGCGTCCACGGCCCACGCACGTCCCCCTGGCAGCCCAATCCTCCTCAGAGCTACAGGCTCTGAGCTCGAGGCGAACGCCCGCCACCCACCGCCGCCCGACAGCCCCGCCGAAGCCCGGCAAGCGGAGGCCGGGAGGTGGCGGGGCGGTCGGAGCTCGAATCGAGCGCCCGCCACCCGCCGCCGCCCAACAGCCCCGCCGAAGCCCGGCAAGCGGCGGCCGGGGGCTGGCGGGGCGGTCGGAGCTCGGAGTTCGGAGTTCGGAACTCGAGCGCCCGGCACTCGACCCGCCCGGCAGCCCCGCCGAAGCCCGGCAACCGGCGGCCGGGGGCTGGCGGGGCGGTCGGAGCTCGGAGTTCGGAGTTCGGAGTTCGGAGCTCGAGCGCCCGGCAC
>SLCC01000185.1 GCA_007126035.1 Gemmatimonadota bacterium
CCTCCTCGTTTGCCTCCTCGTTTGCCTCCTCGTCGCCATCCACCCCGCCGTCTCCCGGAGCCGAGCCTGTGGGCGACCGCTTCGGGGTTCGGGTCAGCAGGCGGACCATGAGCACCCGTTGCGCCCGCAGGTCGTGGCCCATGTCAACCAGCAACCGGACCAGGTCACCACCACCCCACAGCACCACCGCCAGCACCGCCGTCCTGGCCGTCTCGGCCAGGAGCCCCGGGATCGCCGCAGCACCCGCCAGGCGGAGACCCGCGACGAACTCGGCGGCCAGCGCTACGAAGATGAACACCGCCGCCGCCTTGAACAACGTGGCGACCCACCGGAGCCCCGTGTACGGCTCCAGGTCGCTGCTCCGTATAGCGCCAGCCCTGCCGCCCCGGGGGCTGTCTTGGTCCGTCATCAATCTGCCTCTTGAACCAGGTTCGGGCAGAGGCGCCATTGCAGGTTCGGGGCCACGAAAAAGCCCCCCGCGACTTCTTCGCGAGGGGCTCGGCTGATGGCCTGCCGACCTGACGTCAAGCCGCCGGATAGACCGATACCTGCTTGCGGTCACGACCCCGGCGATCGAAAGCAACGACACCGTCCACCAGTGCGAACAGCGTGTCGTCGCGGCCACGGCCCACGTTCTGGCCCGGATGGAACCGGGTACCGCGCTGGCGCACGATGATGTTGCCGGCCACCACCGTCTCGCCACCATACCGCTTCACGCCCAGGTACTGCGGATTCGAGTCCCGGCCGTTGCGGCTCGAGCCGACGCCTTTCTTATGTGCCATGCCTACCTCCCCTCAGGCCTGGATCTCGTCGATCCGGACCGCCGTGTACTTCTGCCGGTGGCCCTGCTTACGACGATAATTCTTCCGCCGCTTCCACTTGAAGACGATTATCTTCTTGTCCTTACCCTGCTCGACCACCTCACCAGTCACCGTCACGCCAGGTACGGTGGGCTCACCAAGCTTCAAACCATCGTCCGTGGACGTCAACAGAACGTCCTCGAAGGTGACCGACTCGCCCACCTCCACCTTCAGCGACGGCACCTTGATCGTCTTCCCGGGCTCCGCCCGGAACTGCTTCCCGCCAGTGCGGATGATCGCGTACATGGCTTCCGATTAATCCGGTTCGTGTATAGACGACGTAAATTGATAGGTCGGGCCGGATGAGTCAAGGGCGAGGGCCGGCCGAGGGCCGGCTTATGCCTCGCACGCGGCCTCGCTGGCGCTCCCATGCGAGCCCACAGGCTGAGCCCGCATGCGCCGGCCGAACAGGCCGGCGCCTAAACCGAATACTTTCCCGTCACGTCCGTGAGGGCGGGTCCGCTGAGCAGCCTGAACTCGTCGGCCTTCATGAGCGGGTCGTCACGGAGGTCGAGGTTGAGGCGGAGGCGGGTGGCCAGGCGGCGAAGGAACTCCGGTTCGTCTTCCAGGATGTGGAGCGCCACCTGGGGGTGTACTCTGACGGCCAGGCGGCGGTCGTCGCCATTGACGGCGGCCCGGCGGAGTGCGCGTTCGATCCGACGGACCACGGTCTCGGCGGTGAAGACTCGGCCGGCGCCATCGCAGTGGGCACAGGGCTCGGTGAGGGAGTAGTAGAGGCTTGGGCGGACCCGTTGCCGGGTCATCTCGATGAGCCCCAGATCGGAGACGGCGAATGCGCGCGTGCGTGCCCGGTCCCGGTTCAGGTAGGTCCTGAGCTCCTGGAGCACCCGGTCCTGGTGGGACTTGGTGTCCATGTCGATGAAGTCGACCACTATGATCCCGCCGATGTCGCGGAGCCGGAGCTGGCGCGCCACCTCGCGAGCCGCGTCCAGGTTCGTACGGAGAATGGTCTTCTCCGGGTCCTTCTTCCCCGTGTAGCGCCCGGTGTTCACGTCCACGGACACCAGTGCCTCGGTGGGCTCGATGATGAGGTACCCGCCTGACGGGAGGTCGACGCGACGCTGGAAGGCTTCCCTGATGGTCTCTTCTATACCGTGCTTGTCGAACAGCGGCAGCGGATCCTGATACAGGTGTACTCGCTTCATGAGATCCGGATCTATGCCATCGAGATACCTTTTGATCTCGCCGTAGACATCTTTTCTATCCACGGTCAGTGAGTCCACCTTGTCGGTGAAGATGTCGCGGATGATGCCCCGGGTCAGGCCCGCCTCCCGGTGGATGAGGGCAGGCGCCTTGGCGTTCCTGGCCTTCTTCTGGATCTGCTTCCAGGTGTTCAGCAGCGTCCCGAGCTCTCGCTTGAACAGCTCCGGAGTTAGCTCCTCGCCTGCGGTGCGGATGATAAGACCCCCGGCGCCGTCATTGAGGTTCTCCTTGGCCATCTTCCGCAGCCGTGCCCGCTCCTCGCGGTCGTCGATCTTTCGGCTCACCCCGACGTGGTTGGACTGGGGCATGTGGACCAGGAATCGGCCAGGCAGGGAGATCTGGTTGGTGACGCGGGGTCCCTTGGTGGATATGGCTTCCTTGGTGACCTGGACCAGCACGTGCTGGCCCTTCTTGACCACGTCCTGGATGGGTGGATAGGTGCGACGGCGCCCTGCGCTCCCGTTGCCGTCGCCGTTCTCCTCGTCGTCCTCCTCCTCCGCCAGGTCGGAGGCGTGGAGGAAGGCAGCCTTCTCAGTGCCGATGTCGACGAAGGCTGCCTGGATACCCGGGAGGACCGCCTGCACCTCCCCCAGGTAGATGTCGCCCACCATGCGGCCGGCGTCCGGCCGCTCCACAAGGAATTCGACGAGGACGTCGTCCTCGAGTATCGCCACGCGCGCTTCCTGCGGCGCGGACGAGATCAGGATTTCTCGCTTCATAACTCACGGTCTCATCTCCCGTCGAGGGCCTGGTCGAACAAGTTTCGCGCGATGACCATCCTCTGGATCTCGTTCGTACCTTCACCGATCTGGCAGATCTTGGCATCGCGCATGTGGCGTTCGACGGGGTAGTCGGTCGTGTACCCATACCCGCCCAGGAGCTGCACGCCCCGGGTGGTGATTTCCATTGCGGCATCGCTCGCGTACAGTTTGGCCATGGCGGCCTCGGTCCTGAACGGGCGACCCGCTTGCTTCAGCCACGCGGCATGGTAGACCAGGTGCCGTGCGGCCTGTATTCGTGTGGCCATATCGGCCAATTGGAATTGTATACCCTGGAATCGACTGAGAGGTCTTCCGAATTGTTCCCGGCGCTGGACGAAGGCGCTGGCGGTGTCGAGGGCGCCCTGGGCCAGCCCCAGGGATAGTGCCCCCACGCCGATGCGCCCAGCGTCCAGTGTCTTCATGAAGTTGGAGAACCCCCGGCCTTCATCGCCGAGGCGGTTCTCGACAGGCACTTCCACGTCCTCGAGGATGAGCTCCCGCGTGTCGGAGGCGCGCCAGCCCATCTTGTCTTCCTTGTTGCCCGCCCTTACTCCCTGCATGAACGGCTCGAGCTCCGGAGCGTGGCCGACACCCACCCTGTCCGCCTCCGCCCTGTCCGTGGTTTCCTTGGTTACGATGAAGCTGGTTATGCCGCCGGTGCCCCGCGCCCTGTCGGTAACGGCGGTCACGACGAAGACTTCACCGACTCCGGCGTGTGTGATGAAGATCTTGTTGCCGTTCAGACGATAGTGACCGTTCTCCCGGATCGCCGTCGTCTGGGTGGCCGCCGCGTCGGAGCCTGCGGCCGGCTCAGTCAGGCCGAACCCTCCCAGGACCTTGCCCGCTGCGAGCAGCGGCACGTATCGCTGCCGCTGCTCAGCGGTGCCGAACTGGATGATGGGCGAGGCGCCGAGGGTGGTGTGGGCGCTTACGGTGATCGCATGGCTGGCGTCGATCCTGGCCAGCTCCTCGATGGCGATTACATAGCTCGGATGGTCCCTGCCCAGGCCCCCGTATTCCTCCGGAACGTCTATGCCGAACCAGCCGCGGTCGGCCATCTCCCGCACGTTGTCCCACGGGAAGCGGGCCTCCTCGTCCAGTTCCCGGGCCACGGGCGCGATCCTGGTCTCGGCGAAATCACGGATCTCGGCACGGAAGGCACGGTGAGCGTCTGTCAGGTAGGGTTCCATGACGGCAAAACTACGGAATGACAGCGACAAGGGGAAGACATTTCCGGACTCCCCGTCGGCAGGACGTGCCTCGATGCGATCTGTTACCGCGTTCTGCGAGCTGAGCGCGAGACTGATTCGGACCTGCGCAGGCTCGGCATTTGGGCGGCGGTCAACGACCGCCGAAGCGGCGGCGGGGCGCTGGCCAACCAGGCAGGATGCGACGGTGGTCCGGCAGGCAGCGATCGCAACGGCCACAACGCCAGGGCGCGGATTCTCCGAAGTACTGGAGCAGGTAACGGCGCCGGCAGCCCCGTTGGTAGGCGTAGGCCTGCATGCGACGCAGCTTCTCCAGGTCATGCTGGTGCTTCTGTTTCTCCCGATCCCAGTCCACCCCTCGCCCGGGCGTCTCGAACGGCGGCAGCAGCAGGTACCTGGCCCCGACGCCGCGCGGCTTCCAGTCCACCAGTCCCAGGTCCCGCAGCCGGCCCATGAGCTGAGCACGGTCCGTATCCGCAAGGGCCGGCAGGCAGTCAGCGGGCGGCATTGGTGTCCATCGGTGCGTGTGAGCGGGATCCAGGGCCTCCCGGATCGCGGTTAGCATGAGCGCGGCGGTATCGTCACCTGCCAGTGCGTCCGCAGCGCGGCGTTCCGAAGCTATGACCCGCACCCAGGCGCCGGTGGTGGCCGGCCCGTCCCGTTCGATGGCGCGATTCGCGGCCAGGAGGCGCAGCACGGCCTCCAGCCGCGCGGCGCCGCCAGCCAGGCGGGAGGCCTGGTGGAACAGGTCACCGTGGAGCAGTACAGCGGGGCCGCCAGCCGCGGCAGGAGACAGAGCTCCCGCCCCCCCGGGACCGCCGCAGGCGGCGGCAGCCATGGCCAGGAGGCGGGCCACGGACTCGGTGGTCCGCCGGTCAGGGTGGGCCTGGCCCAGGAGGAACTCGTGGGTGAACCGGTCGGCATACGCATGGATCAGCGCGCAGTCCGCGTCGTTGCGGTCCCGCCCCGCCCGACCTGCCTCCTGGTAGTAG
>SLCC01000159.1 GCA_007126035.1 Gemmatimonadota bacterium
CTGCTATGCCTGCGTCGGCGCGCCTTGACGGAGGCGCGCATCCACGCTCTCGGTGCTCACCGAGGTCCAGAATCGGTCCACTGGCCGCTCTCCTCCTCGCGCCGCTCGTGCTCCTCATGCCGGTCGAGCCGCTCACGGCCGTCTCGCCGGCCGTCTCGCCGGCCGACGTGGCCGCGGCCGCTGAGCCGAATGGCACGCCACGCTCCGCGCCCGAGCCGGTCGTCGCCCTGTCTCCCGACCCGGTGGACCTGGAGTCGGCCATCGCCCGGGTCCGGGCCCTGTACTTCGGCCAGGACTTCCACGAGGGCGCCGCCGTGGGCCAGGCCGCCCTGGAGCAGTGGCCGGACAGCCCCGAGCTGGTGGCCTGGACCGTCACCAACATGGCCCGGTCCGGTCAGTGGGCAGCGGCGGTGGAGCGGGCCGAGGCCACTGTGGCCGCGGCCCCCGCCGATGTCTGGGGTCACATCGCCCTCGCCTTCGCCCTGGCATACCATGGCCCTCGTCGCGGCGAGGCGCTGGAGGCATCACTCCGGCCCCTGGAGCTGGCGCCCACCATGCCGGAGGCGGTGTGGCTCAGGGGCTTCGTCCTCCAGAACCAGCGGCAGCAGGCGGAGGTGCCGGACCTGGTGGACGAGAAGTGGCCGGTGGTGGACCGGCCCTGGGCCGAGCTCCTCACCATCAAGGGCAACGCCTTGCTGGCCATGCGCTTCGATGATCCCGACCGGCTCGAGGAGGGGCTGGCCGTGCTGGCCGAGGCCCGGGAGCTGGACCCGGACAACGTGAACGCCCACTTCTTCGCCGCCTCCGTGCTCCTGGGCGACCGCCGCGCCGATGAGGCCCTGCCGCTGTTCGAGCGCGCCGTCGCCCTGTCACCCGGGTCCAGCAGCATCGCCAGCGCCCACTGGCGGGCCATCAGGGCCAGGGCAGACATGGAGGCCGAGGAGAAGACGGCGGCCATCACCGCCGCGGCCGCCGCGCTGGTCGAGATCCGCGGCCAGTACCCCGCCACGCTCCGGGCCATCGCCTCCACCTACCGGCAGCTGGACCTGGAGGAGGAGGCCAGCCAGCTCGAAGACCGGGTCCTGGCGGAGTTCCCGGGCTCCGGGGAGGCCGAGTGGATCCTGGCCGATGGCTGGCGCGACCTGTCCCGCAGGATCCGCGAGGGCAAGGTGGAAGACAGCGCCGCCGCCCATGTCGAGCTCCGCTCGTTGTGGTGGTCCTTCGTCCGCCGGCCCGAGCATCACCAGCAAGGCCTGCTGGGCGAGGCGTATCGCAACCTGTTCCAGGAGCTGATGCGCGATGACGAGTCGTCCGCCGACACCCTCCTCATGGTGGTCCGGGAGATGACCGCCCGCGACTCGCTCAACTCGTCCCTCAAGGCCCAGTCCGCCATTGCCCTGGCCGACCGGGGCGCGCACGTGGAGGACGCCCGCGGACTGGCTCTCGAGGCCATCGATTCCGCCGACGACTACGTTTCCGAGCGCATGGCCATGTTCGAGGACGCCGGGTCGGCCGCAATGTTCCTGGACCGGACCCGCGCCGACGCCTACGCCGCCCTGGCCCATGTGGAGATGAAGGCCGGGGACCTGACGGCCGCCAGGGAGGCCATGGACCAGGCCCTGGAGCTGTTTGAAGCCGGTCCCGGGATCCAGCTCCGGGCCGGCGCTCTGGCCGAGGCGGAGGGTGACCTGGAGACGGCGGAGATACACCATGCCCGGGGCTACCAGCTCGAGCGGCCCAGCCTGAGCGACAACAAACCCAACCGCGACGCCCTGGAGCGGATCTTCCAGGAGCGCCACGGCTCCATGGACGGCTACGACGAGTTCCTCGAGGAGATCGAGGGCCGGGACAGGGAACGGCGCTGGCAGCGCGTGGCCGACTCCCGCCTGGCGGAGCCCCGGGAGCTCCCCGCCATCGAGCTGGAATGGCTACACGGCGGCAACATCACCCGCGACGAGCTGGCAGGACGCATCGTCGTCATCAACTTCTGGGGCGTCTGGTGCGGCCCGTGCGTGGCGGAGTCGCCGCAGATCCAGCAGCTCCACGAGAAGTACCGGGACGAGCCGGGCGTGGCCTTCCTCACCATCAACTACGGCGATGAGCCTGACCGGGTACGGACCTGGATGGAAGAGAACGACTACGACTGGCCAGTCCTCCTCGACGACGACTTCGTCATGCGTGCCGGCGTCCGCGCCTTCCCCACCACCTGGTTCGTAACACCCGACGGCCAGATCGTCTTCGAGCACCGCGGCGCCAGCGCAGTGGTGTTCGAGGAGTTCGTCTGGCGCATCGAGATGCTACAGTCGGAGCTGGCGGAGGCAGAGGCCGGGCCCGCGGTCGAAGCAGCCTCTCGAACTCCGAGCCCCAAGCTCTGAGCTCGAGTCGAGCGCCCCGCACCCGCCGCCGCCCGCCACCCTGCCGAAGCCCGGCAACCGGCGGCCGGTGGCGGCTGGGCGGTCGGAGCTCGGAGCTCGGAGCTCCCCCGACCCTCAGAGGTCGAAGTCGATGAACGTGCTGGCCAGCTCCGTGGCCCGGTAGCGCATCTCGTAGGAGCGGTGCGGCGGCTCGGTCTCCCGGCGTTCCAGGAGGCCGAAGTCCACGAGCACATGGAGCAGGCGGCCGGCGAAGGCGCTGGGCGCCGGGTCGAAGTCCGACGCGACCGGCCCGCGATCCAGGGCGAAGGGCAGCACCACCTCCAGCAACAGCTCCGCGGGGGAGCGCCAGTCTCTGGCCGCCCGAGGCAGCTTGTACAGCGTGAACACTGCCTGCCGTTGCAGCTCCGGCCAGTCAAGGTAGCCGTCGTAATCCAGGTTGAACTTGCGGAGCCACGTCTCGAACAGGAGGGCGAACAGCTCGCCGGCCCGGTCGGGAGACGCTAGCTCCCGGGCCTTCTTCGTAGGCAGGAAGCGCTGCGACCGCTTGCGGAGCAGGCCCGCAAGCTGGCAGACCACCCGGAGCCGGTGCAGCGGCGGCGCATCTTCTTCACGTATCCGTTTGCTATGCTTCAACAGGAGCTGCGGGAAACCGTCATCGGAGCGCCACCGCTCCAGGAGCGTTTTCACCGCCTCGAGATTCAGGTTCCCCTTCCCGGTGGCATCCAGCCCGTCCCGCTCGATGGCCAGGTCCAGCAGGGAGCGGGCGTTGTGGAGGATGAGGGCGTTGGCGAGCCGGTCCAGGTCCAGGTCACGCCGCAGCCGCACCGGTGAGTCGGGCTGGTCCCATTCAGCGTAGAGCAGCCGTTGCACCTGGGACGGGCTGAGGCCACCCAGCTCGGCCTGGGGCCGCTGGTTGTGGTCCAGCGCATGCTCCTCGAGGCGGGCGTTCACCTCGCTCATGAAGGTTGCCTCGTCCGCCTCGGCCCCCAGCCCCTCGCCCACCTGGCGGACGATGTCCGCCACCTCGTCACGGAACTCCGGCGGGAGCAGGCCCGGGTCCCGCACCGGCGCCGGTCCGGGCACCGCGCCCTCGCCCGCGTAGCGGAACGTCACGCCCGTCTCCGGCTCGACCCAGCCCTTCACCTCGAAGGTGACGCCCGACCGCTCCTCCCGCAGCAGCTCCTGCCGATGGGCCTCCACGTACGCCGGCACTGCCCGGAGCAGCGTCGCCAGGTCCTCGACGTCCGCGCACGAGGCGCCGCCGCCAGGTGTGTTGACCATCAACAGCGACGGCCAGGCGTGAGGCCCCGCCACCTCCCAGCGGTGGCGTCGCGCCTCCGCCATCGCTCCCCCACCTGCTTGCTCCGCCGGGTCGAAGATGATCGAGACGATGCGGCCCTGAACCCGCCGGAAACCCTCCTCCTCCTCGGCGTCGGCCATTATCTCGAACAGGTCCGCCGTGTCCGAGTACAGGGCCAGGCCGTACTCCTCGCCCCCGTTGCCCAGCACGCAGCACGTCCACTGGCGACCCGACGGGAGGATGGCCCGTGGCGCCTGGAGGTTGCCCACGTATCGCCAGGGCGCCAGCCGGTAGAAGAGCGCGGCAGAGGTGAAGGTCCGGGCCACCAGGTGCTGGGGCAGGCCCCACGCGCCCCAGTTCAGGGCCCGGCCCACGGGCGGCCACTGCGCATGGACGAACAGGTGGTCGAAAGCGGCCTCGATCACCGATTCCAGCTCCGGCGTCGGGCCCGCCTCAACCACCACGTCTCGTCCCTCCAGCAACGGCTCCAGCGCCTCCGCCACGGGAGCGTGCCGGACCAGCAAGCGCTCCGGCAACACGCCAACCGCGGCACCCGCCGCCCGCACCGCCCGCGACAGGACCTTCGCCACGTCCGCCGCCTCGCCGCCCAGCCGCCGCCGAAGATCGTGATGGAGGAACAGGTCGCCCGCCGTGACCGCGATCAGGACCGGCCGCTGGACACCTTCCTCCTCGAAGGTCACCGGGACGGGAACGGCGTCCGCCGCCCACGTCCGCTCCCGGCCTGCCGCCGACCGCACCGCCGGCGGCAGCTGAGGCCGGCGCAACGGCACGACGCCCGACGCCTCCTGCGTCATGCTCTCCGCCGCCCGCGCCGCGTCCGCCGCCAGGCAGCAGTTCTTGTACTTTCTGCCCGAGCCGCAATGGCACAGGTCGTTACGACCGATCGGCATGTGGATAACAACTCGTCAAGGGTCCCGACAGTGAGGCGCACGCGTAGCAGAGGGGAGTCTAACGCCTGTGGCCCCCCGCGCAACTCCGTGGCCCGGTCGATGTAGGGGACCTGCCCACGCCCGTTGAGCCAGGCGTCAGGGGACGGGACCTGCCCGTGACCTGCGGAGCAATGACCGCTGAAACCTTTCCCCCGGATCACCGTATACCGGGAGGGGCGACCGGCACCGGCCGGCACCCGACCCCCCCGCCACCAGCTTTCCGGCCGGCGGGCGCTGGACGCACCTGGAGACGAATATGACGACGCCGGCTTCGCACCACCGCACCGCATGCCACGCCACCGCCTGCGTGACCTTCCTCGCCCTGCTCCTGCTGGCCC
>SLCC01000011.1 GCA_007126035.1 Gemmatimonadota bacterium
GGCGCCACCACGGCGATCGGCGTGCCGAACCCGGCTATACCCTGGAGGAACGAGGCGAAGACCCAGCCGAAGCCCAGCACCAGGAACAGCTCGTTGCTGCTGAACCGCTGGATACCCTGACGCAGCGCCTCGAACGCGCCAGACCGCTCCGTGATCCGATAGAGCAGCAGCGCCGGCCACACCACGTACAGGATGAAGATGGCGTCCCAGACGCCCTTCGCACCCGCAACGGCCATGGTCTCCCACGGCGTCTGGTAGGCCAGGTACGCGATCAGTCCGGCCACGAACATCCCGATCGGTCCCGCCTCGGGCGCCTTCCACCGGAATCCTACCAGCAGCACCAGCAGGATCACGATGGGCAGCAGGGCAAGCAGCCAGAACGTAAGATCTACAGGTAACTCGTTCTGCATGGTCCTTCCGCTCCTCCCCTCCGATGGTCAGGTTCAGAACTGCACAACCACGCCCAGCGCCACCTGGTTACCGTGCCGTCGATCCCGTGCCGTGCGGGCAGCGTCGCCCCACCGGTCCGTCCGCACGTTCTGCCACTCCAACCCCGCGGCGTAGGGGCCTGCCGCGTGCTGCAGCATCAGTACCACTGTTCTGTTCTGGACGATCTCACCTTCACCAACGTCCTCCGAATCAGGCGAATCCACGCCGCCGAATCCCCACACGCTCCAGCCGCCGCCCAGGGCCAGGCCCGCCTGGCCCCAGCCGCCACGGCCGCGGATGTCGCCCAGCTGCGCTACCTGCGCGCCCAGGTGGCCCACTGCGTGGCCCACGTAGCCGCCGGCCAGCAGCGTCAGCGGGCCCGGCTCCAGGCGGCCGCTGCCCGCAACCGCCCAGCCGGATGGCGGAGACTCCGCCTCCGGCGAAGGCGCGCCCTTCCGGTCCGCGTGCCCGCCGATCCGCAACGCCCACGGCCAGGCCGCCTCCTCCGCCGCCAGCTCCAGGGCCCCCTGGAGCTGGGGCATCAGCGTCGCCTGCCCCGCCGTGGGCCGCTCCGGTTCCGCCTCATCTCCGATCCAGTCACCCCGCATGGCCGCGGCGTGCAACGTCACCCCGATCCCATCCAGTGCCGTCACCTGCTGGCTCAGGAAGACGCCGGGGAAGCGCCAGCCGATCACCGCCGCCGAAGCCCAGCCCGGCGGGAACGCCAGCTGATTCACCGACTCGGGCATGTCATGGGTGATGGGGCCCCAGTCCTGGCCCAGACGCACCAGCGTGCCGCCTCGCTCGAACTCCGCGTACGCCAGTCGCAGCCGGGGATAGGCCTGCTCCCGGTCGAAGGCTTCCCCGGACGGGAAGCCGCCGAACAGGTCCAGCTCCACCAGGCCGCCTACCGCCCAGTCGCCCACTGCGGGCACTCCCACGTCCAGGACCAGGCGCGTGTTCCGCACGTCACCCCCGTGCCACCAGCCGTCAGGACCGTCCTGGACGGCCGCAACCACCAACGCGTTCTGACCATTGCCAGGCCCGAACAGGCGGTCCTGACCGAAGAACGAGAAGCTCACGAACCCGCTCAGACGCACACCAGGCCCATCCGCCTTCGCCGGGGCCTGCGCGGAGACAGGCCCGGATGCCAGAAGCGCGGCCGCTGTTGCGAGCCGCGCTGCACGAGACCAGTCACTCCACCTGCTACCAGTCATTGAACCAACTCCCGGATATGGTCGAAGATCTGACCGGGCTGCACCGGCTTGGCGAACACGCCGTGGTGATGCGACTCCCGTGCCGCCGCAAGGTCGTCGGGAAGGGCTCGGGCCGTGACCGTGACGAACGGGATCGACGCGGTACGATCGTCCTCGAGCAGTGCCGCGCACAGTAGACGACCGTCCCTGAGCGGCAGAGGGTGTTCGCCCACCATCACTGAAGGGCATCGGGCGATCGCCCACTCCAGAGCCTCGTCCGCGTCGGGCGTGGATAGGGCACGGAAGCCCTGGTGAATCAACAGCGTCCCGAGAATCGTCCTGAAATCGTCATTGGGATCGACGATCAGGACCAGAGGGCCGCCATCGCCTCCGGCAGATCCGGCTCCGCCGCCGCCTCCACCCCGTCCTCTCCCACCTCCACTCAAGGCGACCGCTCCGCAGGCCCGGTCAGGTCCGGCAACGGCCGAAGGATCCCGACACCGTCCGGTACCGCACGGCCTGCAGCCCGCCGTACCCCCAACGCGCGCTCCGTCAGAACTGCGTCGGATGCACGACGCTCGGCAAGCGCTACGAGCGCACGGGCCAGTTCCTCCACCGAATCGAATCTGCGGCCCAGTAGCGTCGGCTCGCCGTCCAGCGCGATGATCAGACGGTCCTCCAGCTCCGTCCACGCATCCCCGCGATCCAGTGTACGCGTCACCAGCTTCACACGGCGATATGACACCAGGAGAGCCACCTCCGCTGCCGCTCCTGGCGGCCGGTACGTGACAGCAACACCCTTCTCAGGCTCCACCACCTGGCCAGTGCCCGTCAGACAACCGGGCTCGTCCACCGAAAGACCCGGCACAACCTCCTGTAATCGGACCAGGGCACACGCCAGATCGTGAAGCCGCGATACCTCGTCTATCGACGAGTCCGACCGGAACGGGGTTATCATTTGTCTGGGCTCCCAAAAAAAAGAGCCCCCGGGGTCGCCGACCTCGGGGGCTCATGTCTCATTGTCCTCGCGCCCTCAAGATGGCCCGTTCCCCCACTTCTCCGCTGTAGGGCAAAATTTGACGCGCGTGTAGGGATAAACCCCGCACCTCGCCGGCTGGAAGGGCGGCGCTGTCCGGGTACGGTACGTGCGGCGACGCGCTGGGGTCGGTGGAGCCCCGACACCTGAGAGGAGGGGAAGATGAAGATCGCGGTGTTCGAGGTGGAGGAGTGGGAGCGGACGGCGTTCGAGGAGCTGGAGTCGGATCACGAGCTGGTATACCGGGCCGACGAGCTGACGCCGGAGTTGGCCGAGGAGGTGGCGGATGCGGATGTGATCTCCACGTTCATCTACTCGGACGGTGGCGAGGAGACCCTGTCTCGCTTCCAGGACCTGAAGCTGATCGCCACCCGTTCCACGGGTTACGACCACATCGACATGGACCATTGCGGTGAGGCGGGCATTGCCGTGGCCGTGGTCCCCGACTACGGAGCCAACACGGTGGCGGAGCACGCCTTCGGGCTGCTGCTGGCCATCAGCCATCGGATAGTGCAGGCTGTGGAGCGCACCCGTCGGGGTGACTTCTCCCAGGACGGCCTCCGGGGCTTCGACCTCCGGGGCCGGGTCCTGGGCGTGGTGGGCACGGGAGACATCGGCGAGCACATGCTCCGCATCGGCAGTGGCTTCGGCATGGAGCTCCTGGCCTTCGACGTGGTGCAGAAGGACGAGCTGGCCGACGACGTCGGCTTCGACTACGTGGAGCTGGACGACCTGCTGGCCCGCTCCGACGTGATCTCCCTGCATGTCCCCCTGAACGACCAGACCCGGAACATGCTCTCCGCGGACCAGTTCGACCGGATGAAGGACGGCGTGGTGTTGCTCAATACCGCCCGTGGCGAGCTGGTGGATGTGCAGGCCCTGACCGACGCCATGGCCAGCGGCAAGGTGGCGGCTGCGGGCCTGGACGTCCTGCCGGAGGAGCCGGCGGTCAGGGAGGAGGCGGAGCTGCTGCGGCCCCAGTTCCGGCGCGACCACGATGTGGACGCCCTCCTGGCCAACCACGTCCTGCTCCGCCAGGAGAACGTCCTGGTCACCCCACACAGCGCATTCAACACCAAGGAAGCGGTAGAGCAGATCCTGAACACGACAGTGGACAACATCGCCGCCTTTGCCCGCGGCGAGCCCGAGAACCTGGTGAACGAGGATGGATGAGATGGCACGCGTAGCGATCAACGGCCTGGGCCGTATCGGCCGGGCAACCCTGAAGCTGATCCTGGACGCTCCGGACCTGGAGCTGGTGGCCGCCAACGACCTGGTGGACCCCGAGAACCTGGCTTACCTCCTGAACTACGACACCGTGTACGGCCGCTACGAGAAGCGCGTCGAACCAGCCGGTGACGCCCTAACCATCGACGGCGAGCGGCTCCGTCTGTTCAAGGAGAAGGACCCGGCCCAACTGCCGTGGAAGGACCTGGGCGTGGACATCGTGTTCGAGTGCACCGGCGTCTTCACCGACAAGGAAGGCATGGAGAAGCACCTGTCCGCCGGCGCCAAACAGGGCATCCTCTCCGCCCCGGCCAAGGGCGAGGGCTTCGAGTGGGTGGTCTACGGCGTGAACCAGCCCAGTGAGAACGCCCGCCTCATCACCTGCGCCAGCTGCACCACCAACTCTATCGCCCCGGTCATGGAGATCCTGGGCAGGCGGCTGGGCGTCCGTAAGGCCACCATGACCAGCCTCCACGCCTACACCTCGTCCCAGGCCATCGTCGACGGTCCCGCCAGCAAGGTCCGGCGAGGCCGCGCCGGCGCGGCCAACCTGGTCCCCACCACCACCGGCGCAGCCAAGGCAACCAGCAAGGTCATCCAGGAGCTCGAAGGCCGCTTCGACGGCGTCGCCATCCGCGCGCCCCTGCCCGTGGGCTCCATCTCAGATATCGTCCTCGTGACGGAGCGCGAGACCAGCGTGGACGAGGTGGTCGGCATCCTCGAGGAAGAGGCCCGCGGCGACCGCTACAACGGCATCATGGGCGCCGTGCACGACCCCATCGTCTCTTCCGACATCATCAAGGACCCTCGCCCCTCCATCGTGGACCTGGAGATGACACAGGTGGTGGGCGGTGACCTGGTCAAGGTCATGGCCTGGTACGACAACGAATGGGGCTACAGCGCGCAGATGCTCCGGACAGCCCAATTCCTGGCACGGCGGCCCGCCGGCGTGGGTTGAACTCGGAACCCGGAACCCGGAACCCGGAACCCGGAGTTTGGAGTTCCGGGTCTTCTCCGATTCTGGTACAGCCGAATGCGGCCAGGCCTCGCGGGGGGGCTCGTCAGAACCGCACGGGTGAGTCGGGGAGCGCGTGCGACCGCGGGGTTTGGTCAACTCTACAAACGACCGCCACAGTGCAGGGACTGTAGAGTTTGCCACCACCACCAGGCGTCCTCGCCGACTCCTCGCCACTGCCCTCCGCCTCCTTACCGCGATTGCCCCGGGTTCCGGGTTCCGGGTTCGAGGTTCGACATTGGCAGTGTGTCCACGTTTCTTGCATCCCCGCCGCAGACATCCTGAGCGGTGATGGTGGAGGCGAGCGATATGGAGCTGGAAGGCCTTCCGCAGTTCGAGTTGACGACGCTCGACATCGTGGTAGGAGCCGCCTACCTCGGGGTCATAGTCGGGATCGGCTTCTGGGTCGGTTACACCCGAAAGGAGGATTCGGACTTCCTTCTGGGCGGCCGTGGCTCGGCCTGGCCGCTGATCGGTTTCGCCCTCATGGCGGCGAACTTTTCCGGCACCCATTTCCTGGGCCTTGCCGGCGCCGGCTACCACGACGGCATCGCCGTCTGGAACTACGAGTGGGCCGCCACGTTCATCCTCATCTTCTTCGCCATCTTCATCCTGCCGTTCTACCTGCGGTCCAAGGTGGACACCATGCCCGAGTTCCTGGAGCGGCGCTACGACCGTCGCTCCAGGTACGCCTTCTCCGGCTTCTCCGTGTTCACGGCCATGCTGATCGACAGTGCGGGCGCCCTTTATGCCGGTGCCATTGCCGCGGTGCTCCTGTTCCCGGAAGTCCCGCTCTGGGTGCTGGTGAGCGGGATAGCGGTGATCGCCGGGATCTACGTCATGGCCGGCGGTCTGCGGGCCGTCATGATCACGGACACCCTGGACGGCATCCTCCTGATCCTGGCGGGCACGGCCATCTTCATCCTTGGCTTCATCGAGCTGGGCTCCTGGGGCGCCATACGCGACGCGTCGCCCGACGGTCTCAGCATCATCCGCTCCCCTGACGACGACTTCCTGCCGTGGCCGGGCCTCTTCACCGGCGTCTTCTGGCTCAGCATCTATTACTGGACCACCAACCACGTGGTGGTACAGAAGGCGCTATCGGCCAAGTCCCTGGACCACGGCCGGTGGGGCGCCCTGTTCGCCGGCTTCATGCAGCTCCCCTTCCTCTTCATCCTCATCATCCCGGGCATCATCGGGATCGTGTTGTATCCCGACCTGCCCGAGCCGGACCAGGTCTGGCCGGCCCTGGTCTTCGACTTCCTGCCCATCGGGCTCAGGGCGCTGGTGTTCGCCGCCCTCATCGCCGCCCTCATGTCCACCCTGGACTCGGTCCTCAACGGCGCCTCGTCGCTGGTGGTCAACGATTTCGTCCGGCCCCACAAGAAGCTGACCGCCAAGCAGCAAACGCGTGTCAGCCGGATCTCGATTGCCGTGTTCATGACCATAGCCGCCCTCTGGGCGCCCCGGATCCTGGAGTTCGAGGGCATAGTCGAGTACTTCCAGTCGTTCCTCAGCTACATCACCATGCCCGTGGTGGTGGTCTTCCTCGGCGGCCTGTTCTGGAAGAGACCGGGGCCACACGCGGCCTTCTACACCCTGGTCATAGCCGCCCCCCTCGGCTTCGCCGGGTTCCTGGCGGGGGAGGTGTTCCAGGTCTACGACATCCAGTTCCTCTACGCCGCCGGGATCATGCTCGTGTTCAGTCTGGGCATCTTCATGGGCGTCACATTCCTGACCGAGAAGCCCGACCCGGAGTCGCTGAAGGACCTCATGTGGTCGCGCAAACACTGGCAGGAGGAGTCCGAGGAGCTGCGGGGCAAGCCGCTGTGGAAGAACTACCGGGTGCTGGCGGCGGCGCTGGCCGTGGTGACGATTGCCATGGTGATCGTATTCATCTGAGCTGGGGAGGATGCACGGTGAGGAACTCGTACGGGTTCAGGGGCTCGTACTCCCACCACCGCTGCGGATCATGGACCATGGCAACCTCGAAGTGCAGGTGGGGATCCCGCCCCTGGGCGTTGCCGGAGTCACCTACGTAGCCGAGGACTTCGCCCTGGCGCACTGGCCGACCTGCCCAGAGGAGGTTGGCATAGCCATCCAGGTGCGCGTAATAGAAGAGGTACTGGCCGGACCGGTCCACGAGGAACAGGGCCAGTCCGCCGGCGCCGCCTTCGGGCATGGCCACCACCCAGCCATCGGCGGCGGCTATCACGGGCGTGCCGATCGGTGCGGGGATGTCGATTCCCAGGTGCTCGCGGTCGTCCGGCCGCGGGTGTCCGAAGGTGTCCTCGAGCTGGCCGATCGTCACGCCTGCCACGGGTACCATTGGCCAGAGATGGGTATCGCTGCTCCGGGCCCAGGGCGGAGCTCTCCTGGCGGTGCCGGAAGCCGCCGCCCTGCTGTACGGGTAGAGCCTGGTCCGTACGTCGGGATCGAGTGCGGTGCTGGTCGTCGTCTCGAGCCTGGTACGGGCCCTGTCGCCGCCGGCCAGGTTCGGCGCCGGCTCACCCACCGAGCTCGTGACGACGAAAACGCCCACCGCCAGAACAATCAATCTCGTTCTCACGGGGGGCGGCCCTGTCGCAAGGACCGTTCCCCCGTCCCCGGCTACGCCAGGCCTACCCCATGTCGCGTCAGCCCTGGACGATCCGCTTGACCCGCGTCCCCGCCGGCAGCACCGTCTCCGGCCCCGGCACGCCGTTGATCACGGCGAGCTCAGCCACCGGGATGGCCGATGGGTATCTGCGGTCGAACTCTGCCAGCGTCATCCTCTCCCCGATCCTCACCAGACGTATCCTGTTGGGTTGGAGCGCCAACACGGCGGGGTCCGCCAGCCGGGTGAAGCTGCCGATGGACTGCTGGAAGGTGGCCTCGTATTCCCTGTATGCCCCTACCAGCGAGTAGCCAAGGATCTGGTAGATGCGGTTCTCGTAGGCGATGAAGCCGGTAAGGCCCTGGAGCACGGTCTGCGGCGTTTCGGCGCGGAACGATGCCACTACCGCCGGCAGGCCATTGATCGTTCGCCTTCTCGTCTCCAGGGTCTGGACGTCCTGTTGTCTGAGGAAGGCTTCCGCTGCGGCGTCCGGACTGGGCTCGCCTCGCAGGGTGAGCTGCAGCGCGGCGTCCTCGCGGGGGCTGACGGCCATCACCACCTGGGCCAGGTTCTGGCGGGGCCAGCTGTCGGGCAGTGCGAACTGGAAGGCCAGGTCCGGGTGCATGTAGAGGCCGTCGCGGAAGATGCCGTTCCGCGGGTTCACTCCGTAGACGAGTCCGTCGATACGGTCCAGGTATGCATCCCGCCCTACACGGAGACCTGGTGGCAGGGGCTCCATGGCGGCGACCCGCTCGTCGATGGCGGCGATGCGCTCCGCCGGCAGCGGGTGGGTCTGGAGCCAGCTCGGGACCGCGCTCTGTCGCTCCCCGCCCAGGCGGCCCAGCGCCGCGAACACCCTGGCCATCTCCCGTACGTCGTAACCCTGGTCAAGCGCGTAGCCGAAGCCCAGGTCGTCGGCCTGGCGCTCCATGTCCCGGCTGTAGCGCAGGAACAACAGGGACATACCCACGCCCACCACTCCCCCGAGCTGCTCGAGCTCGGGAAATAGCAGCCCGCCCAGGCCCATGCCCGCCTGTAGGACCTGGGCCCGTGAGATCTGGGTCACCTGGTGCCGGGCTGTTACGTGGGCTATCTCGTGGCCCAGCACCGTCGCCAGCTCGGCCTCCGAGTTCATCAGGCCCAGCATCCCGCGGGTGAAGTAGATGAACCCGCCCGGGAGCGCGAAGGCATTGGGCGTCGGGTCATCCACCACGCCGAAGCGCCATGGCAGGGCGGGCCGCTCCGACGCCTCCGCCATGGCCTGTCCCAGCGTCTGCACGTACGACTGAAGCGCGGGATCGGGCACGAGTCCCAGCATCCGCTCCACCTGGCCCGCGCCCTCCTGACCCATCTGGATCTCCTGGGCCTCGGTGATCAGGGCAAGTTGGAGCCGGCCGGTGACGGGATTCCGCACGCAGCCCGTGACCACGAACGTGGCCACCAGGGCCAGACACAGCAGACGGCTGAACTGGAGCGTGTGTTTCATCACCACCTCACTGGTGCGCATGGGAACATGGACATGGTCCGAATAATGGACCTATGGCCCCCATGCCCGCCCATGCCGCTTCCGTGCCGGCGCATTTGGCGAGCTCGCTGCTCGCGTCAGCGCGGTGCCGGCAGGCGCAGCGGCACCTCGTGCAGCCCGCCTCGTGTCGAGGCCAGCCGGACAGTGCCGTCCACGGCCTCCTGACTGTACGTCCTGACCTGGAACGTCACCTCCTTGGTCTCGCCCACCTCCGTGTGGCCCGCATAGATCGTCTTGTCGGCGAACCGGGTGGGCTCGACGATCCTGACCCGGGGCGAGTCGCCGCCTGTCAGCTCCCGATCGAAGACCAGGTTGGCCCGGTCCTCCTGGACGATGCGCACCAGGGCCGCCTGGCGCAGTGCCGTGGGCATGCCGCCGGAGTTGGTCCAGCGGACCGTCACAGCGTACGTCGTGCTGTCGCCTGCCGACTCCAGCACCCGCACCTCGGGCTCCTCCACCTCCAGGAGGGGCAGGTGCATGGCCAGGGCCAGGTTCCACATGGCGTGCTCACCGGCCCACTTCTCCAGCATGTGGGGTGGCGGGTTCTGCATGTAGAACTTGGGGTGGAACCCGCCGATCTCCACCTGCCCGAGCTGGGGGTGCTCGAAAGGCTCCCAGTCCGTGAAGCCCTGGCCGTCGTTGTAGCGCAGGTCACTCAGCAGCCGGTCCATGTCGTCCAACCGGCCGTCCCCGTTCAGGTCGCCGAAGATGCCCGCGTTCCACAGCTCGTCGCCGTACCAGATGGCGCCGTAGTAGAAGTACCCGAAGTCGGGGCCGTGGCCGAACCTGGGGAAGGGGATGATGGAGTCTCCCGTCAGCGGGTTGTGGGTCCGCATCCGGGCGTAGGCGAAGTCGTGGTAGACGTCGCCCGCCTCCGGGTACCCGGTGATGCTCATGGCCAGGCTGTCGAAGTACTCGTACAGGGCCAGGTCCTCCGGGTACATGCGCTCCCCGCTGGCGGAGCTGGACGGCGGCCGGAGGTGGAAGGGGCCGGTGGTGTCGAAGTAGTTCACCGCCGATATGTTGGGGTGGGTCAGCAGCCACATGACGAAGGCGTAGACCTCCGGCTCGCTCAGCGGGCGCTCGCCGGCGCCGCCCTGGGTGTAGCCGCGTCCCGTCTCGTCCGCGCCTGGCATGGGCCGCCAGTTCTCCAGGAAGTTCCGGTGCAGGTCCAGTCCGCCGATGCCGTCGGAGCCGTAACGGCCATCGCCGACGTGGTCGATGCCCTCCGTCGCCACCATCCAGTCACCCTGGCCCGGCAGCACCCGCCTCATGATCCGGCCCTCGGGGTCCCGCTCATCGATGACGAAATTGCCCTCGCCCTCGCCCACGTACCAGCGCATCTGACGGATCACGCCGTCGCCCGTAAGGTCCACTGGCGGGTTGGCGTCCACCAGACCGTCACCGTCCTGGTCGAACGGCCGCACCGTGCTCCGGTTCCGCTGCGCTGTGTGCAGGTACAGGTTCGACCCGTCGGGGTTGGACTGGGGCCGGAGATAGATGGTCCGCGTGTCCACCAGGCGAGTCACGTCCGGATCGCTGCCGTAGTTCTCCAGCAGGTACTTGATCAGGTACATCACCGACTCACTGGTGGTGATCTCCCCGGAGTGGTGGCCGCCGTCGAACATGGCCGCGGGCTTGTCGGTGTGCCTGCCAGTGGCCTGGTTGGTGATGGTGGCCTGGAGGATCGGCCTGCCCTCGAAGCTCCGGCCCACCTCCTTCAGCTCCATGATCTCCGGGTACTGCTCCGCCCACCGATGCAGCCACGTGTACATCACGTCCACCGTGTGATAACGATCGAACGTCAGCACATCGCCCGCCTCGTACTCCACCTCCGGATGACGAACCCGCGGGAACATGCTGGGCCCGTCCCGCTCACCCGCCACGGTGTACCACCGGGGGTGCCGCTCCGACTCGGGCACGTAGCTCTGAGGCTGGGTCCAGTAGCTCCGGGTCGGCGCCAGCTTCTGGGCCTCGGTGTGCACGGCGGACAAGGCGGACACGATCAGCGCCGCCAGGAGAGAGAGTGATTGCCAGCGCATGATCGCTCCTTCGCGTTCAGGTGCTCGGTCCCCCAGCGCACCGGTGGGACGAGGTCGGGTAGAGTAACTGACCGGACCGGCCGGAGCCAGTATCCTGACGCCAGGCATTGAAGAGAAGCCGGTTATGGGATAGGTTGCCAGGACACGCAACGGCACGCTGAGTGACGTGGCCGCCGTGCCGACCCACGGGGGCCTCACCGTCCGACCCGCTCGTGCGGGTGCGGCTGGATGCCGTGCTGAATGCACGAGAAGGTGCAAAACCCTCGACGATACTTGCTATGAACAAAATGCTACACGCTGCCGCCGTGATGCGGCGCCGGTTGCTCGTCGTCGCCGCGACCGCGGCACTCCTTGCGCCTTCGGCGGTGACCGGTCAGGCCCGGGCCATCCATGCCGAGGGATATCTCGAGCCTCCGCCGGAGCTGGCGGAATTGGTGGACGCGCCCCGCCACGAGAGGGTGCTCCTGACGAACCTGGGTCCTGACGGCCGGTTCTTCCTGAACAGCCGGACCGACGGCCTGCCCCCCCTCGAGCGCCTGGCCCGGCCGCACCAGCGGCTGGCGGGCCTGGCCATCGACCTGACGGCGAACCGGAACCGCACGCTCACCATGCGCGGTGCCGACGGCCTCGACCTCATCGACTGGCGGACGGGCACCACCACTTCCGTCAGGACGCCTGGCGGCGCCACCATCAGCGGGACCACCTGGTCCCCCGACGGCGCCCAGGTCGCCTTCCTGGCCAACTACCCGGAAGAGACGCACGTCTACGTGGCCGACGCCGCCAGCGGCCGGGCCCAGCGCGTCACCCGCACGCCACTCCTGGCCACCCGGGTCACCTCGGTGCAGTGGGCCGGAGACGGCCGTCACCTGTTCGCGGTGGTGGTGCCGAACCGGCGGACCGCCGTGCCCGCCAGGCCCGCGCAGCCGTCCACGCCCATGATCCGAGTGGCCAGTGCCGACGAGAACCGGCTCCGTACCTTCCCGAGCCTGCTGGCAGACCCGTACGATGCCGAGCTGTTCGAGTACCATACCACCGGGCAGCTAGTGCGCATCGACACGCGGAACCGACGGGCCCGGAACATTGGCGCCCCCGCCATGATCGAGTCGGTGAGTCCGTCACCACACGGCGACTACGTCCGGGTGCGGACCACCCAGAAGCCCTTCTCCTACATCGTGGCGGCGTCCAGCTTCGGCGATGTGGACGAGGTCTGGGACCTGGAGGGCAGGGCCCTGACGGAGATCGCCCGTCGGCCTGTTCGCGACGGCGCGAGCCGGGACGACGATGACAACGACGATCCGGCCCGCCGCTTCATGAGCTGGCGGCCCGACGGCCAGGGCCTCTCCTTCGTACAGAAGGACCCGGAGGCCGATGCCGAGGAGACAGCGGAGGGTGAGAACCAGGAGCGGCGCTCCAACCGGCGCATGGACCGGGTCTACCAGTGGCTGCCGCCCTTCGATGACGACTCCGTGGTCGAGGTCTACGCCACCACCTTCGACATCCGGTCGCTCCGCTACTCGCCGGACATGCGCTGGCTCTTCATGACCGAGCGGAGCCGCGGGACCGAGCGGAAGCGTGCCGTGCAGCTGGACGACCCCGAGACCGTCCACACCATCTACGAGTGGGAGACCGACGACTGGCTCACCAACCCGGGCAACCTCATGACCAGGGGCAACGCCCTGGGCGCGTCCGTGGTGCGCATGTCGCCGGACGGCGAGCACGTCTTCCTCTCCGGGACCCAGGTCTTCGAGGACCCGGACCAGGACGCGCCCCGCCCCTTCATCGACCGCGTCGAGATCCGGACGGGCGAGACGGAGCGGCTCTTCCAGTCGTCGCCCGACCTCTTCGAGCGGGTGGCGGCGGTTCTGGACGACGAGCTCCAGCGCCTGGTCCTGACCAGGGAGGCGCCCACCACGGTGCCCGACTCGTGGCTCCTGGACCGGAGCACGGGCGAGCTGCGGCGGCTCACCTCCAACACCGATCCCCACCCCACGCTGACCAACAGCCGACGGGAGCGGTTCACCGTGATGCGGGCCGACGGGGTGAGGTTCAAGGTGAATGTGACCTTCCCCGCCGACTACCAGGAAGGGTCGCGACTGCCGGCCATGTTCTGGTTCTACCCACGGGAGTTCGCGGACCAGGACGCGTACGACCGGAGCACCCGGATGTACAACCGGAACCGGTTCAACGATACGGGTGCACGCTCCGCCGAGTTCTGGACCGCTCGAGGGTACCTGGTGGTCCAGCCCGATCACCCCATCATCGGGCCCCTGAGCCGGGTCAACGACAACTACGTCGTCGACCTGCGGCACAACCACCTGGCCGTCATCGACGCGCTGGACGAGCGGGGCTGGGTCGACCGTCGCCGGCTGGCCCTGGGCGGCCACTCCTACGGCGGCTTCGGCACCATCAACGCCATGGTCCAGACGCCGTTCTTCCGGGCCGGCATCGCCGGGGCGCCCAACTCGAACCGGCTCCTCACGCCCATCGGGTTCCAGAGGGAGCGGCGGCCACTGTGGGACGCCCGGGAGACGTACCTGGAGATGTCGCCCTTCCTGTGGGCCGAGCGGCTCTCCGGCGCGCTCCTCATCTACCACGGCGCCGACGACCAGAACGTGGGCACCGTGCCGGAGAACTCGTGGCGCCTGATCCACGCCCTGAACGGGCTGGGCAAGACATCCGCCCTCTACATGTACCCGTACGAGGACCACGGCCAGGTCGCCCGTGAGACGCTCATGGACATGTGGGCCCGCTGGTCCGCGTGGCTGGACCACTACGTGAAGTACGCTGACCTGGACGAGCCCGTCGAACCGGTGAGCGTCGACGTGCTGACGGAGGAAGAGCCCGCGGCGGAATCATCTCGCTGAGTGCCGGCGGGATGGGACGCTGGCGGAGGGCGTGAGCAGTCGTCACGCGACTCCGGGCGCACAACAGTCGGGGCGCGGCAGCGAGTATCGTTGCCGCGCCCCGTCACGTGGGTCAGTGACCTGAGGCAACCGACCCAAGGCCCCCGCTACTGGGTCTGCACGATCTCGTCGGTGATGCGGTAGTCGCCGTCGAGCCAGGCAATGATCTCGCGGGCCGCCGGGTGGTCAACGCCCTGGTAGCGGTCGCGCAGCGCCGGCTCCCTCTCGCCCAGTCGGTCCAGCCCCAGGTCCTGGAGCGTGAGCAGGTCCTCCCGGACCATCCGCCCCAGCTCGTCACCGAGTACGGCGGCGGCCGCCTGACGGAACGCCACGCCGTACGCGTACGCCTCACCCAGACGATAGCTCTCCGCCAGGGTGAGGGCCGGGATCCGGGTGAGGGTGGGCTGGAGGGCCGGGTTGATCCCGTGGGCCGAGACCATGCCCCTGATGCTCGATGGCCGGCCGGTGAAGGCCCGCAGGTGCAGGTACTGGGACATGCGCTGGCCGTCGTTGACCGGGTAGTTGTCCCAGAGGAACGGCTTGCGACGGAGCTGGCCGGCCACTCGCTCCAGGTGCGCTGGCGACAGCTCCCGTGACACCACCTCCTCGCCCGTCCAGAACAGCTCGATCGACGGGTCCAGGGCCTGGCCCAGCCGCTCCAGGTACCCCGCCGGGCGAGCGCCGAAGACCCGGTCCAGGACCGGGTCGTCAGAGTAGTACGTGGGGCAGACCACGACGCGATCCGCTCGGGTCCGCGCCGCCGCCCATTCCACGATCTCCACCTGCCGGTCCGCAAGCGCCGGGTCGTCGCCCCGCATGTCGTCGAAGAGGAGGGCCAGGTCCTGGATACCCAGGTCATCGAAGAAGTCGAGCTTCCGGGCCAGGGCCGCGCGAGCCGCGTCGCCGAAGTCCAGCCAGATCTCGTACGGGCTGAGCCCGATCCCGAACCGGACGCCGGATTCCCGGCACTCCCCGGCCAGGGACCGGAGCCGGTCCTCCAGCTCCGGCGGGTGGTCCTCCTGCCAGCGGCGGCGCAGCCAGGGGTCCGCCTTGGGGGCGTACAGGAAGAACCGGTACCCGTGCGGTGCCAGGAAGGAGAGGGTCCCGGCCCGCTCCTCCCAGCTCCAGGGCCGGCCGTAGAAGCCTTCGATGATGCCCAGCTCGACGTGTTCCATGGAGAGCCTCCTGGCGACGACGGTAGGGTCACGTCCGTTCGGTGGTCAAGTACCGGGCCGCCATAGCGGAGAGGGCGGGGCAGAGCGCTCAGGAGCCGGGTCCGCCGGCTCGCGACGCCGTTGCCCGCCCATCCGTCGGCCACTACGTTTCCCGCTGCCACGCCCCCCTGACCCGACGATCTCATGCCACTCGAGCCCGTTACACCCCGACGCCTCCGCCAAGGCTTCCTCTTCCTGCTGCTCCCGGCCCTCCTGCTGGCCGGCTGCGACAGCGTGGACAGGAGTGGTCCAGGCGAGCGGATCATGGCCATCGTCTCACCCCACGGCCCCGAAGGGGCGGCGGTGCTGCGGCTCATCGGCGGCCACGTGGAGGAGGTGGAGGCCGCCCGGGGGCACGCCTTCGTCGATCGTTCCGGTGGCGACCTGGTCGTGGTCCTGGTCAACGCGGTGGCGGGAGAATTGGCGTTGCGTCTGCTACTGGACGACGTTTCTCGGTTACCGGCGGCGGAGCTAATCCAGGTCGCTGGTCCGGACAACCGGCTCCGGGATGAGCTCTCGGCCTACGGCGTCACCTTCCGGAGGCCGGAGCGATGAGGGGGGCAGGTCTGGCCCGCCGTCGCCTGGCACCGGTCGGACCGTTCCCATTGATCGGGCTGCTGGCCATGTTATGCGGCTACGGGGTCCCCGCGCACCTTGCCGCCCAGGACATCGAGGTGCTCTCAGCGCTCTCCGGCCGTCCGCTACCTTCAGGCTACTACGAGCAGGTGGCCAGGCAGCCTGACTTCTTCCAGATCCAGGCCGGCTGGACTCAGCGGGTGTCACCCTCGTGGAAGGGTGTGCCGGCCCGGGGCACCCTGCCGGTGCTGGTGGTGAACGTGCTCTTCGCCGACTCGCCGGAACCCACGGTGGACGAGACAGAGGTCCGGCGAGCGCTGTTCGACGGGCCCTCAGCCTACGGCACCGTCACTCAGTACTTCGAGGAGGTGTCCGGGGGGCGCATCACCCTGGATGGCGAGGTGACGGCCTGGGTCCGGACCAGCCTGACGCTGGCGGAGGTGGTGGGCAGCTCGTACGGCCTGGGCTCCGACTCACGCATGGGCCAGTTCCTATGGGAGGCGCTGACCGCCATCGACAGCTTGATCGACTGGGGTCGTTTCGACAACGATGGCCCCGACGGCATCCCCAACAGCGGCGACGACGACGGCGAGGTGGATGTGGTGGCGTTCCAGTTCACCGAGGTGTCAGCGCCGTGCGGCGGACCCGGGCCCTGGCCCCACCGGGCCCGGATCCGGTCCTGGCGGCCCACGCCGTTCGTGACCAGCGGTCGCCGACCCGATGGCTCGCCCATCGTGGTCAACGACTACATCATCCAGAGCGCCGTCGATTGCGACGGCGTGGAGGCACAGACTCCCGCGGTGATCGCCCACGAATTGGGCCATGTCTTCGGTCTGCCCGACCTGTACGACTCCACCGGCGGTATCGAGCCCCAGCATCGCCGGTGGGTGGTGGGCTGCTGGTCACTCATGGCCGCCGGCGCCTGGGGGTGCGGGCCCGGCGACGCGCCCATCAACGCCCTCCGACCCACCCACATGGGGCCATGGGAGAAGGGCATCCTGGGCTGGCTGGACGAGGTGGTGTCTGTCCAGGGCGTCCGGGAGAAGGAGTACGTCCTGGCGCCGGTGCGCCAGAGCGGCCGGGTGCTCCGGGTGCCCCTGAACGACAACGAATACCTGCTCATCGAGTACAGGGACCAGGCTGGCTTCGATCAGGACCTGCCGGCGGGAGGCGTCCTCATCTATCACATCGACCCCACGCTCCCGCTCCGGCCCTGTGCCACCTGCGAGAAGGTCTACCGCGTGGCCCTGGTCGAGGCGGACGACAACGACGGACTGGTCAGGACCGCCCTCGAGGGTGGGAACAGGGGCGAGGCTGGCGACGCCTTCGCTCACGCCGGGGCCGCGTCCTACTCCCTGGCCACGCGACCCCGGCTCCGTCCCAATTCCGGGCCGGCGTCGCCCGTGGTGATCCATTCCATCACCGTGGCGGACGGGCTGGCGAGGGTGGTCATCTCCACGGACCGGATCCCGGCGGAGCGGCTCCTGGATCACTTCCTGGGCTCCATCCGCGCGGGCGAGGGGCACGAGCTGAGCGAGGCGGAGCTGCGCTTCCTGGACGAGCTGGGAAACGGCAACGGACAGTTCGACGTGGGCGACCTGCGTGCGTACCTGAACGCCTTCGGCATCGGTAGTTGACGTCGGGTTGCGTGCCAGGGCGAGCGGTCACGCCTGCAATCGCTCCGCCTGCTCCCTCAACGTCCGCCCCCGCGCCAGGTAGTACAGGATCCCTGTCACCGCGCCGCCCAGGTGCGCGCCGTGGCCGATGGGCAGGCCCTCACCCTCGACCTGCATGATCAGCCCCCAGATGTCGATGGCCACGAACGCGAGCGCCGCAACGATGGCGGGCAGGGGGATGAAGAAGAACAGGAGCACCCTGGCCTTGGGGAACGACAGGGAGAACAGGAGCAGCACCCCCGCCAGGGCGGAGGAGGCGCCCAGCGCCGGCTGGCCGGGCATGCCTATGAGGAAGCCGGACGTGAGGGCGTGGGCCAGGGAGCCGATCGCTCCCGCCACCAGGTAGAACACGAGGAACTTCCCGGGGCCCATCACCCGCTCGAGCGGCGGCCCGAAGCTGAGCAGCACGATCATGTTGACCAGCAGGTGGAACAGCAGGACGTGGGAGAATACGGCAGTCAGCAGCACCCAGACCCGGCCGGCCACCAGGTGCTCCCAGCTCACCAGGAAGTGTCCCGCCATCACCTCCAGCGGTACGCCCTCCCAGATCCAGACTAAGAAGACGACGACGTTCACCATTGCCAGCGCGTTCACCACTGTCACCGAGCTGCGGCGAGGTGCCGGCGGCTCGGCTACGTCGTCTATACGAGTCGCCATCTGCTGCTCACAATCCGAAGGGGAACGTTTCGGGCAGCCCTTCCAGCTCCGCCCGGTGCTCTTCACCAATCTGCGTGACCGCTTCGCTCCGGTCGAACCAGATCCATTCGTCGAACTGGCGGGGCAGGGAGGCGGAGAAGTAGTGGCTCTGTAGCTCGGTCTCGGGGCGGTATATGACGCCAATGGCCCGCTCCAGGCGCTGCTCCATCAGCCGCTCCCTCAGTGCCGGTCGCTCCGGTTTCCTCAGGTGAAGCAAGAAGTTCTCGACGCCACTTTCGTGGGCCAGGTTCTCGTAGCTCCGGGGGTTGGACGGCCGCACGTCCATGACCTGCATGGGCTCGCCCCAGTTCGAGGCCGCGGCCACCGTCCCGGTGTGGGTGCCGAAGCCCACCAGATAGGCCTGGTCCCCGAACCGCTCCCGGGCAAGCTGCCCCACATTGTGCTCGCCACGGGCGCCCATGGCCGTGGCCGACGCGTCGCCCAGGTGCGAGTTGTGGGCCCAGACCACGCCCCGGGAGTCGGGGCCGTACAGGTCCAGCAGCATGCTCAGCGTATCGAACATGTGCTGGTCCCGGAGGTTCCACGACGACACCGAGCCACGGTACATGCTCCGGTAGTACTTCTCCGCGGCGGCCACGAGCCTGGCGTTCTGGATGGCATCCGCCAGCCTTGCCCCATCCCGGCGGATGTAGTCCATCCGTTTGCGCAGCAGGTCATTCAGCATGGCCACGACCTCCTCCTCGCAGGCCGCGAAGGAGCCGGTGAGCACCGCGCGCCCGTACAGCACCGGGTCGTTCTGCCAGGGCATGAGACAGGCGTAGCGGTGGCGGGCGACGGCGGCGGCGTCCGGGTCCACGTCGTCCAGATATTTGAGCACCGCCTCGATGGACGCGTGCATGGAATACAGGTCGATGCCGTGGAAACCGGCCATCTTCCGGTGGAGCTCTCCGCCGCCCTCACGCCGGCCAGCTCTCGCGCCTTCCGCACCGGCCGCGCGCTCCCCACCAGCCGGGCCTTCGTTGTGCTTCCGGAGCCAGCGCACGAAGTCCAGCACGTCGGTGTTCGCCCACATCCAGCGCGGGAACCGCTGGAACGGCTTCTGGCCGGACCGCTCCGCCGGGTCGTGCCGCACGTACGCGTCGATCTCAGCGGCGTCCGGCCAGTCCGCTTCCACGGCCACGAAGTCGAAGCCCAGCTCCTCGATGAGAGCCCTGGTGATGCGCGCGCGCATCCGGTAGAACTCCGACGTCCCGTGGCTCGCCTCACCCAGGAGCACCAGGCGGGCGTCGCCGATGCGGGACAGGAGCGGGCCCAGGTTCGCCGTGGCCAGGTGGTCGAACGGCTCCGCCGACGCGGCCATGAGCCCCGGCAGCGTCTCCGGCGACGGGGTCGCCCCACCTGCCGTCAAGCCCCCTGACTCCTCCTCCGGGGCCCAGCCCGCCGCGCCGATGAGCGGGACGAACTGGACCGCTCCCAGGCTCTCCTCCCGGAAGGACTCGCCATCCTCCGACTTCCGCACCCGGAGCAGCTCCTGGCCCCAGCGGGTACCGCCCCGCGGGATGATGAGCCGGCCGCCGGGCGCCAACTGCTCCTTCAGCGGCTCGGGCACCCTGCCGGGACCGCCTGCCGCCACGATGATGGCATCGAACGGCGCGTGCTCGGGCCAGCCCAGCGTCCCGTCCCGCACCGCCACGTGAACGTTGTCGTAGCCCAGTCGCCGGAATCGAGCCTCCGCCTCCGCCGCCAGTGTCGGATGCCGCTCCACCGTGTAGACCTCGCGGGCGATCCGGCCGAACACCGCCGCCGCGTAGCCCGAGCCGGCACCCACCTCCAGGACCCGGTCCCCGGGCCGCAGCTCGGCGATCTCCGCCATCACCGCCACCATGTACGGCTGTGAGATCGTCTGCTCCTCGCCGATGGGGAGCGGGCGGTCGTGGTAGGCGAAGCGGACCAGCTCCTCGGGCACGAACTCCTCCCGCGGGACCTGGCCCATGGCATGGAGGACCGCCGCGTCCTGGATCCCACGGGCCACCAGCTGGAGCTCCACCATGTTCGCTCTCGCGTCCGCGAGCCCGTTCCTGCCCCGAATGATCATCTTTCCCCCCGTAATGCATCCCGGTCGTGCATCCCGGTCCCTCCTCCTCCGTGACGGCGGACGCAGGCTGCACGAACCGAACCGGCGCAGCGCCCGAGAACCGGCGGTCCGAGCCGGGGGTACAACGCCGGTGGTCGGGCTCTCGGAGGGATGTGACTTTCCAACACGCCCGCTCGTCCTTATCGTAGACGCGTAACTATCAGAGCGAGGGGCTCATGAACGACCGCATCCATGCCTGGCTCGACGGAGAGCTTCCGTTCGAGGCGCTGACGCCGCAGGAGCAGGCGGAGGCGCGAGCCGTGGAACGCGCGGTCCAGGCCGTGTCCGAGCAGCTGACCCATACCGCGGCTCCTGACCTCAGGGCGCCAGTGATGAGCCGGCTGGCCTCGGCTCCCGCGCAACCGGCGGCGGTCCGGCCCGCTCAGGTCCGCCGGCGTACCGTCCGCGCCTGGCTCCACGACGCGATCCCTGCCGGTGGCTTCGGGTTACGCCCCGCCGCCGCGCTTGCCACGTTCTCGCTCCTCATCGGCTTTGCCCTGGGATCGCTGCTTACCGGCGACGCGCGGTCCGGTCTGAACGGAGCCATGGCCGGTATCGACGCTACGGCCGCCGCCCCTCAGGTCTTCGTCCGATTCGAGCTGGAGGCCGCCGACGTCTCCGATGTCCGGCTCGCCGGGTCGTTTACCGGCTGGGAGGCCGACATCGAGATGACTCCCGTCGGAGACGGCCTGTGGCGCGCCACGGTGCCCCTCGAGCCGGGCGTCCACGACTACGTCTTCATCCTCGATGGCGACCGGCACGTGATCGACCCCTACGCCCCCAGAGTCGCCGACGGCTTCGGCGGATACAGCAGCCGCCTGGCTCTTCTCGACCCCGGCTCCTGAGCGGGAGCGGTGCTACGGCGTGCCCTTACTCCTCCTCCTGCTGATTCTCCTGCTGGCGCCGCCCTCGGGCGGGGCCAGCCAGACCGTGCTATGGGGGGGCTACGGCCAGAACACCGATTACGCCACCGGGCTGGCCACCGGCGAGACCTTCACGGCCGGTGTCGCCCACCTTCGTTATACCTCCGGGATCGCCGCTACCGTCGGGCTCCCGGCTGATCCCGACGGCTCGATCCGCTGGGGCACGGCCGCGGGCTGGTTCGATCAGCGCGCCCTGGGCTCGCCGTACGGCGTGGCAGGCGGCGGCAGCGTATTCGCGTACAGCGATCCGATTTTGGAGCGGAGCGGCGCCGGGACCGTCGCCTGGCTGGACGGCTACCGGGTGGTCCGACTGGCCCCGGCCGAGCTACGACTTCGCCTCGGCGCGCGGCACGGGATGGCCGTGGACGGCGCGGTTGGGGGCGACGCCACGTCCCAGCGGCTGCTGGGCCGCGCGGGCACCGAGCTGGGGGTGAGAGCGGGGGTCCTGGACGTCCGCGGGATGATGGATCACTGGCGGGCCGGGGAGGGTGGCTACACCCAGGCGGGCGCACGTGTAGCGCTGGTGGACCGCCGGATCCAGGCATGGGCCGGGCTCAGCACGTGGCTCGACGATGAGCTCTCCGGGACCGGCTGGGACGTGGGCGCTCAGCTGGCCCTGACCGATCGTGTCGGCATCACCGCCCGCGGCGGCGTCCAGGCCCAGGACATCCTGTTCCAGATCCCGCGCCAGCGTAGCTGGTCCGTGGCGCTGCAGGTCCGCACCGGGGCAGCCCCACCGCTGCCCGGGCTGCCCGTGCCAGTCGTCAGGGACGGCCGTCGGGGTGTGAGCCTCACCCTGGAGAGCGACGCTCTCCCCGAGAACTCCTCGCCGCCGGCGCCGCCCGCCGTGGCCGGGACCTTCTCCGGCTGGGAGCGGGTCCCCATGCGGCGGGAGGGCGGCCGGTGGGTCGTCGAGCTGACGCTGGAGCCGGGAGTGTACGAGTACGCCTTCGTCACCGCTGAGGGCGAATGGTTCGTGCCACCAGAAACGCCAGGCCGCAAGCCTGACGGCTTCGGTGGCCACGTAGCCCTGCTGATCGTCCAATGAACGACCGGAGCGAAGCCGAGCTGGTCCGGGCCGTGCTGGCGGGTGACCTGCCAGCCTACGAGCCCCTCGTCGGCCGCTACCAGGACCGGCTGTTCCGCCGCGCCCTGGCCCTGGTCGGGGATCCGGACCTGGCCGCGGATCTCGTACAGGAAACGTTCATCCGGGCCTACACCAGCCTGGACAACGCGGACCCCGGCCGCTTCGGCGCCTGGATCCAGCGCATCCTCCGCAACCTGTGCCTGGATGAGCTCCGCTCGCCCCGGCAGCGTACGACTGTCCTCCCCCAGGACCTGATCGGCACAGCGGCCCCGGACCGGGAGCTGGACCGACGGGAGCTGGGCGACGCCATCGCCACCGCCCTGGGCGACCTCGGCCCCACCATCCGCGAAGCCTTCGTCATGAAGCACGTGGAGGGGCTCAGCTACGAGGAGATGTCCACCCTGACCGGAGCGGCTCCGGGCGCCCTCAAGATGCGGGTCAAACGGGCCAGGGAAGCGCTCCAGACGGCGCTGGACCCGCTGCACCGGGACCTGGCCGTGTGACCTCGGCCGCCCCTGACTCGTCATAGGGATGAACAAGGCGGATCAGACACCGATCGAAACGGAGATAAAGATGAGCGCCACGAGAATCCTCACCGCCGCATGCGCGCTGGCCGTACTGGCCGCGCCGCTGGCCGCGCAGAACCCGGAGCAGCGGATCCAGCACGCCATGGACCGGGTCCAGGCCCAGGGCATGCCCGCGGAACTGCTCCAGGACAAGCTCGCAGAGGGGCTGGCCAAGAACGTGCCCATGGACCGGATCGCGGCCGTGATCGAGACCCGTGCCCTGCACATGGCGCAGGCGCAGGTCGCTCTCCAACGTGCACAGCAGGGTCCGCCCTCCGCGGCCGATCTGGCCGTCGGCGCCGACGCCATCGGCGCGGGCGTGAGCGAGGCGGTGCTGGCGGAGATCGCGAGCGAAGCCGGCCCCGAGCGGCGGACTGTGGCGCTCGCGGCGCTGGCCTACCTGGCCGGTCCCGACGGTGGGCTGCCCGAGGCAGCTCGCGTCGACCACGCTCTTGAGATGGTCATGGAGGCCCTCGACCGCGGTGGCCCGGGGCTCGGCGATCTCCAGCAGATCGCCCAGCGGGCCCGCGAGCAGCAGGGGATCGGCGGCCCGCCCGCGGGCGTGCCCGCACCCGGTAAGCCGGGTGGCGTCGGCAGGCCCGGCCGCCCCGGCGGTGGCCCGCCGAACAGCCTCTAACAACTCGACCCGGCGCGTCTGATCGAGCCGACAACCGGGGGCGGCCCCGTCACCAGGACGGGGCCGCCCCCGGCGCATCCGCCCGGGTCCAGCTCCGGCACCCGCCCGTCGGCCAGCCCGGGAGCAGCCCGGGAGCCGCTCGGGAACCCGGTCGGGAGCCGCCCGGGAGCCGCTCGGGAACCCGGTCGGGAGCCAGTTCTGGGAGCCGGCGGGCGGGCGGCCCCTGTGAACCGGTAGCGCGGCGGAGTTCCCCACGCCCGTTGCGCAAATTCCGCGTCGGGCTCTATGCTCGTTGGGCGCCACCTATGACACGACCCGAACCCCGACGACACATTTTCTTCGACCCCCTGGTCCGCACGGCCACGACAGCGACGTCGCGATCAGCCGGGCCCCGGGACAGGCTCCGGGCGGCTCGCCTGCTGGCACTGGCCCTTCTCCTGGCCCTGGCCGTCCCGCCCCCGCTCCTGGCCCACCAGTACCTCCGGGCGTCGGCCCCCGCCGACGGCGCCCAGCTCGATGCGGTCCCGGCCGAAGTGCGGCTCACCTTCTCCGAGCCCGTCCGGTTGGACTTCACCGATGTGGCGATCCAGGGTCCCGACGGGCTCCTGGTCCTGGGCCCCGGGGCCCAGGACCAGGAAGACCCCCGGGTCCTGGTGGTCCCGGTGGAGGGGGGTTGGCACGCGGGCGAGTTCGTCGTGCGCTGGACCACCGTGGGCGCCGATGGTCATCGGACCAGCGGGTCGGTCTCCTTCACCGTGGCCACGGACGCGGCGGGGCTCCCGGAGCCCGAGCCCGACCCCGCCGTTGATCCGGATCCCGCCGCGGCAGCTCCTGATGCCCCGGCGGCGGACCTGCGCACGCCACATCACGACCCACGGCTCTTTCCGGAGACCCCTGCGTTCGGCCCCGAGTCCCCGGCGTACGTTGCGATCCGCGCCGTGCTCTTCTCGGCGCTGGTCGCCCTGATCGGCGTCGTGGCGCTCAGGCTCACTGTCTTCCCGGCGGTCCGGCGGCGCTGGCCGGACCGGGGGGGCTGGCTGGTGGGTGGTATCGACCGGGGCGGGGCCCGGCTGGGCCTGGTGGCCAGCGCGCTCCTCATCCTGGCCGCCCTGGCCCGGCTGTGGGCCCAGTCCGCGTCGCTGTTCGGCACCGACGGGGCCCTGGCCCGCGATCGCCTGGCCCAGGCCCTGTCCCTCGAGCCCTGGGCCACTGGGTGGTGGCTACAGGTGACGGCGGCGGTGTTGGCGCTGGTCGGGTTCGCCCTGGTCCCGCGCGTTCCCGTCGCGGGCTGGGCGGTGGCTGCCCTGGCCGCCACTGCGGCGGCGATCACACCGGCCCTCTCCGGCCACGCTGTCGCCCTGTCCGATCTCAGCTGGTTCGCCGTGCCCGTTGACGCGGTGCACGTGCTGGCGGCAGGCGGCTGGATCGGCGGGCTGCTGGCGCTGGTGGTGGTGGGACTGCCCACAGCCCTGGGCCTCTCGCCGGAGCGCCGGGGCCCCGCCGCTTCCGCCCTGGTCCAGAGCTTCTCCCCCGCCGCCCTGGCCTTCACCGCCGCGCTGCTCGTGACCGGCGTGGTCTCGGCCTGGCTGCACCTGGGCGATGTCCAGGCGCTCTGGACCAGCGCCTACGGCCGCACCCTCCTCCTGAAGGTGGCGATCTTCTCCGCTGTAGCCCTGCTCGGGGCTTACAACTTCCTCCGGCTCCGACCCACCGTCGAGAGCGAGGATGGGTCCCGTAGGCTCCGGCGCTCCGGCGCCGTGGAGCTGGTGCTGGCGCTGGCGGTCATAGCCGTGACCGCCGTGCTGGTGGCCATCCCGCCGCCGGCTGACTGACGGTCCCGCCGCCCGAGACACTCCACCGCTGCCTGCGATCCTCGCCGGTCGGGCTGGGCTCGGCATCCCGGCCGCTCGCTCTGGCGCGAGTGATCGCCTACTCCAGGTACGTATATCCGTCCAGCCCCTCGTCCAGGAACCGGCGCAGGCTCACCGCTTCGTCCAGGGTCAGGCGCTTGTTCGCCAGCGCCGCCTCAACCTCTCGTCGGAGCGTGCGCCGGATGGCGTCCGGGTTGTACTGCACGGAGCTGAGAACCTCCCGGACCGAGTCGCCCTCCACCACCTCCTCGAGCTGCCACTGCCCGTCAGTCCCCAGCTTGACGTGCACGGCGTGGGTGTCACCGAACAGGTTGTGCAGGTCGCCCAGCGTCTCCTGGTAGGCTCCCGTGAGGAAGGCGCCCAGGTAGTAGGGCTCGTATGCCACGGAGGGCCCGCCGTTGGGCCGGAGCGGCTGGAGCGCGTGCAGGGGCAGGGTCTTCTCCGGGCCCATCCGTCCCGGGAAGGCGTCCACGCGGCCGTCGGAGTCGCAGGTGATGTCCGCCAGCGTGGCCCGCCGCGTGGGGGCTTCGTTCAAGCGGTGGATCGGGATGATGGGGAACAGCTGGTCGATGCCCCATGAGTCGATCAGGGACTGGAACAGGCTGAAGTTGGAGAAGTAGAGGTCCCCCAGCCGGTCCGCCAGGTCGCCGAACTCCTCCGGCAGGTCTTCGGCGAAGTCCCGGAGCACCTGGTTGCCGATGGCCCAGTACAGCTCCTCGCAGGCGGCGCGGGCGATGATGGACATGTAGCCCAGGTTGAACAGGCTCATGGCCTCGCCCAGGGCGTGCTCCGCGTCATGGTAGACCTCCGCCGCGTCCACCTCCGGGTCGCCCAGCCGCTCGAAGGCGTCCACCAGGTCCAGCAGCGGCTGGGGCGTCTCGTCCTCCGGGACCTCCGCCAACGCCCGCTCGATGAGCTTGCCGTCCGGCTTGACCGGGAAGACGCGGCTGCCCAGGACCTCGAAGACCAACACGCCGGAATGGGCCACCAGCGCCCGGCCGGATTCGGTGATGATCTGGGGGTGCGGCACCTCGGCGTCGTCGCATATGAACTGGACCCGGTGGATGATGTCCGCGGCGTACTGCTCCAGCGTGTAGTTGATGGACGACTGGGTGGCCGATTGGGTCCCGTCGTAGTCCACCCCGAGCCCGCCGCCCAGGTCCAGGATCCCCATGGGCGCGCCCAGCTTCACCAGCTCCACGTACAGGTGGGTCAGCTCGTTCACCGCGTACTTGATGGTCCGGATGTCATAGATCTGCGACCCGATGTGGCAGTGCAGCATCACCAGCCCCTCCAGCAGCCCCTCCTCCCGCAGGTAGTCCACCGATGACAGGATCTGGCTCACCGACAGGCCGAACTTGCCACGGAAGCCGCCGGACCCCGCCCAGCGACCCACGCCGCTAGTGGCCAGCTTGGCCCGCACGCCGAACCGGGGCGTGACCCGATGCGCCCGCGCGGACCGGACGATCAGCTCGAGCTCGAACGGCTGCTCGGCCACCGGCAAGACGTTACGGCCCATCTTCGCCGCCAGGATTGTCGTCTCGATGAACTCGCTGTCCTTGAAACCGTTGCAGACCAGCGGCATGTCGGGCAGGCCGGCGGTTAGCGCCAACCCCGCCAGCAGCTCGGGCTTCGAGCCCGCCTCCAGCCCAAAACCCAGCTCCCTGCCCAGGTCTCGGATCTCTTCCGCCAGGTACCGCTCCTGGTTCACCTTCAGCGGGTAGACGCAGGTGTAGCCGCCCTGGTACTCCGCCTCGGCGATGGCCTCGTCGAACGCCCGGCGCATGTGGCGCATGCGGTGGGCCAACACGCCCGAGAACCGGACGACGACCGGCGGGTTGATGTGCCTGGCCGAGAGCCCCTCCACCACGTCCAGCAGGTCGATGGTCTTCTCGTCGCCGTCGGGGTGGACCTGGACGGTGCCACGCTCGGATACGCTGAAATAGGGCGCGCCCCAGTCCTCGAGACCGTAAAGCTCGGCGGAGTCGGCGGAGGTCCAGACGCGGTCCTGCGACGGCAATGGCGTCTCTAGCATTGGTAGGTCTTTGCTGCGCTTCACGCTGATGATCTTGTAATCCAGGACGCACAAGAGTCACCCACTCAGGGCCTTCCCACAAGACCCGACTCTCCAGCAACCTCGGGGCGAGCCGTTGCAGGAACCTTTCCAGTTGTGTTTCCCGGTAGCCTGTGGACGGACAGAGATCTGACCGGTCCGGGCTGTATCTCGTAATGGAGCGGCCCGAGCCCCCGGGCCGCCCCGGCCTTGCTGCACGGATCTTGCCTCTGCTCCACCAGCGTTCTGTGCAGGGAGTGCCGTTGACGCGGGGCTCGCTGTTGGCCGGAGGGGGCCGTTCGACCGACGGGCCCCTATTTCTGTTGCCTGGAGCCGAGGCGGATTATGGCGGGACGAGGCTCGGACCAGCCGACGGCGGTGCTGGGCAGGGACCGGGTGGAGGCGGAGGTGCGCCGGCTGGGCCCCTGGTTCCATGACCTGGACCTGGGCGGCGTCCGTACCGCCCCTGACCACCCGTTGGGCGGATTCCTCGGTGACCTGTGGTCGACGGTAGAGGCTGCTTTCCCCGCCGACATGACGGGCAAGCGGGTGCTGGACATCGGCTGCAACGCCGGCTTCTACTCGTTCCAGCTCCGCCGCCGTGGCGCCCGGGTCCTGGGCATCGACCACGATCCACGCTACCTGGCGCAGGCCCGTTTCGCCGCCGGCGTCCTGGGCCTGGACGTGGAGTTCCGTGAGCTGGAGGTCTACGACGTGGTCGAGTTGGGCGAGACGTTCGACTACGTCCTGTTCATGGGCGTGCTGTACCACCTGCGCTACCCCCTCCTGGCCCTTGACCGGGTAGCCCGAGTGGTCGAGGAGACCCTGGTCGTGCAGAGTATGGTCCGCGGGGCGGCGCCACCGGCGGCGGTCTCGACTGACGCTCCACTCGAAGAGGAGCGGATGTTCCATGAGCCGGGTTTCCCTGGCATGTACTTCGTCGAGCACAGCTACGCGGGGGACCCGAGCAACTGGTGGATCCCCAACGAGGCGGGCCTCCAGGCCATGCTCCGCTCCGCCGGTCTCGTCATCCGAGAGCACCCGGGCCCCGGCATATACTTCTGCGGTCCGAACGTCGACTTCACACGTTGGGGTAACGCATGGCGGTGAAACCGGTACTCGTGACAGGTGGCGCCGGGTTCATTGGCAGCAATCTGGTGGATACGCTCCTTTCCGACGGTGAGCGCGTCGTGGTAGTGGACAATCTGTCCCGGCCCGGCTCGGTCCGGAACGCCGAGTGGCTCAGTCGTCGCCATGGCGAGCGGGTGGCCATCGAACGGGTCGACGTCGGGGACGAGCCGACCATGCGACGGCTGGTGGGAGGTTCCAGGGCGGTCTACCACATGGCGGCGCAGGTAGCGGTCACCACGTCGATCGTCGATCCGGTCCTGGACTTCGAGACCAACCTCCAGGGCACGTTCAACATCCTGGAGGCCGCCCGCCGGTCCGAGCCGCCGCCGCCAGTCCTGTTCACCTCCACCAACAAGGTCTACGGTGGCCTCGACGACATCCCCGTGGAGTTGGACGGTGAACGTTATGTCCTGACGGGTACACCGGCAGGGGTCGGCGAAGACCGGCCGCTGGACTTTCACTCGCCCTACGGCTGTTCGAAGGGCGCCGCGGACCAGTATGTCCGGGACTACGGCCGGGTCTTCGGTGTGCCCGCCGTGGTCCTGCGCATGAGCTGCGTCTATGGCCGGCGCCAGTGGGGCACGGAAGACCAGGGCTGGGTAGCCCATTTCGGACGGGCCCTGCTGAAGAACGCTCCCATCACCATCTACGGCGACGGGTTCCAGGTCCGGGACATCCTCTGGGTCGACGACCTGGTGGCTGCCATGCGATGCGCAGTGGCCGCCGCCGTCGGTGCGACGCCCCGGATCTACAACATCGGCGGCGGGCCGGACAACGCGGTTTCCGTCAGGGAGGTTGTGGACCGCCTGGCCGCGCTCATCGGTGTGAACCCCAAGCTGGTGCTCAACGACTGGCGCCCCGGGGATCAGCGGGTGTACGTGACCGACACCCGCAGGATCAACGAGGAGCTGGGCTGGAGACCGAGCGTCGCGGTGGAGGAAGGACTGGTGCGCCTGCTGGAGTGGCTCCGGGAGGCGGAGGGGACCAAGGCAATGAGGCCGTCGCCCCGGATCGGAACGGGCCGGGGTCGGGGCTCCCGGGCGGCTGCGGGCGCCAGCTCGTGAGTCGGGGCGTGGGCACTCCCGCCTCGCCAGACCGCGCCACGATGAGCGCTGCCGTCCTGACGGCGCCAGGCCGGGTCAGGTTGGACCGGGTGCGGCGGCCGGACCCCGGGCCGGGTCAGGTCAGGATCCGGCTCGAGGGGAGCGGTGTCTGTGGCTCGGACCTGGCCCAGTGGAGGGGCGCCCCCTGGTTCAGCTATCCGTTACCGCCGGGTCAGCCCGGCCACGAGGGGTGGGGCGAGGTCGACGCGCTGGGCAGTGGCGTGGAGGCGCCGGCCCCGGGCACCAGGGTCGCCACCCTCGCCATCGGCGCCTACGCCAACTACGCACTGGACCATGCCAGCGCCGTGGTCCCGCTGCCGGACTCGCTGGCGGACCGGCCGTTCCCAGCGGAGCCGCTGGGCTGCGCCATGAACGTGTTCAGGCGCAGCCATGTCGCTCCGGATGACGCGGTGGTGGTGGTCGGTATCGGGTTCCTGGGCGCTCTCCTCACCCGTCTGGCCGTGGTTGCCGGCGCCCGGGTCATGGCCGTCTCCCGGCGGCGCTTCGCCCGGGACGTGGGCAAGCAGGCCGGCGCGGAGGTGGTGGCGGAGCTGGACCACGGTCCCGCCGCCCTGGAGGAGTGGGTCCGTGACTGGAACAGCGGCCGGCTCGCGGATAGCGTCATCGAGGTCACCGGCACACAGTCGGGGCTGGACGCGGCGTCCCGGCTGCCCCGGGTCCGCGGCCGGCTGGTCATTGCCGGCTACCACCAGGGCGGCCCGCGGACGGTGGACCTCCAGGGCTGGAACTGGCGCGGGCTGGACGTTATCAACGCCCACGAGCGGGACCAGGCCGAGTACGTGCGCGGGATGCGCGAGGCCATCACGGCCGTGGAGACGGGTCGCCTGGATCCGTGGCCCCTCATCACCCACACCTTCCCACTGGACCTCCTGGACCAGGCACTGGACATGGCACGGAGCCGACCGGACGGGTTCCTCAAGGCGGTGGTGATCCACGATGGCTAGTGGAGCACTCCCCCGGTCAGGTGAGCGCTGGGAGCGCGGCGCCGCCGGCGAGACCGCTCGCGCCCGCGCGGCCAGGGGCGGCGAGGTCGGTGTGCCACGAGTCGGCTTCGCAGGCGTGGGCTGGATCGGCCGCCATCGCATGGAGGCCATCGTGGAGGCGGGCCCGGTCCAGGTCGCGGCCATCGTGGACCCTGACCCGGCCGCCACGTCCGCCGCCTCGGCGCTGGCCCCGTCCGCTGCCATCGTGGACTCGTTCGAGCGTCTCCTGGACCTGGAACTGGACGGCGTGGTGATCGCCACACCCAGCGCTGCCCACGCCGAGCAGGCGACGGCGGCCCTGGAGAGAGGCGCCGCCGTCTTCTGCCAGAAGCCCCTGGGCCGGACCGCCGCTGAGACGGAGGCGGTGGTGTCGGCGGCCAGGACGGCGGACCGGCTGCTGGGCGTTGACCTGTGCTATCGGCGGACCGCTGCCATGGAGCGGGTGCGGGAGGCTGTGGTGGCGGGCGAGCTGGGCCGCGTGCACGCCGCGGACCTCACCTTCCACAACGCCTACGGGCCGGACAGGTCCTGGTTCTACGACCCCGGCCTCGCCGGTGGCGGGTGTCTGGTGGACCTGGGCACCCACCTGGTCGACCTGGCCCTGTGGGTCCTGGGCTTCCCCTCCGTGGACAGGATAAGCTCCCGGCTCTACCACCGGGGCCGGCTGGTTCGGCCCTCTGACCAGGTGGCCGAGGACCATGCACTGGTCGAGCTGGGGCTGGACGGCGGTGCGACCGTGCGCATCGCCTGCTCGTGGAACCTCCACGCCGGGCGGGACGCCGTCATCGAGGCAGCCTTCTACGGGGACGAGGGTGGCGCGGCCATGAGGAACGTGGCGGGCTCCTTCTACGACTTCACCGCTGACCTCTACCGCGGCACCAGCGCCCGGCGGCTGGCGGACCCGCCGGACGCCTGGGGCGGGCGCACCATCGTCGGGTGGGCGAAGAGCCTGGCCCGGGGCCACGGGTTCGATCCGGACATAGGGCAGGCCATCGACGTGGCCCGTGTCCTGGACCGGGTATACGAGCGATGCGCATACTGATCACGACAGACGTCCTGGGCGGCGTCTGGGACCACACTGTCACCCTGGTCCGGGAGCTGGCCGACGCAGGCGACGAGTGCCTGGTCGCCGTGATCGGCGCGCCGTCGGCGGCGCACCTCCGGCAGCTGCCCCACAACGTCGAGGTCGAGTACGGGGACTTCCTTCTGGAGTGGATGCCGGATGCGGAAAGGGACATCGCGTCCGCCACCGCCTGGTTGAGGGGGTTGGCGGGGAGATGGGGCGCCGAGCTCGTCCACTTCAACCAGTTCGCCTACTCTGCGGTCGATCACGACGTGCCGGTGGTGGTGGTGGCCCACAGCGACGTCTGCTCCTGGCACGCGGAGGTGACGGGGCAGGAGGCGCCGGCGGAATGGGACAGCTACCGGGCGAGGGTCCGGGCCGGGCTCCGGGCCGCCGACCGCATCGTGGCGCCCAGCCGATATCAGTCCGACCTCCTGGCCCGACACTTCGGCCAGCCAGCCCACCACGTCATCCACAACGGTATCGGCTCCGGCAGCCGGCGGGACCTGCCGCCGGCCTCGGCCCGACCGTGGATTTGCAGTGCGGGCCGCGCCTGGGACCCGGCCAAGGGCATGGCTACGCTGGAGCGGGCGGCCCGCATGCTGGGCGACGCCGGGCCGCCCATCCGCGTGGCCGGGCCGCTCCAGGGCCCCGACAACACCCGCTTCGACCCGGGCCGGCTCGTGGCCCTGGGCCCCCGCTCCCGGGCCGATATGGACCGTCTCTTCGCCAGCACCGCGATCTACGTGGGCACCTCCCTCTACGAGCCCTTCGGCCTGGCGCCACTGGAAGCTGCCGACCATGGCTGTGCACTGGTGCTCTCGGACCTGGGGTCCTTCCGGGAGCTGTGGGACGACGTGGCGGCCTTCTTCCCTCCCGGCGACGCGGACGCCCTGGCCGGGTGCCTCCGTGACCTGGTCCGCGACCCCGCCCGCATGGACGAGATGGGGCGATCGGCGCGGCGCAGGGCTGGGGGCCGTTACACCGCCACCGCCATGGCGACAGCATACCGCCGGCTGTACGCCGACCTGGTGGAAACGCGCCACGCCACCCGTGTGGAGGGGCAGGCCGTATGAAGCTGGTCTTCTTCACCCACAGCGTGGCCTCCGACTGGAACCACGGCAATGCCCACTTCCTCCGGGGTCTCCTGGACGCCCTGGCCCGGAAGGGCCATCCGGTCACCAGCGCCGAGCCGGTGGCGGGCTGGTCCCTGACCAACCTGGTCGAGGATGCCGGCGCCGCGCCTGTGGTCCGGTTCGCCCGGGAATTCCCCCGGATCGACGTCGTCAACTACCACGTCGACAAGGACCTCCCCGACCGCATCCGGGAGATCACCGCCGGCGCCGACGCCGTCGTCGTCCACGAATGGACCGACCCAGCCGTGGTGGGGCTGCTGGCCCTGGAGCGGATCCGGCGCGACGACTTCGTCCTGCTGTTCCACGACACGCACCACCGTGCCGTCAGCGCGCCGGGCGCCATGGCCGCTTTCAACCTGGGCCCGTACGACGGCGTCCTGGCCTTCGGCGACTCGCTCCGTGAGGTCTACGAGCGCAGGTACGGAGTTCAACGCGCCTGGACCTTCCACGAGGCGGCGGACACCGACCGCTTCCGCCCCCTGGACCTCGAGCAGCGGGACGACGTGATCTGGATCGGGAACTGGGGCGACGAGGAGCGGAGCGACGAGTTGCGGACATACTGGCTGGACAGCGCCATGGCCCACCCCCACCTCCGGTTCGTGGCCTACGGGGCCCGTTACCCCGAGGACGCCCTGGAAGAGCTGGAGGCGGCGGGCGTCGACTTCCGCGGCTGGGCGCCGTCCCTGGATGTGCCCGAGCTCTTCGCCCGTAGCAGAATCACCCTGCACATCCCGAGACGCCTCTACGTGGAGGACCTGCCGGGCATCCCCACCATCCGTGTCTTCGAGGCGCTGGCCTGCGGGATCCCTCTGGTCTCCACGCCCTGGAAGGACACCGAGAGCCTGTTCCGTGACGACGACTTCGCCCTGGTCGACTCGCCGGCCGAGATGCGCCGCGTCATCGGTCGCCTCTACGCCGACCCGGACGTCCGGGCCGGGCAGGCGGAGCGGGGGCTGGAGACGATCCGGGCACGCCACACCTGCCGCCACCGGGCCGACCAGCTCCTGGAGATCCTGGCCGGGCTCGGGCACGACGGGTCCTGAGACTGGAGGAGCAATGGCTCGACCGCATATCACATTCTTCGGATCGTCCCTGGTGTCGTCCTACTGGAACGGTGCCGCAACCTACTACCGGGGGCTGCTACGACAGCTGGCGGGCCGGGGCTACGACATAACCTTCTGCGAGCCCGATGCCTACGATCGCCAGGCGCACCGGGACCTGGCCGAGGACCCGACCTGGGCCCGCATCTGCGTATACGACTCCGCCGCGCAGAGAGACCGCCTGCTGGACCGGGCCTTCCGGGAAAGCGACTGGGTGGTCAAGTGCAGCGGCGTCGGCGTCTGGGACCAGGAGTTGGAGCTCGCCCTGGCCGAGGGAGCAGGCGGCACCGCCCGCACCGCCTTCTGGGACGTGGACGCTCCCGCCACCCTGGCCGCCCTGGACCGGGACCCGGACATGCCCCTCAACAGGGCGATCCCCAACCTCGACCACGTCTTCACCTACGGCGGCGGGCCGCCTGTGGTCCGGCGGTACCTTGCCGCCGGCGCCAGGCAGTGCACGCCCATCTACAACGGGCTGGACCCAGAAGAGCACCGTCCCCCTGAGCGGCCAGGACCACCACGGTGGGACGCGCTGTTCATGGGCAACCGGCTCCCGGACCGGGAGGAGCGGGTCGACCGCTTCTTCTTCCGCGTGGCCCGCAGCCTGCCAGACCGGCGCTTCGCCCTGGGCGGCGAAGGCTGGGACAGCACGCGGATGCCGCACAACGTGGACCGGCTGGGGCACGTGCCCACCAGCCGCCACAACGAGATCAATGGCGCCAGCCGGCTGGTCGTCAACATCCACCGTGACTCCATGGTGGCGAACGGGTACTCCCCAGCCACGCGGATGTTCGAGGCCGCCGGGGCCGGCGCCTGCCAGGTTACCGACAGCTGGCAGGGGATCGAGGAGTTCTTCGAGCCGGGGAGCGAGATCCTGGTCGCGGCGGATACAGAGGAGATGGTCAGGCACCTGGTCGAGACCGACGACCAACGCGCCGCGGCCATCGGTGGCGCAGCCCGGGACCGGGCCCTGAACGACCACACCTACCGCCGCCGCGCCGCCCGGCTGGACCAGGTGCTACGCAGCTACAAGGGAGTCGCCGCATGAAGCTCGTCGTCTTCGGCCTGTCCCTCTCCTCGAGCTGGGGGAACGGCCACGCCACCACCTATCGGGCCCTGCTCCGGGGGTTCGCGCGCCGCGGGCACGACGTCGTCTTCTACGAGTGGGACGCGCCCTGGTACCGGGGACACCGCCGGGACCTGCCCGACCCGGACTTCTGCCAGCTGCACCTCTACCCCGACTGGGAACAGGTGGCGCCCGACGCCCTGGCCCGGGCGCGAGAGGCGGACGCCGTGGTGGTGGGCTCCTACGTCGAGCGCGGGCCCCGCGTCATCGACGACCTCCTCGCCGCCGGCATCGCGCCCGCCTTCTACGACATCGACACCCCCGTCACCGTCGCCCAGCTCCGCCGCGGTGAGACGGTGTCACTCCGGCCCGACCAGGTGCCCGATCTGCGGCTGTACCTGTCCTTCACCGGCGGCCCCTTCCTCCGCCAGGTGCTGGAAGGAGAGCTGGCGGCACGGTCCGCGTACCCCCTCTACTGCTGCGTCGAGGAAGAGAGCTACCAGCCCGTGGAGCGCGACCCCGACCTGGCCGCGGACCTGGCGTACATGGGGACCTACGCGCCGGACCGCCAGCCCGGCCTCGAGCGGCTCCTCAGCGAGCCGGCCAGGCTCCTGGAGCGGCGCAGCTTCATGGTGGCGGGACCCCAGTATCCAGACCACATCACCTGGCCCACCAACGTCAGGCGCCTGGACCACCTGCCGCCGGCGAGGCATCCTGCCTTCTACTCCAGCGCCGGCTGGCAGCTGAACCTCACCCGGGCCGACATGCGCCGGGCGGGGTGGTCGCCGTCGGTCAGACTGTTCGAGGCCGCCGCTTGTGCCGCACCCATGCTCTCGGACCACTGGGACGGGCTGGACGCGTTCTTCACCCCGGGCAGGGAGGTTCTGCTGCCCGAGAGCGGGGAGGAGGTGGTGGGGATCCTCGAGTCCTTCCACGACGACGACCGCCGGGCCATCGGCGTCGCCGCCAGGCAGCGGGTCCTGGCGGAGCACACCGCCAGCCACAGGGCGGCGGAGCTGGAGGGGCTGCTCCTGGAGCGGCCCGCTCCCAGTACAGCGCATGCAGGGGAAACCGTGGACAGGAGTGGCCCCCGATCATGACCGGGACCGCGAACCAGGTGCCCACGATCCAGCTGCCCGGCGGCGTCGCCATGCCGCAACTCGGCCTGGGCACCTGGGAGCTCAGGGGCGACGAGTGCGAACGGGCCGTCCGGTTCGCCATCGAAGTCGGATACAGGCACATCGACACCGCCGAGGGCTACGGCAACGAAGACGCCGTGGGGCGCGGCATCCGCGGCGTCGACCGGGAGAGCCTCTTCATCACGTCCAAGGTGTGGAGGAGCCGTCTCGGCCGCTCGGACCTGGTGGCCGTCTGCGAGAACTCTCTCCGTGAGCTGGGGACCGAGTACCTGGACCTGCTCCTGGTCCACTGGCCTAACAGCGACATCCCCATCGGCGAGACCGTCGAAGGCTTCATGGACCTCCGCCAGGCGGGGAAGATACGGGCGTGGGGGGTCAGCAACTTCACCGAATCCCACCACCGGGAAACGGTGGCCCACCACACGCCGGCCACCAACCAGGTCGAGCTACACCCCTTCTTCAACCAGAGGCAGCTCAGCGCCGTGTGCCGTGACCTGGGCGTGCCCGTCACCGCCTACTCGCCCCTGGCCAGAGGACGTGTGGCAGCGGACCCGACCATCCGTGGGATCGCCGACTCGCACGGCGTCACTCCCGCCCAGGTGGCCGTGCGATGGGCTATCCAGCATGGTTACGCCGTCATCCCCAAGTCCGCTGACCCCGGAAGGATGCGGTCGAACCTCAACGTCTTCGGATTCCAGTTGTCGGGCCAGGAGATTACCGCCATCGACGCCCTGCCTCAGGGGGACAGATTGGTTGACGGGAGCTGGTCGGAGTTCCACCGCTGACGTGGGCCCACACCGGCGACGTGGCATGTGAATCGCGCCGGCAGTGAAACGGTCGGTCGGGCTGAACGGCCGATCGGTGAGCCGGGACCGGTCGGTCGGCAACGCCCAGGCGGCAGAGTTCAGGCGGTCTTGACCTTTGGCCTGGCGGCCAGGGCACGACGGAGCGCCCCGTACGCCGGCTTCTCCTGCCCAGCCACCAGAAACCCATCCCGGTACCGGATCAGCCCCATGTGATACTCCGCCTCCTCACGGGGGCCTCCATGGGCTTCCTCGATGGCCACCCGGCTCGGGGGCAGGTCGAACAGCGTGTACCAGTACATCCGCTCAGCCGGCGCCGTCAGCGCTTCATGCAACCGGGCCATCTGCACATCCTCACGACACCGGATGTCTTCACCCTTGTGGTAGGTGGCCAGCCCGGTCTCCGTTACCCAGACCGGTAGCCCGCTGGTCCGCTCCAGCTCGCCTATCCTGTGCTCCCAGCCGTACCAGTGGCTCGGATGGTCCCAGGACGTGGCGTAGGGCTCCCACATCTGGGGGAACGCATGGATGCCCAGCACGTCCATGTGCTCGAGCACGCCGTGCCGGGCCATTGTCCGCACGAACTCGTAGTCCAGGAGGGTGATCCCACCCAGAACAGTCACCTTGCCGCGCTGGCGAGCCGAGTTGCCCGCATCGCTCACCATCTCCGCGAAGATCTCGTGATCCGGGTCGTAACGGGGGTCCCACTTGTACGGGTTGTTCGGCTCGTTCCACAGCTCGATGGCGTCGAAAACGGTACCGTAGGAGCGGATCGTCTCATCGATGAAGTCCGCATAGTCACGGGGCCGAACGGGGGGAAGCGCCGAATTGCCGCCAGCCGGGTCCGCCGTGATCGATGGCGGCGTGTGCCAGACCGACAGCAGCACCTCCAGGTCGCTGCTACCCAGGACCTGCATCAGGTGGTCGTACCAGGCCCGGCCACGGGGGCGATGGTAGTCCGCCCATGACAGGCCGGTCCGGAGGTGCCGCACACCCAGCTCGTCCAGCGCCTCCACCGTCGCATCAAGGAGCCGCCAGTCCTCGTAGTGGAACCACTGACAGATGCCGAACCGGTCCGCAAGGTTGTCGTTCTCTATCGATGCCGGGGGCTTCGGGTGGCTCGGGTGTTGGGCCATGGGAGATGTCCGTTCCGGAGGATCGCCGCCGTGGTGATTCTCGTCCGGCCGTACGACCGGGCAAGGACCGTTCCAGAATGTGCGGGTCTCCGTGACGGAGCGGTCCCGAGCGGAGCTGCCCTGGAAGGATCGGGGACTGAGATAGGTAGACCGGGTGGCGCGGCGAGGAGGGCGGGGGCGCGAGTTGAGCCACATCTCCCGGTGGTCAGGCCACATCGCGTCGCGGCTCTGCCCCTGCCGGCGCCAGGTCGAAGCGGCGCTCGAGCTCGCGGCGGGTCCTGTCGAGGGCTCTCAGGTCGGTGGTGACGTTGCAGTCCAGGTGGCAATGACGTAGGCCGTTCTGCTCCAGGACCTGGTAGTCGCGGTTGGAGAGGCCGTCTCCGTTCTCTATCCAAACGAACTCCCTGCCCATGGCCAGGTGCTCGACCCAGGAGATGCCGTCCACCTTGGTGCCGCTGTAATCCCAGTTCCAGCCCTGGATGCTTGCGAGCTCGCCGGGATCGATCCGGACCATCTTCGCCAGGTCGACCAGGAGATGCTCCGGCATGGTGCCGGACGGGCACCACCGGGTCAGCCATCGGACCTCGAAGTGATCGAGGGCCCATCGCATGAATGCGTGTGTTCCCGGGACGGGCCTCGGTTTGCCGTCAGCCCAGTTCAGCAGCGTGTCATCTATGTCCAGGTACAACACGGGAGCCACGTCAGCACCCCTAGAGTCGGTGTTCTGACCGCCTCAGGTTGCAGGTGCTGTACCATTGGTTCGGCGGCGGAGCGATTCGGCCCGGTCGGCAGCGGATGCGGCCACCGCCGCGGCGTGCTCGGCGTGGCCCACGTGCGCGGAGAAGAAGCCCAGGTTGAGGAGGTGGTAGAGTGCGAACCAGTCCATGGCGAAGGGGTCCAGTTCGAGACCGTAGCCGGCCTGGACCTCTCTGAACCAGTCCTCTGGCAGTGGCTGGTCGAAATGGGGGCCGTGGAGGACCACCAGGTTGGCCAGGTCCATCTCCCTGGGCCCGCCGCCCGCTCCTTCGAGATCGATGAACCCGTCACAGGTGGCGGCGTAGCCGGTGCACATCACGTTCCTTGCGTGGGGATCGCCATGGAGCAGGACCCGGGGCTGGTCGCCTACTCGGCGCTCCAGCTCGGGCAGTGTTGCCAGAGCCGTCTTCAGCGAGTCGTAGCCGGCGGGCCACTCCCCCGCCACGGCCGGTCCCAGCCGGTGCCCCACGTCCCGTCCCAGGAAGTGCTCCAGCGGCTCGTCCTTGCCCTCACCCAGACGACCCACGCTGTCCAGGTCGACCTCGTGGACCCGTCGCAGGAGCCCACCCCAGGTGCGGAGCACCCGGCGCTGCGCTTCACCATTCAGGCGGGGCCAGATGGAGGCCTTCGTCTCCAGCTCGATACGCCAGTAGCAGAGAACCGGCCGCCCCGCCACCATGTCCGGGATGGGCAGGTGATGGGGCACCACCACGTCACGGTCCTGGAGGAGGCGGGCAGCCTGCCGCTCCGCCTCGAACCCGGGCGCCGCCCAGCGAAAGCGAGCCAGCTTGACCATCAGCACGCGGCCGTCGTCCAGCTCGATCCGGCCCACATCGTTACTGTGCTGTCGCCAGGTGACCTTGACCACGCTGTGCTCCGGCTGACCGATGGCCGCCACCACCTGCCGGAGCACCTGTCCTCGTGTCGTCTCTTCCGCCATCTCGTACGCCATTCCCGCTTCCGCTCGCGTTGACCCGTTGTCTTGTGCTCGGCCTCATTACCCGCCTGGGTCGCCGAGGTGGCACGGGAGCGACGCCCGCTGGTGGAGCCCCTCCGTTGCTAGCGTCGGGCGCGTCCCCGATTGTTGGTGGCCTCTCCGGGTTATAGCTTCTGCCACCATGACCATCAGACTATTCGTTACCGGCGGGACGTTCGACAAGGAATACGACGAGATCCACGGCCGGCTCTACTTCCAGGACACCCACCTCCCTCAGATGCTGGAGCTGGGGCGATGCAGGCTCGATATCGAGATCCGCACCATCATGATGGTGGATTCCCTGGAGATGACCGCCTCGGACCGCGAGCTCGTAGCCCGCCAGTGCGTGGACGCGCCCGAGAACCGCATCGTCATAACCCACGGCACCGATACCATGGTGGAGACTGCCGCTGTCCTGGCGGAAACGGTCCCGGGCAAGACGGTGGTCCTGACTGGCGCCATGATACCCATAGCTTTCGGCAGCTCCGACGGCCTCTTCAACCTGGGCGGCGCACTGGCCGTGGTGCAGGTCCTGCCGCCGGGCGTGTACCTGGTCATGAACGGTAGGGTGTTCCACTGGGACCGGGTGCGGAAGAATCGGAAGACCGGCGTTTTCGAGAGTCTATAGTCCGACACGGACTGAGGGGGTCGACCCGGCCGGTTCCGACGGCCACCGCCGAGACCTCATCCAGGTCCAGTGCCGGAACGCAGACCTTCAGCCCGTGAGCAGTCGGCCCCTCCGCAACCCCGAGCCGCAGCAGGAATCCGTCCCGGTCGAGCAGACCCACGAGGCGGCCGCTCCACTCCTGGTCGCGGTCCGGCAGGTGGCCGTGTACCGGGATTTCCGGCGGTACCGTCCGGGATCTGGCCCCGGCCAGGGCTGCCCGGAAGCGGGCGACCCGCCATTCCCGGCGCGCTGCGCGACTCCGCTCCACCACCGCTGGCGACGGCCGGAGCTCGTGCACCGCGGGTCGTCGGCGTCGGCGCAGCGAAGCCAGGACGGGTTCCAGGGCGGTGGCGTCCAACGCCACCAGGTGGTCCAGCTCGAGCACTTCGATCAACCGGAGGTGGAAGGCGTGACCCGCTGGGAAGTCCAGGAACCCAGGTGGGTCCACCACCATGAACCGGACGCCCGACCGGTCGGCTCGTCGTGCCAGCCGCACGAGACCCGCTGCCATGTCCAGAAGGTGCCGGGCCGGTGACGTGGCACCCACGAACCAGAGCGCCCGCAAACTGGTTCCTCGGCCTGACTCGAAGCCGAGGCCGATAGTACCCGGCGGCCCGATCCGGCCCTGGCCGGGGTCCGCGTCGAGGATCGCCGTGGACGCGGTCTCCGACAGGGAGCGAGACAGCCAACTGGCCAGCGTCGACTTCCCTGAGCCGGTTCGACCGACAACCCCCACACGGGCTCCGTCCGCGGCGCGCCGCACCACTTCCAGCACTTCGTGCCAGTCCGGCTCGATGCGGATCGCTGCTGGTCGAGGACTCATCGGCTCGTTACCGTCTCCTCGCTCCGGGAAACAGAATGGGCGAAACGCCGTATGTGCGCCTGCGGCAAACATGCCACTGTGGATCCGGGGGCAGTCGGGCGGATCTTGAACAGGAGGTCGGCATGGTTGCGCGCTCACAGGTCGAGAGGTGCACCCGACAGCGGAGAGCCTTCTGGTGCGGTGTATGCGTCACGATGCGCCGCACGCGGCCAGCGACCCGCCGCTGGCATGCAACCGCGACCAGGTCGAGGGAAAAGGAGTCGCCATGAGGAGCGCAGCCAGCTTCAAGGGCCATCCCATCCACGCTATGCTGATCCCGTTCCCCATCGCGTTTCTGGTGGGGGCATTCTTCGCCGACCTGGTCGGGATGATCTGGGCCGCCGAGGCGCTGTGGATGGCGGGCGGATTGCTAGCCATCGCCGGGGTCGTCATGGGCCTGGTCGCCGCCGTGCCCGGCACCGTCGACTACTTCCGTACCGTCCCCCCCGACAGCACCGGGAAGCAGCGGGCGACCCGGCACGCCCTGGTCAACGTGGGCGCTGTCGTCCTTTTCGTCGTGGGGCTCTGGGTCCGCGGCGGCATCGATGGGCCGCCATCGCCGCTGGCCCTGGTGGTGTGGGCCGTGGCACTCGTGCTACTCACCATGGGCGGCTGGATGGGCGGCACGCTGGTCTACCGGAACCAGATCGGGGTGGATCACCGCTACGCCGGGGCAGGGAAGTGGAGTGAGACCCGGAAGTCCTCTCCATCGCCGGTGGTGGCCCGCAGCGATGAGCTGGACGTGGACCAGATGAGGCTCGTCCACCTGGACGGCCGGCGCATCGTGCTGGCCCGGACCGAGGACGGGTACGTGGCCTTCGACGACCGCTGCCCCCACCGCGGCGGCTCACTGGCGGGCGGCGCCATGATGTGCGGCACCGTGCAGTGCCCCTGGCACGGGTCTCAGTTCACCGTCCGGGACGGGGACGTCCGCGCCGGACCCGCCGCCGACCGAGTCCGCACCTATCAGATCCGGGAGGAGGACGGCGAAGTGCGGATCCTGACCCAAGCCTGAGCAACCACAAGGGTCAGTCCGAGCCGTACAGGCCCTGGTAGATCGCCATGTTACGGGTCAGGATCTTCACATAGTCTCGCGTCTCGCGGAACGGGATCCGCTCCGTGAACAGCTCGGCGTCACCGTACTCCGGGAACTCGCTCCACCACTCCACCCGGTGCGACCCCGCGTTGTACGCCGAGAAGACCGCCGGCAGGAAGCCGTCGTAGCTGTCCATGTGCTGCGCCACGTAGCGCGTGCCCAGGTGCACGTTGATCTCCGGATGGTACAGCACCTCCGTATCCCACTCCTCCAGACCCGCCGCGTCCGCCAGGAGCCGGCCCGTGACCGGCATGATCTGCATCAGACCGCGGGCGCCCGCGGGTGACGTTATCAGTGTCTCGAACATGGATTCCTGACGCGTCAGCGCCGAGACCAGGAAGGGATCCAGCCCGCGGTCGCGAGCCTCCTCCGTTATCAGCGTGCGGTACGCGAACGGATACAGGATGCGTAACAGACGCCGGTTTGGCTGCGCGGAGCCCGGGAGACCGTGGCCTATCCGGATGGCGCGTTGCGCGTATCCGCGCTCCGCCAGCGCCTCCGCCAGGGCATAACGCGTAGGCACATCCCCTCCAGCTCCGCTGACCACACGGTCCACTTCCCCGGACGCCTCGTACGGGAACCCCGCCTGCCGTAGCAGATCGATTCCCGTCAGCCAGCGGGCCACGATACGGTCCGCTTCGACCGTCGTCGCCGGACCCACACCACCGGGCAGCGGCCAGAATGGAACACCCAATCGCTCACTCGCCAGCAGCGCGTAATACGAATCCCGCTCCCGCTGCCGAACCGCTTCGAACTGAGCGCGCGCCGTGGCCGCCTCCCCCAACTCCTCGTGGGCCAGGCCCGACCAGTACGTGGCCTGCAACCACAACTGCCCACGAGGATAACGACTCCGGTATTCCTCCCACAGCCGCGCCGCCTCCCGGTGATCCCCCTCGAGGTAGGCCATGCCTGCCAGCCGCATCATGGCCAGTCCCATGTACGCTGTCCCGGGATAACGTGTCACTACACGTCCATACAGGTCCCGGGCTCGCTTCGGGTGGCCGTGGTCGTGCCATGAGCTGGCGGCGAGGTACAGGGCCAGGACGCCGGTGGCCGTACCGGCCGCTCTGTTGGCCACGCCCAGGTACAGGCGAGCTGCCTCTTCCGGATTGCCCATGTGGCTCTCGGTCCGTGCCATGAGCATATGTGCTTCGTTCCGTCGAGCGACGGGCGCCAGGGCCTCGGCCACTTCGTCGTAGCGGAACGAGTAGAAGAGGGCGTTGGCGTGCTCCACGTGCACGGCGGCTCGTTCGGCCGTGGTGCCGGCACCGGCGGCCAGCCACTGGCGGTAGCCGTCGATGGCGGCTTCGTGGAGCCCCTGTGCGGAATAGACCCGTGCCACCGCCAGGTGGTCGTGCGGGCTCATCGGTCCTTCCCGCAGCAGGTCTGCGGCGATCCTGGCGTAGGGTGTGGCCGGTGAGAGGTCGATGGCGCTGCGCAGGGCGGCGCGACCGGGTGCGGTGTCGCCCATGGCCATCGCCAGTCTTGCGGCGGTCACGAGGAACTCGGCGCGTGTGAGTTCGGTTCGAGCCCAGGCCCGGGCCTGGTTCGCCAGGGCTCGTGCGCCGGCCAGGTCGCCGGCCTGGCGGGCCGCTTCCACCCTGGCCCGTCTGGCCCGGAGTCCTGGCACACCGTCGTCGAAGGGGGCAACCAGGCGGCGCACCGCGGCGGTGTCGCCAGTGGCCGCCAGGGCGTCCGCCTCCAGGAGCTCCAGCCATAGACCGGCCCCGGCGGCGGTCTCGGCCGCTGCCGCCAGCTCCGGCCGGGCCGCCTCTCTGTCACCGGCCCGGATCAGAGCCAGGCCCAGTCGGAGTCGCGCTGCGGCGCGCTGATCGTCCAGCGTCCCGCCGGCAGGTGAAAGGTCCAGGAAGGCCCGGTACAGCGCCGCCGCTCCAGTGGCATCGCCGGCCTCGTCCCGGGCACGACCCAGCAGGTAGAGACCGATCCCTCCCTCATACGTATCCAGGTTCGGCACGCCCTCCAGCAGCTCCTGGACTTGTGGCCAGCCGCCCCAACCCGCCTCCGCCCGGGCGGCCAGCAGGCGATGGTCCGCCGGTGGGTCCGTCACCGCCTCCATGTATCGGCGCATCACGCGCGCCGCTCGCCACGGCCGGCCGGTCTCCAGGAAGGCCGCCGCCCGTGCGGGCAATTCCGTAACATCCGCCCGGACCACTTCTTCCGCCACGTCCCCCGGCACCTGGTCACGGATCGGGTCATGCGGTCCCTCGTGCGGGAACAGGAGCAGCGGAATGGCGAGGGCCAGGGCCAGCACCGCCACGATCCCCAGTACTACTCTTGCAGACACCCGTGTGTCCTTGCGGTCGTGATCATCTGTTTGCATAACTCCTGAAGTTGGCAGGTTCCGCGCCGGGACGGCACCCGTAGGTCGCCCGACCCGGAATCAGGAATACTCCCATTGCCGGCACGGTGCCCGGCATCATAACATCGCGGGTATATATACCCATCTATCCGCTACCCGCTAACCGGAAGGGGTCGTCCATGGGCAGGACCATCATCGAGAAGATCATCAGTGCCCACGCTGGTCGTGACGTAGTGCCGGGTGACATGGTGGACATCGAGATCGACGCCCGCATCGCGCGTGACTTCGGCGGTGCCAACGTGGTGAAGAACCTGCGGGACCACGGGCTCCCCATCGCCGATCCAGGGCGTACCTTCTTCACGTTCGACTGCAACCCCGGGGGCTCGGACCAGAGCTACGCGTCGAACCAGCACGTCTGCCGGCTGTTCGCGCGGGAGCATGGCATTCGTGTATACGACATCGATGCCGGCATCGGCACGCACGTGGCCATCGACGAGGGACTGGTCGGCCCGGGCGGCACGCTGGTCTCCACCGACTCCCACGCCAATATCCTCGGCGCGATCGGCGCGTTCGGTCAGGGCATGGGCGACCAGGACATCGCCCACGCCTTCGCCTACGGCACCACCTGGTTCGTTGTCCCGCGCACGTTGCGGGTCACGCTGAAGGGGAGGCCGAGCCCGGCGGCGACGCCGAAGGACGTGACGCTGGCCCTGACGCGTCATTTCGGCGCCAACGGCCTGCTGGGGTATGCCGCGGAGCTGTACGGCCCCTACGTGGAGGAGCTCGACCTGGCCGGACGGGTGACGTTGGCGTCCATGTGCACGGAGATGGGAGGCATAGTGCTGCTGTTCCCACCGAACGATCAGGTCCTGGAGTACTGTCGGCGGGCGCGTGAGCGGTTCCTCGCCGCCTCGGGCGGTCAGGCGGTGGCGAGCGACCTGCCGTCCATCGAGCCGGTCCTCGCGGACGCCGACGCCAGCTACGCCGGCGAGGTGGTGGTGGACATCGACGGTCTCGAGCCGCTGGTCTCGCGGCCGGGTCATCCGGAGGACGTGGTGCCGGTGGCTTCGGTCCAGGGCAAGCCGGTGGATTCGGTCTTCATCGGCTCGTGCACCAACGGCCGTTACGAGGACCTGGTGGCTGCCGCCCGCGTGCTGGAGGGTCGCCGTGTGGCGCCTGGCGTGGTTTTGAAGGTGGTGCCGGCCACCGACGCCATCTGGCGCCGTCTCCTGGATGACGGCTCGTTGCAGCTGTTCAAGGATGCGGGCGCTCTGCTGAGCAACGCCGGGTGCGCGGGTTGTGCCGCGGGCCAGGTCGGCCAGAACGGGCCTGGCGAGGTGACGGTGAGTACCGGCAACAGGAACTTCGTGGGCAAGCAGGGGAAGGGCGAGGTCTACCTGGGCTCGCCGGAGACAGCTGCGGCCTCCGCCGTGGCCGGTGTGATAGCCAGCGTCGACGCGCTGGGCTCCATCGAGGTCCGTCCCGCGGCGTCGCCGGTGGTGGCCGCTTCGTCGGCGTCGGCAGCGCCGGCGGTGAAGCCACAGGTCCACGACCCGGAGGGTGGCGAGCGGCCGGTGGTGGTGAAGGGCAGGGCGTGGGTCATACCGGTGGACAACATCGATACGGATATGATCTACCACAACCGTTACCTGGCCATAACTGATCCTGCGCTCATGGGCCAGTACACCTTCGACAATCTGAGCGGCTGGGAGGACTTCGCGCAGAAGGCGCAGCCCGGCGACATAGTGGTCACCGGCAAGAACTTCGGTTGCGGCAGCTCTCGCCAGCAGGCGGTGGATTGCTTCCTGACGCTGGGCATCGCCGCAATCGTGGCCGATTCCTTCGGCGCCATCTACGAGCGGAACGCCGTGAACGCGGGCCTGGCCATCATGATGGCCGAGGGCGCCGCTGGCGCCATCCAGGACGGCGAGGAGATCGAAGTCGACTTCCAGGCCGGCACGATCCGACGGCCGGACGGCTCGCAGATCGAGGGGCGGCCGTTCTCCGACGCCCAGCTCCGGATCTACCAGCGCGGCGGTCTGTTGGTCGGCGCCTGAGGTCGACGGACGGATATCGACGTGGCGGGCGGGGTAGCGGGAGGACCAGCGGTCCTCAGCGCGCCCCGTCCGTTGTCTCTGCCCTGGTCTGGCCGGGTGGGTGGCCCTGCCCGCTTGCCCCGGTAGCGCCGTAGATCTCTCGTTGCAGGTCTGACCTCGCGCTGGCGATCATCTCTCGTACCCGGTCCCGCAGCGCCGGCACGTCTTTCGGGCCGAGTCCTGCGGTTTCCACCGGCTCGAGTACCCGGACCACGGCCCGGGCGCGATTGAAGCGCATGGATCCCTTGGCCATGGCGTTGCGTGTGCCGGCCACCGCCATGGGGAGCACGGGTGTGCCAGTCTCCACCGCCACCCGGAAGGCGCCATCGCGGAAGGGCAGGAGGTCACCGTTTCCGGAGCGCGTGCCTTCCGGCATGATGATGACCGACACCTGTTTCCTGAGCCGGTCCCGTACCTCATTGAGGGCCTGGGCACGGCTCTTCACCTCACCGCGCCGGACGGGGATGTCTCCGGCCATACGCATCATCCAGCCCATCACCGGGATCCGGAAGATGGCCTCCTTTGACAGCCACTTCATCTCCCATGGCAGGTGGCTGATCAGGAAGATGTCGGCGTAGGATTCATGGTTCGAGACGGCCACGTAGGGGCGACGAGGGTCACTGATGCGGACGCCGTCGGTGCGGAAGTCCCAGAAGGGGATGAGCTTCACCGCCGTCACCGCCGACCGGCGGAACCAACGTCCCACCCGGTAGCGGCCCGGATCGAATGGCGCGGTGGCCATGAAGATCACCGCCAGGAGCGGGAGCCAGGCCAGGGCCAGCAGCCCGATTGCCGCCCACAAGCCGTACGATACAACTGTCCGGATCATACCTCGTCCTCTGATCAGAATACCCGCACCCGGACCTCTGGTCGGAACTCGCGCGGGTCGTCCCGGATGGCCTGGATCAGGTTCTGCACGTCCACGATGGCGCGAAGGAGCTGGTCGTACAACTCCGGGTCTTCCATCAGTCGGCGCACGGTGCCATCCGCCTCGGTCAGGTCCAGCACGAGACCCTCCACCCCTGCGAGTGTGGTGTCCGCCCGATCGACGATGCGGAGTATCCCTTCATACAGGCCGTCGTCGTGGAGGAGTCGGCCCATCGTCCCCTGGCCTCCCATGACCATGGCAGCCAGGGAATCCAGGCGCGCCAGCGCCACGTCCATCCGCTCGTACATGGTGGGGTCGTGGATCAGGCGGGAGAGCGTGCCGTCCGCGTGATTGATCGAGTTCAGGAGCGTGGCCAGCTCAGCGCTGGCCACCATCATCCGCTGGTACAGCCGGTCGTCGGTGAGCAGCGCCCCCAACGTCCCCTCCCCCCTGGCCAGCCGCTCCGTCGTCACCTGGAGGTCCGCCGCGATGACCTGCACGTGGTCCAGCGTGCGTGCCGCCGTCTCCAGAACCACCTCGATGTCCAGCGGTGGCTCGACCACTATGGTGTCGCCCGGCTCGAGCATGGGACGGGTGGGTGAGCCCGGTTTGATATCGATGAACCGGTCACCCAGCAGGCCCTGGGTCCGTAACATGGCCCGGCTGTCATCCCGGATCTGGTCCTGCACCGCCCGGTTCACCCCGAGCCTGATCACGATGTTCTCCTCGCTCACCCGCTCGTGCACCGGGATGAGCCGCACCTCCTCCACCTGGCCCACCCGCTGGCCTGCCAGCGTGACTGGTGCGCCGGGAATGATGCCGCCTGCGCTCTCCACCAGCGTGATCAGGTTGTACCGTGGCGCGAAGACGTCGAACAGCCGGCCCACCTGGTAGGTGCCGAAGATCAGGAAGATGATGCCAAGTACCAGCACCAGCCCCACCCGCACCTGGCTGGCCCTCTGCGTCCCCCGGCTCAGCTTCCCTCGCGCCATGTCACCTCTCTCAGCTCAGCGCCAGGAAGCGCTGGATGTAGGCATCGTCTTCGGCGATCATATCCTCCGGCGTCCCGTCGAACACGATCTGGCCGTCCCGGATCAGGTTCACCCGCGACGCGACCCGAAAGCCCGCCCGGATATCGTGGGTGACCACGATGGACGTGACGCCCAGCTCCCGCTGCAGCTTCTGGATCAGGTCACCGATGGTGCCCACCGTCAGCGGATCCAGACCCGCCGTGGGCTCGTCGTAAAGCACGATCTGTGGGTCCGTGGCGATCGCCCGGGCTATCCCCACACGCTTCTTCATCCCACCAGACAGCTCGTCCGGCAGCTTTTCACACACCGTCTCCGGGTCGAGGTCCACGAACTCGAGCCGCTCCCGCACAACGGTCTCGATCTGCGGCTCCGGCAGGTCCGTGTTTTCCCGGAGCGGGTACGCAACGTTGTCGTAGACGTTGACCGAATCGAACAGGGCCGCGTTCTGGAAGACCATGCCGATCTTACGACGCATATCCAGCGCCTCCTCGAACGACAGGTCCCTGGTCTCCCGGCCCAGCACCGTGACCGACCCCTGGTCGGGCACCAGCAGCCGCAGGATCAGCTTCAGGATCGTCGACTTGCCGATGCCAGACTCGCCCAGCACCAGGAGAGTCTCTCCTTCATGGACTTCCAGCGACGTACCTCGCAAGACCGGCTGGTCGAACGACAGGTGCACGTCCTCCATCCGGATCACAACCTGCCCCGACGCCGCGGCGGCGCCGTGGGGTTCTCCATCCGGCCCCAGCTCCCGACGGATCACCTGCCGCAGGACCGGGTCGTCCATTTCGAGCCGGTCCCTCCGCCGCATCCCCTCTCCCATGCCCCTGCTCATCCCCGCGCCGGCATCAGGACCATGAGGAGCTGGGTCAGGAAGTAGTTGACCACCAGCACCAGGATCGAGGCCGTCACCACCGCTCGCGTCGTGGCCAGCCCCACTCCCTCCGTGCCGCCCCTCGCCGCCATCCCGTAATAGCAGCCGGTCAGTGCGATGACGCCGCCGAAGACCAGCGGCTTGGCCAGGCCGACCACGAAGTCCCGGGGGAAGACACCGAAAATGAATCCCGACTGGGCCAGGGTGCTCCACACGCCGGACAGGTACACGTCCGCCGATATCCCCACCGCGTACACCGTCACGACCAAGCCGCCGAAGATGCCCACCGCGTTGGTCACAATCGTCAGGATGGGGAGCATGCTCACCCCTGCGATGATCCGGGGAGTCACCAGCTTCTTGATAGGGTCCGTCCCGAAGCTCTGCAACGCGTCCAGCTGCTCCGTCACCCGCATGGACCCGATCTCCGCCGCGATGCCCGAGCCCACGCGCCCGGCGAAGATCAGCGCCGCCAGCACCGGGCCCAGCTCCCGCACCATGGACACCCCTACCAGGCTCCCCACGTACATGTCCGCGCCGAAGCGCTGGAGCGCCACCGAGCTCTGTAGTGCCAGGACCATGCCCGTGAAGAGGCCGGTGAGCAGGAGGATGGGCAGCGTCCCGACCCCCATCCGGTCCATCTGGCGCAGGGCGTCTCGCCAGTAGAAGGGACGCGCCACGATGAACCGGGAAGCCCGGCCCGCCAGTGTGAAGTACTGATACACACCGATGGCCGTGCCCTGAATCCATCCATCGACTTTGGCGACAATGCCAGCCATCCCGTTCATCCCGGTTGCCTCTGCCGGGCTCTGGAGCTTTACACACTGGGGTCCTCAGGGATACCTTCTCGCGGCCCGGTTCGAGCCTGCTCAGACACAAGTTCCGTGCCTGCTGCCGATGCCGAAAATCGAAATTGAACGAGCTGCCGAGCTACTGGAGCGGATCCGCGGCATCCGTGTCCTGGTGGTAGGCGATCTCATGCTGGACGTCTACCTCCGGGGCGGCGCCACCAGGATATCACCGGAGGCACCGGTGCCGGTGGTCCGTGTGGACCGGCAGTGGCGCGGGCTGGGCGGTGCGGCCAACGTCGCGGCCAATCTCGCGGTCCTGGGTGCGGATACGGAGCTCGTCGGTGTGATCGGTGGGGACGGAGCGGGCGTCGAGTTCGAGCAGGCCTGCGACGAGCTGGGCATTGGCAGGGTAGGGGCCCGCCCGGTCCCGGGCCGGCCCACTACCGTCAAGACGCGGGTCCTGGTCGGCTACCAGCAGGTAGCGCGGTACGACCGGGAATCAGACGATGATCTGGCCCCTGCCGACGCCGAGGCGCTGCGTCGACACGTAGAGAGTGCGGCTGAGGCCGCCAGCGCCATTGTCGTGGAGGACTACGACAAGGGCGTCATGGTTCCCGCGGTCATCGAAGCGGCGCTGGACTGCGGCAGGCGCAACGGGATACCGGTGGTGGTGGACCCGAAGGCGAAGCGCTTCTCCCAGTATGCCGGTTGCACCGTGTTCAAGCCCAATCGGTCCGAGCTGGCGTCGGCGCTGAGGGCCAACGTAAACACCGCCGACGCCGAGTGGATGGAGCGGACGAGGAGGCGCCTGGAGTGCGACCATCTCCTGGTCACCCTCGGGCAGGACGGTATGGCTTTGATGCCAGGGGACGCGGGTCAGCTCCTGCTCGTGCCCGCCGTGGCCCGCGCCGTCTACGACGTCTCGGGCGCCGGTGACACGGTCACGGCGGTGGTGACGGCCGTGCTGGCGGCGGGCGGTACCGGCCAGGAGGGTGCAGTGCTCGCCACTCACGCCGCAGGCATCGAGGTGGGAAAGGCCGGGGTCGCTACCGTCACGGCCGACGAGATACTGGACAGCCTCCGGGATCACGCCGGTGCGCACATCGACTCATAACCCGAATTCCGAGGGAGAGCTACGATATGTCAGAGTTGAAGAGGATCGAGACGTCCGCGGCCCCCGCCGCCATTGGCCCGTACAGCCAGGCAATGAAGGTGGGGGAGCTGGTCTTCACAGCCGGCCAGATCCCACTGGACCCCGAATCAATGGAGCTGGTGGGCGGCAACGACGTGGCCGCCCAGACCGAACAGGTCATGAAGAACCTGAAGGCGATTCTCGAGAACGCCGGCGCCGGACTGGACACGGTGGTGAAGACCACCGTCTACCTGACCGACATGGCGGATTTCGCCGCCATGAACGCCGTCTATGGTAGCTTCCTCGACGAGCACCGCCCCGCGCGCGCCACCGTGGAGGTCTGCCGGCTGCCCATGGACGTCCGCATCGAGATCGACGCCGTCGCCCTCGTGAAGTAAGGCTGAGGCCACGAAAGGTCGGCGGCGGTCACCTGGTGGGTCGGGTCGTGGGCCGGCCGGCCGCTACCTCAGTCTTCCACCATATACGCCACGCCCCACGCCCCGCGCCCGATATGGGTGGCCAGGACCGGTGTGGCGGGGCCCAGCAGGATGTCTCGTGGCCCGTAGCGTTCCAGGAGGGCGCCGCGCACCTCCTCCGCGGCGGCGTCGGCGTCCACGTGCACCACACCGAAGCGGAACTCATTGGCGTCGCCGATCCGCTGGTCGAGCATGGCGAGCACCCGCGGCAGGAGTCTCTCCGCGCCCCGCACCTTGGCTTCGGGTCGGATCGCGCCGGCCTGATCGGTCCCCAGGATCGGCTTGATCCCCAGAACCCGTGCCAGCCAGCCGCGGCCGCGGCTGACCCGTCCGGATGCGATCAGCCGGTCGAAGGTGTCCAGGGTGAAGAAGATGCCGGACCTGTCCCGGATCCGCTCCACCTCGCGCACGATCTCTTCCGGCGGCATGCCCAGCTCGCCCAGCTCCGCCGCCTTCAGCGCCAGCAGCCCCTGGCCCATGGACCCTGCACGGGAGTCGACCAGGTGGATCGGCACTCCCTCAACCTGCTTCGCCGCCGTCTGGGCCGATGCGAAGGTGCCGGACAGCGCTCCCGAGATCAGGACCGTGACCAGCGCCTCACCGTCCTTCGACGCCCGTTCGTAGGCATCGAAGAACGCCGATGGCGGCGGTTGGGACGTGGTGGGGTGCTCGCCCCGGCGCAGTCGCTCGATGAAGGTAGCCGGATCGATGTCGATCCCGTCCCGTAACACTCGCTCATCGTAGATCAGGGACAGGGGTACAACGTGGATCCCGTGCGCCCGGACCACTGCCTCGGGCAGGTCGCACGCGCTGTCGGTTATCACCGTCACCGGCCGCCTCGCCGTCCCGACCCGGCCCCGGCCCACCGCCTGGTGCTGGGCGACCATGTCCTCGGCCTTGTGGGACTCGAGCCGGCCCACGCCCCGGAGATAGGTCAGGACCCCGTCGGGGTCATCGGTGTGGACGTGGACCTTGAGCAGGTCGGCGCTGCGGATCACGATCAGCGAGTCACCCATGTCCCTCAGCACCGAACGCACCACCGGCTCCGCCGGCAGCGTGTCCCCCCGGACCAGGACCTCGGTGCAGTAGCGGAAGCCCCCACCTTCCCTGGGGAACTCGGCGCTGGCCACTGGCTCTGCGTCACCGAACTCCACAGGGGCTTCGGAAGCGGCTACAGGATCGCCGTGGATCAGGGCGCCCACTCCCTCCAGCCAGTGGACGAAGCCCTTGGCCCCCGCGTCCACCACTCCCGCCTTCCGCAGCGTGGGCAGCAGGTCCGGTGTCCGGGCCAGCGCGTCGCGGGCACGAGCCAGGATCTGGGTGTGGAACACCGTCAGGTCCGAGGTGGTGCTCCGCTCCGCTTCCTCCGCCGTCTCCCGCATCACCGTGAGCATGGTCCCTTCCACGGGCTTCTCCAGCGCGCCGTAGATGTGATCAGCGGCGTGACGGAGGGCCCGCTTCAGGTCGTCCACGTTGACGCGGCTCCGCTCCCGCAGCGCTTCGGAGAACCCGATGAGCCAGTGGGAGAGGATCATCCCGCAGTTGCCCCGGGCGCCCATGATCCCCGCGGACGCGGCTGCCCGCGCTACCGAGCCCGCGTCGTGGTCCTGGTTGCGGCGTAGCTCGTCGGCGACCGACGACACGGTCAGCGCCAGGTTGGTGCCGGTGTCGCCGTCGGGGACAGGGAAGACGTTGATCCGGTTCAGCTCCGCCTTCGATTCGCGGGCATGCTCACACGCCGCCAACAGTGCCCGGCGTAGTCGCTCACCATCGAGGTACCGGATCTTCATGGCCGTCATAATACAGCATCTCTCCCGGCGGGCAATGTCCGGTCAGGAAGTCCGGCCCGCGCCGTCCAGGGCCTGGAGCGCGCGGCGGGCCGCGTCCTCCACCTTACCCAGGTCTGTCGGGTCCTCGATCCGCCGGCGGGCGTCCCTCATGATGGCACCCACCTGCCCCTCTACCGGCTTGGTAGCGTCACGGGGAAGCAGCTCCCCGAGTTGGGCCAGACGGTCCAGTAGCGCGGCCGCGAACTGGGGGTTGCCCACCCCGAAATGGCGGATCTGGTCGAAGGCCGTGTCCACCAACCGCTCGAATTCCGTTCTGGGCAGGATCAGAACGCCGCCGTTCTCCCGCCGTCGGACCCGGCCGGGGGAGCCGTGGTGCGCCAGGGCCAGCAGGATCTCCGCCAGCCTGTCCACGCAGAGTACCGCCGTCGTCGGGTCGTTCACGGAAGGGGACAACCCCTTTATCGCCATGTCCACCAGCTCGATCACCCCGTGCTCTATGTCCATGTACTGCGTGCGTTCCACACCCAGGATGTAGGACCGCCGGACGCTGTCCGCCACTTCGCCATCGTCCTGGACAGTAGCCGGCCACACCCTGCCCAGCACCGATCCGGTCAGCACGAAGTCGCCCACCTCCCGGTCCAGCCTTATGGTCAGCATCTCCTTGTCGAGCAGGGCCGAAATACCGTGCGGGTCGATACCCTGCACATAGCCGCTCTCCCGCGCCGTCACGATCGTGCCCTGGGCCCGGGGCGTCACTCCTTCCACCCTCATTTCCGCCGGCTCGCCGAAACGCTCAGGCACCAGACGCTTCATGGTGTCCAGCGTGTCCCTCGTTACCCGATGGATGATCACCGACGCCTGGATCGACCGGGCCAGGTGGTTGATGAAGAAGATCAGGAAGCCGATGCTCACCAACGTCAGGATCACCGCCACCACGATTGACAGGTGGGGTATGAAGTAGTCCTCCTCCTCCAATGCTACCGGGTCCTCACCACGGACCACCCGCAGCACCAGCAAGGCGTAGGTGAACGTGCCGATGAACACGCCCAGCACCACCTGGCTGGCCCGGTCGCCGACGAAGTTCCTGAGCACACGGGGCGAGTACTGCGTCGATGCCAGCTGGAGCGCCACGATGGTCACCGAGAAGACCACGCCTGTCACGGTGATGATGCCCTGTGCGATGGCCGTGAGCACCCCGCGGGCTCCGGCAGACGAACCCGTGTACAGCCAGACGGGGTCGTCTCGCTCTGGCAGGATCCCACGGTAGTCCAGCTCCACCATGAGCACCGCCAGCGCAATGCCCACCAGCGTGAGAAGCGCAGGCAGAAACCAGAGGCTGTCCTGGATGCTCTTCCAGATCGCGCCCAGCTTGTTGATACCCACGGCCACCCCCGAGGTGTGATGTGCCAACGCAGACCGCCGTAGCCTCCGCGGCGGCTCCACAACCGGGCAGGTTGCGTGCCCGTCAGCCCCGCCGCGCCAGACCCGCCGTGGCCAGGACTATCACCAGCGCACCGGCACCGCCCCAGAAGTCGGGGAACTCGGCGAAGAAGATCAGACCCCATACGGCGGCGAATACTATCTGCATGTACCCGACGGCCATGGCACGACCCGCCTGCTCCTCACGCAGGCCCTTGGTCAGGAATACCTGCGCCGCCTGCGTCACAACACCGATACCCGCCAGCGCCACCCACTCCCACCCTGTGGGCAGCACCGGGTTCACCGCCGTGAGCGGGATCGAGCCCGCAGTCGCCACCAGGGCGAAATAGAATACGATGACCACCGGGTCCTCCGTGCGGCTCAGCCGACGGACCGTCACGTACGCCCCGGCGCTGAACACCGCACCCGCCAGCGCCACGATCACCGCCACCGGGTCAAGACCCGCGTCCAGCCCGCCGAACAGCACCGCGGGACGCGTCATGAGGACCACGCCGCCCAGGCTCACAAGGACCAGCAGCAGGTCACGAGGCCGGATCAGCTCCGCCAGGAAGATGGCCGCCAGCACCGCCGTGAAGACCGGATTCGTGTACTGGATGACCGTCGCCTCCGCCAACGGCAGATGCACCAGCGCATAGAAGAAACAGCTGAGGCCCGCGTAGCCCAGAAGGCCACGGGCAAGAAGCAGCCACCTTCGCTCCCCCCAGAGGGAGATGCCACGCCGGCGCAACGAATACACGCATATGGCAAGGCCGACTGACGAGCGCGCCAGCACCACCTCCTGCACCGGTAGACGCTGTCCCGCGACCTTCACCAGCAGGCTCATGATGCTGAAGAACAACGCCGCCGCCGCCATGTAGCGGATGCCGAGGGCGACACCGGGCAGCAACGTCCCAGAGGGTCGTGGGGCAGGTTCAACACTCATCCAAAACGCTCACCAATCACTGCGTCGAGCGCCGAAGCTACCAGCCCGACGGTCCGCCTGCCAGCGCAGGAGGAAATGAGCATGGGTGGTGCGGGGCGGTCGGAGTTCGGGAAAGGAGGGAGCAATGAGCCTGGAACAGAGAGTCGCCAGCCGCAGGAGAGCACCCCGCCGCCTGAGCCGGCCTGCCCCCAACCCGCCAAGGGCCCCCGGACCCAGGCTCACCGCCGAGGCCAGGCAAACACCTCCCCTCTTGACCTTCCGTTGACCTAGGGGGTAATCGATCCCGGTAGAGGAATGATTATCGTTATCTGGTAGGAGAATCATGCGGACAAGAGCTTTGATACCGCTGGCCATGGTTACGGCGATCTTTGCGCTCACGGGGTGTGACGGGGCGCAGGAGTCGCGGCCCTCCGTGGAGCCGACCGCCGCGGAGCAGTCGGACGCGGACATGGTGGTATACAAGTCACCTGCGTGCGGGTGCTGCGACCTGTGGATCGACCATGTGGAAGAGAACGGCTTCAGTGTAGCCACGGTGGACATAGTGGAGTACGACGCCATCGTGGCGCAGAAGCGTGAGCATGGCGTGGCCCTGGACCTGGGATCGTGCCACACCACCGTGGTGGGAGGCTACGTGGTTGAGGGTCATGTACCGGCACATGTGATCCAACGGCTGCTGGAGGAGCAGCCCGACATCCACGGGATTGCCGTGCCCGGCATGCCTATCGGCTCGCCCGGGATGGCGGGCCCGAATCCCATGCCCTACCAGGTGATAGCTATAGGGCGGGATGGCTCGCGTAGCATCTTCGAGACGGTCGATCCCCGTCTGGGTGACGGAGGAAGCGGGCAATAGAGCCGGCCTCTTCTGGTGCTACCGCACGCGCCCCGAGTAGACTGCGTAGCTGGACATGGGTAACCAGTTCTCAAGGTTCCACTCGATTCGTTCTCCTGGTCGTACCAGGATCTCGTCCGTCATATGTGTGCGCGTGGAGCCGATGGGCGAAGCCATGAGCCTGATGCTGCCCGCCCCCGCGATCATCGTGTCAGGCACCCGGAACGTCCTGGTTTCATTGCTCTCCACCGTCCCCAGCCGGGAGCGCATGGACGAGCGCACCGCGTAGACGTTGATCGTCGCCCAGTTGTGGTTCGAAACCTCAACCGTGGCAGGCGCCTGAGACGGGGAATCAGTCCCGGACGTCCTATCCACGTGAGCGCACCCGCTCAACAGCATGACCGCAGCCGCTACGGGCAATCCGCCCCGGATCATTTTATTCATAGCCAACCTCTAATGCTGCTGCTCAAAGTCTTCATAGCGAAAAAGGGCGCCTTCCAGCGCCCTTCACCTGTCTCCTGTGGGAAGCCCCGATCCAGGCCTTCCCCGCCCCTTCCCAGGTGCACGTTGCATGCCGCCGGGAAATGCCTAAGTGTCGGTGCAGCAACGCCTTAGCGGGGCAGCGGAGCACGTCGTTGCTTGCCCGGTATACACGGTTGGTGTACCATCAGTGTCCGGCCTGTAACGGCCGAGGGGGTGCATGGGGCCTGGTGGTCCTCGGCGGCTTCAAACCGTCTGCGGCGACCCACGGGGTTGCTGGGTGGGTTCGATTCCCACACACTCCCGTGAATGGGGAGGGACGTTCGTCACCGCTGTCCACATGTTCGACCCATGCCACGAAGTCGCCAGGTACCGAAGTGGCGATCTGAGGTTACACCACCTCCATGCGGATCACCAAGATTACCGTTCATGCCCGCCGGGAACGGGCGGTCATCCATGTGGACGAGGAGGACGAGCCCCGTACGGAGCTGGCGCTGGACCTCGTGGTCCGTTCGGGACTGGTGGTGGGCGACCTTCTCGATGCCGGGCGGCTCGAGGAGCTGGAGGCCGAGGACCAGGTGCTTCTGGCCCGTGACGCGTCGCTCCGCCTCCTGGCCCATCGGGCCAGGTCGGAACAGGAGGTCCGCCGGCGCCTGGCGGCGCGAAGCATTCCCGACCGGGTGGTGGAGGACACCATCTCCTGGCTCGACGAGCGAGGTTATCTGGACGACCGCGCCTTCGCCGAATCCTTCGTGCGAGACCGGCTCCGGTTCCGTCCCCGGGGTCGACGGGCCTTGATACAAGAGCTTCGACGCAGAGGTGTGGACGAATCCACGGCGGTCACCGCCATCGAGTCGGTCCTGGCCGGCGACGAAGTGGATGAGGCGGTCCTGGCGCTGGAGGCCGCCCGGGCCTGGGCCCGCAAGAATGGCGACCTGCTGCGGGCGTCGGGCCGCACGGCGGAGGACGGTCATCGGGCCAGGCGGCGGCTGTACGGTCACCTGGTTCGTCGCGGCTTCGATCCTGGCGCGGTGAGCACCGCCGTCGCCACCATTCTGGATGAAGTGGGCAGCGATTGACCTGCTGCTGCGGCGCCTGTAGCATCAGGTCCATGCCTAGAGCCAGGATAATTCTCAATCCCACCGCCGGGGGTGGGCGCGCCAGCCAGATGTCGGAGCACATCCTGGTGGGGATGGAGCGCCGGGGGATCAGCGCGGAGATCGTGGCCACCACCGCGCCGCGGGAGGCCGTGCGGCTGGGCCTGGAAGCTGCCCGGTCAGGTGTAGACCTGGTGGTGGCCGCTGGTGGTGACGGTACAGTCCACGAAACGGCGAACGGTCTGCTTCGAGCCCTGTTCCAGGGAGTCGAGGGCCCGGTCCTGGGCGTCCTGCCCGTGGGCAGTGGCAACGACTTCGCCAAGCTGGTCGGCCCGCTGGACGACATCGACCGGTCACTGGACATCCTGATCCAGGGGCAGATGCGCCGCTTCGATGCGGCCCACGCCGTCTGGCAGGGCGCGGAGCACTGGTTCATCAATGCCGCCGGCACCGGCATCGATGTGGAGGTGGTCCGTCAGATCCTCAGGAAGCGAGGTCGTGCGACCCCGGGCGTGGGCCGCTACCTCTCCGCGGTGCTCCGCGCGCTGGTCCGCTACAAGGCCATCCCCATGCGCATCCGCCTGGACGGCAGTGCCATAGAGCGGGAAGTAATGATCATCGCCGCCGCCAACGGGCGCTGCATCGGCGGCGGCTTCTGGATCTGCCCCGACGCGGAACCTGAAGACGGCAGGTTCGATATCTGTATTGTGAACCGCGTGTCGTACCTGGGCGCCCTGCGCGCCCTGCCGATGGTCATGCGAGGGAAGCACGAGAAGCACCCGAAGGTGGAGATGTACCGCGCTGCACAGGTCGAGATAGAGGCCCTCGGGCCGGACCCGTTATTCTTCCAGATGGATGGCGAGCTGCACGAGCCGCCCGAAGCCCGCACCCTGAGCCTACGGGTGCTGCCGAAGGCGCTGCCCGTCATGACCGGGCTATAACCATGGGACGTCATATCCTGTTGACGCTCGCCCTGGTCGCCGGCGGCGTCGGCGGTCTGGGCGCCCAGGTCCCGGACACGGTCCCCGTTCCCATCGACACGTTGCCCCTCCTCCCGGACACGGTCCCGCTGCTGGAAGAGCCGGTGCTGGAGCCAGCGATCCCGGAAGACGAGATCAGGCCCATGTCCCCCGGTGGGGCCTTCATCCGGTCACTGGTCATACCTGGCTGGGGGCAGGCCGCCTTCGGCGCCTACACCCGTGGCGGGATCTACTTCTCCGGGTGGGCAGGGAACTGGTTCATGAATTTCAAGAACCAGACCCGGCTCCAGGAGGCACGGAACCGGCTCGACATCCGGACCGCCCACGTCCGTGACTCCCTCATCTATGCGCCGCCGGGTCCCGGTCTGCCCGCCAACCCGGACTCCATGCGCGCTGTCCTCGATACCACGAACCTCCTGGGCAACACGTTACAGAATGACCTTGTCGGCAGCGACCTGAGAGGGCTGATCCAGTCGCGGGAGCAGCAGCGGGAGGACTGGATAGCGTGGTCCCTGTTCTGGCTTCTGGCTTCCGGGATCGATGCCTTCGTCACCGCGCACCTGGCCGACTTCCCCGGCACCATAGGCATGGAGCCCCAGGCGGACGGCGGCGTCTCGTTCCGCGTCGAGGTGCCGCTGCCCCGGAGACGACCATGACGTCCCTCCTGACGGCGCTGGAGCGGGACCGCCCCATCGGCGTCTTCGACTCCGGTCTGGGCGGCCTGACGGTGGCGGCGGCGCTGGCTCGTCGTCTGCCCAGCGAGTCCATCCTCTACTTCGGGGACACCGCCCGGGTCCCGTACGGCTCCAAGTCTCCGGACGTGGTCCGCAGGTTCTCCCGTCAGGCCGCCAGGTTGCTTCTTTCCAGGGACGTGAAGCTCCTGGTCGTTGCCTGCAACACCGCGACCGCCCACGCGGAAGAGGCTCTTCGTCAAGAGCTGGAGGTCCCGGTCGTGGGGGTCATCGAGCCTGGGGCCAGCGCTGCGGTGGAGGCCACTCGCACGGGAAGGATCGGCGTTCTCGGCACCTCCGGGACAATCGGCTCGGGCGCATACGACCTGGCCCTCCGCCGTCGTCTGGGTGAGGACGGCCGGGTGTACGCCCAGCCCTGCCCCCTCTTCGTGCCACTGGTGGAGGAAGGCTGGATCGACCACCCCGTAACCAGGGCCGTGGCCGCCGAGTACCTGCGCCCGCTCGAGGAGGTGGACGTGGACGTGGTCATCCTCGGCTGCACCCATTACCCCCTGCTCCGTGGCCTGCTTCAGGACCAGGTGGGCTCCGACGTGCGCCTGGTGGACTCCGGAGAGGAGACGGCGACGGCGGTGGCCCGGATCCTGGCCGACCGGCGGATGGCACGGACCGACGGCCCTCCCGTCCATTCGTTCCTGGTGAGCGACTCACCCCTCAAGTTCCGTGAGTTCGGCACCCGCGCTACCCACGGGCTGGTGGTGGACGTGAGCCATGTGGACATCGACGGTTTCGGCCTGCACACCGAGCGGCTGGAGAACGGATAGGCGCCGGCCAGGTGGCCGGATCAGGTCAGTCGGACCTCGGCCAGCTGTGGAGCACCGGGTCGCCGCCGTCGTTCACGGTGATATAGCTCCAGTGGGTGAGCCAGTCGCCGCCATTCAGGTAGTACTGACCCGGAGCGGCCTGGCTAACGGCCGGCCGGTGGGAGTGCCCGCACACCACCCAGCCCAGGTCCGGCTCCGCCGCCAGCTGCTCCAGCGCCCACTCCTCGAGGAAGCGGGACCGGTCCATGGACCCCTCCTCGGGGGTCGGGCCCGCCTTGGTCTTCGTGGACGACGCCCGCCGGGCGATCCGCAGGCCCAGCTCCGGGTGGAGGACCCGGAAGGCGCCCACCAGCGGTCGGCTCCGGATCAGCGCCTTCAGGGCCCGGTAGTGCAGGTCCCCCCGGCCCAGCCCGTCGCCGTGGACCATCAGGGCGGTCCGACCCGCTATCTCCGTGCGCACACGGTCCGGGTGGAAGGTCATACCTACGTGGTCCCGCAGGAAGCCGCCGCCCCAGGCGTCATGGTTGCCGCCGGTCAGCAGGACCTCGATGCCCGCATCCACCAGCTCAGCCAGCGCGGCCAGAACGCGGAAATGGCGGCCCAGGATGACCTCGCCGTACTCGAACCAGAAGTCGAACAGGTCGCCCGCGATGAGCAGCTTCTCTCCCTCGGCGCCCACGTGGTCCAGGAACTCCAGGAAGGCACGCTCGGTCCCACGAGGTACGGCGCCCAGGTGGATGTCGGAAGTGATGAATGCGGGCTTCGACATGCGCGCGAAGGTAGGCGCCTGGAGCCGGATACGCCATGGCACCGTATCCCGATCGCCCATATGTTGCCGCCGTCACTGATGATTCCACCGACCGGAGCGCCCATGATCCGCCACACGTCCAGCTCGTTCAGGGTACGTTACGGAGAGACCGACCAGATGGGCGTCGCCTACCACCCCAACTACCTGGCATGGTGTGAGATCGGGCGGACCGAATACATCCGCCGTCTCGGTCTCCCATACGCCGAGATCGAGAGGCAGGGCTGCTTCCTCGCCGTGGCTGATGCGGCCGTCCGCTACGCCTCGCCGGCACGATACGACGACCTGATTCGGGTGGAGACCTGGCTCGACTCGGTGAAGTCCAGGGCCCTGGACTTCCGCTACCAGGTCCACCGGGAGGAGCCGAGCCCGGCACTCCTGGCCACGGCCCGGACCACCCTTGTCGCCCTGGACGCCCATGGCCGGCCCCGCCGGCTGCCTGAATCGATCCTGAACCTCTTCCGGGAGGCCATGTGAGCCGTATACTAGCCGCCGCACTCGTCGCTTGCCTGGGCAGCGCCGCCTGCGCGCCCCGCGCCCCGTCCTTCCCACCGGGACCCGACCGGCAGCAGACGGTGCTCACCGATGAGGCTCTCGACGACATCGCCACCATCCTTCGCCTCGAGGATCATCGCACATTCGACCCGGAGCGCTTCCGGCAGTTCACCTCGACGCCCAACACCGAAGTCCGACGGCGAGCCGTCACCGCCGCCGGTCGGATCGGCGATGTCGGCGCAGTCCCGCTCCTGGCCCAGATCATCCGCCAGGACCCCAACGCCCTGGTCCGCGCCGATGCCGCTTTCGCGCTGGGCCTCCTGGGTGACACGTCGGCCACCACACTCGACGCCCTGCGCGGGGCCGCGCCCGCGGACTGGGTGCCCGTGAGAGGCGAGGAGACGAAGGTAGTGGTCGAGATCGTGGGAGCCATGGGCCGCCTGGGCAGCGACGCCGCCCGCGCCCAAGTGGTGGACGTCCTCCGCCGCGCCTATCCCGCCGAAGATGCCATCTCATCGGCCATAGCCGGTGAGGCGCTCCTGGCGGTCTGGCGGTTCGCCGCCGGTCCGGGTCGCGCCGTCTCAGCCGCCCGCTTCCTCCAGCACCCGGACCCGGAGCTCCGCTGGCGCGCCGCCCTGGCACTCACCAGGATTGGCGACGCCGAGACCGCAGGTTGGCTGCTCCCGGGCCTCGAGGACGACGACGCCCGCGTCCGCGCCCTCGCCGCCCGCGGCCTCGCCGCCAGAATCGCCGATCCCGCAGGCCTCGGCGAGCCCGCCCTGGAAGGCCTCACGGACGCCGCCGGTGATCAGCACCCCCATGTCCGCATCAACGCCCTACGGGCCCTGGGCACATTCGGCGAGAGAGCGCCCCTGGGGCTCCTGGCCGCCGGACTCCGGGATCAGGACCCCAACGTCAGCGTGGCCACGGCAGCCGTCATTGCCGAGCTGGGCCATGCGGTGGCCGACACCCTCGTCGCTTTCGTCGAGGACCAGCAGGCCTCGATCCCGGTCCGGGCCGCCGCCCTGGCCGCACTCGGCACTGTCGAACCGGAAGTGGCGCTGCCGATCGTCACCGAGTGGAGCAGCGGGAGCCTGGAGGCCAGGTACGCGGCTGCACGGACGCTCCCGCCCCTGAGCTGGCCGGCGGCGGCGCCCCTCCTCGAGGCACTCATGGGCGATCCCGATCCCCGGGTGGCTGTGGCTGCCACCGAAGCGGCTGGTGCGCTGGCCGGCCGGCCGGCGCTGGACCACGCCGCCACCGCAACCCTCCGCGGCCTCCTGCTCGATGCCGTGGGGGCGGACGACCCCCGTCAGCGGACGGTGGCCCTCCGCGGCCTGGGGCCACTACTGCGGCAGCAGGACGCGCCCGTTATCATGGATGCCTATCAGCGGACGGTCGACGACCCGCAGGCACGGGCCACCGCCATCGCCGCCGTACGCGCGCTCGGCACCATCGAGACACTGTCCCCTGGACCTGCCGCCGCCTTCTTTCAGCGGTTCCAGCCGCCCGCCGACCGCTGGATCCGCATAGCTGTGGCCGACGCCCTGGGCGACCGGTGGGGACCGCCGCCAGCCGCGGCGGCCGCCGATGACCACGAGTTCTATCGTCACATCGTCCAGCAGTACGTGGCACCGGCACTGTCGGAAGCCCGCCGGCCGGTGGCAAACCTCCAGACCCGTCACGGCGACATCCGGGTCGAGCTGCTGGCGGAGGAGGCGCCCCTGACCGTTCATAATTTCGTGACACTGGCCGCCGCGGAATACTATGACGATGGCGTCTGGCACAGGGTCGTGCCAAACTTCGTGCTCCAGGACGGCGCGCCCGCCGGGGACCCCAGCGGAGGGCCGGGCTGGACTATACGAGATGAGATCAACAGGCTCAGGTACGGTCGTGGCGTCATGGGAATGGCCCTGTCCGGTCCCGACACCGGCGGGAGCCAGTGGTTCATCACCCACTCGTCCCAGCCGCACCTGGACGGGGGCTACACCGTCTTCGGCCGTGTCCTGTCCGGCCATGGTGCGATGGACCGGGTAGTGCAGGGCGACATGCTGCCGACCATCCGTATCAGCCACTGAAGGAGTGCTGCCGTGACCGAGTACCGTGCGATCATCCCGCTCGCGGCGCTGCTGGTAACCGGCTGCGCCGTCGGTCCGCCGTCGCCCTCCACTGCCCAACCTCACGTGGCCGCCACCATCGTGGAGGCGACGGCGCCCGATCGTCCGCTCCGGGTGGTCTTCGCCTGGGAGGGCATGGAAGGTGATGCCCGCTTCACGGGTCAGGGAGTGGCCCGGATCGAGCCTCCGTACCAGGCCCGCCTGGACCTCTTTGGCCCTCGTGGGGATACCTATCTTAGCGCGGCGCTGGTGGGCGCGGATCTGCGCCTGCCGCCAGGGGTCCAGGGCCCGATGATCCCGCCGCCGGCGTTGATGTGGGCGGTCCTGGGCGTGGTGGCGCCGCCAGCCAACGCGGTGTTGGTCGGAACGCGCGAGCAGGCCGACCAGACGGAGTTGTACTACGAGGTGGGGGGCGGTACCCTCTGGTACATACTGTACCGGGGTCGGCTCCGGACCGTCCGGTGGGACGAGCCGGGGCGGCGACTGGCGGTGGAGCTTCGTGGAGAGATGGAGCCTCGACTCCCGGCGCGGGCCGTCTATCAGGATCCCGCCGCAGTCGCGGAGTTGATGTTGAACCTGGAGAGGGTGGATGAAGTCGAGCCATTTCCGCCGGACATCTGGACGCCGGGCCGTTGAGCTGGGCCTGGCCCTGGCCGTGGTGGCCGTCCTGGGCGGGTGCAACTACGGGTTCGAAGGGGGCGGGTTCCCGCCTCACATCCGGACCATCTACATCGAGCCGTTCCAGAACGAGACGCCCCAGTTCGACCTGGACCAGAAGCTGTATGCGGCGATGCTGGATGAGCTGCCCGGCAAGCTGGGCGTCCGCGTGGCTGGCGAGCAGGCTGCCCACGCCATCGTCCGGGGCGTCATATCTTCATACGACGACGCGGCGCAGAGCTTCACCCCCACCGCACCCGGTCAACCGGCTCCCGCCGCCTCGGCGCACGAGGTCCGCATAACGGTCTCGGTCCAGCTCATAGATGTGCGGGACCATCTCATCCGGTGGGAGTCCCAGCGCGTCCTCGGTCGGGGCGCCTACCGTCCCGATACGCAGTCCGATGCCATGGGGCAGGAAGAGGCCATCGCCAGCATCATCCAGCAGATCATCGACGGCGCCCAGTCCCAATGGTGATCCGGCCGGAACACAAGATTCAGGACCGCGAGACATTGATCCGGCAATTCGGTCGGCCCCGTACCGGCCGACTGGTCTTCACCAACGGCTGCTTCGACCTCCTGCACCGGGGCCACGTGGAGTACCTGTACGCGGCGCGGCAACTCGGAGACGAGCTGGTGGTTGGCGTGAATACCGACGATTCAGTGGTCCGGCTCAAGGGAGAGGGTCGTCCGTTGGTGTCCTTGGGTGACCGTCTGTACGTCCTGGCCGGCCTGGGCTGCATCGATGCCGTGACGCCGTTCCCGGAAGACACGCCACGCCAGCTGATCGCTCGGCTCCTCCCCGACGTGCTGGTCAAGGGCGGGGACTACCGCGCCGAGGACGTGGTGGGTGCGGCGGAGGTCCGGGCCGCCGGCGGTGAGGTCGTGATCCTGCCCTTCGTCGCCGGCCGCTCCACCACTCGTCTGATCCAGCGGCTGGAGACCCATGGCTGAACCCAGAACCGACCGTACCGCTGGCGAGCTGCGCGCCGTCGTGCTCGAGCGCCATGTGGCGCCCCACGCCGAGGGTTCGTGCCGCGTTAGCTTCGGGCGCACCCAGGTCCTGTGTACGGCCTCAGTGGAGGAAGGCGTGCCCTCCTGGCGCAAGGGTGCCGGCGCAGGCTGGGTCACTGCCGAGTACGCCATGCTGCCCCGGGCCACCCATACCCGAAGTCAGCGGGAGCGCGGACGGGTGGGCGGCAGGACGCAGGAGATCCAGAGGCTGATCGGCAGGTCGCTGAGGGCCACCATCGACCTGGCCGGCCTGGGCGAGCGCACCATCCTGGTGGATTGCGACGTGATAGTGGCGGATGGCGGCACCCGCACCGCCGCAATCACCGGCGGCGCCATCGCTCTGGCCGATGCCTGTGGGTGGCTGGCGGGGCGGGGGCGCATCGACCGATCTCCCATGCGCCAGTTGGTGGCCGCCGTGAGCGTGGGCCTGGTGGCCGGAGACCCGCGGTTGGACCTGGACTACACCGAGGACGTGGCCGCCGAGGTCGACATGAACGTGGTCATGCTCGAGGACGGCGGCCTGGTCGAGGTGCAGGGGACAGGAGAGCACGGCACGTTCTCACGGGCACAGCTGGACCTGCTGCTGGACCTGTCCACCGATGGGATCCGCCGACTCCACCAGCTCCAGCACCTGGCACTGGAGCAGACAGCGCCTCGCCCATGACCAGCATACTCCTGGCCACCCGTAGCGAGCCCAAGGCCAGGGAGATCCAGGCCATCCTCCGACCCCTGCGCCTCGAGGTGGCCGACCTCCGGCAACTGGACGTGCCATTCGACCCAGTCGAGGACGAGCTGGAAGAGTTCGACACCTTCCGCGACAATGCCCTGGCCAAGGCCCGATGGTTCGCCAGCCGCCTCCAGCGTGTGACCATGGCCGATGATTCCGGCCTCCGGGTCGACGCCCTGGGCGGTCGGCCCGGGGTCCGGACGAAACGCTTCTCAGGCAGGGACGACCTGTCGGGTCTGGACCTGGATGAGGCCAACAATCAGCGCCTGATCCAGGAGCTCGAGGGCGTGCCGGAGGACCGGCGAGGAGCCCGCTACGTCTGCTGTGCGGCCATCGCCTGGCCCGATGGTAACGCCCTGGTCACCCTGGGCACGGTGGGTGGGGCGATCACCCGTGAGCCCAGGGGCGGGGGAGGGTTCGGATACGATCCCCTGTTCCAGGTGCCCGAGCTCGGCGCCCGCTTCGCGGAGGTGCCCGTCTCCGTCAAGAACGCCATGAGCCACCGCGCCCGCGCCTTCCGCGCCCTCGGTGCCCTCATCATCAGGGCGCCCTGGCCCCTGCGCCCGACAGGCTGAGCCTGGCTGGCCGAGGCCAGGCACGCTCCGTGCGCGCGCAACGCGAGAGAGAGCATTGCCTGACCGACGAACAGGAGCGCATCATGGAGATGTCCAGGGAGCTCAAGCTCATAGCACTGATCGCCGCTGGAATGGTGGCAACACGCTTCGTCATCCTGGCGCTGGATGCCATAGCCGAGTCCGTCGAGCGACGAACCCTCTACCGCTGAGGAGGATACATTGAACCACCCGCACCTGCCGCTGGCCCTTCTGGCTCTGGTCGCCTGCCTGGGGGGCATCGGGCTGGCTACGACGGTCCCGGTTGCCGCCAGCACCGCCATCCCCGCCGACGCACCCGCGGACCAGGGCCGCCTGCTCGTTGTGAACAAGGGCGAATCCACCCTCTCGATCGTGGATCCGCGGTCGGGCGACGAGGTGGCTCGTATCCCCACGGGAAACGCGCCCCACGAGGTGGCGGTGTCTCCGGACGGACGCCTTGCGGTGGTGAGCAACTACGGCACCCGGGAGGCGCCGGGCAACACTCTCACGTTGGTGGACCTGGCCCAGCTATCGGCGGTGGCCACCATCGACCTGGCTGAGCAGACCCGACCCCATGGCCTGGTCTGGCACCCCGACGGACGCCGGGTGCTCGTCACCACGGAGGGCAATGGCACCCTCACCATTGTGGATGTCCCGGAACGCCGGGTGCTCGCCGCCGTGCCCACTGGAGCCAGGGTCTCCCACGAGGTGGCCATCACGCCTGACGGCAGTCGCGCTTTCGTCGCCAACATCGGCTCGGGGAGCGTCACCGTGGTCGATGTCGCCTCCGCCAGCGTCGTGCGGAGCATACCGACGGGCGACGGCGCGGAGGGCGTAGCCGTCACGCCGGATGGACGGGAGGTCTGGGTGAGCAACCGGGCGGAGAACACTATCACCGTGCTGGACGCCGTGGAACTGGATGTCCTGGCCACGGTGCCGTCCGCCGACTTTCCCATCAGGGTGGTCTTTTCGCCGGACGGCCAGCTGGCCATGGTGACCAACGCCCGTTCGGCGGAGCTACGGGTCTTCCGGGTCGCTGATCGGCAGGAGGAACTGGTGGCGCCGATCAAGGCCCCTGTGGTCGACGAGGGGCCCCAGGTCCTGGCTTTCGAGGGGAGCGCCGTACCAATTGGCGTACTTGCGGACCCCGATGGTCGGCACGTATACGTAGCCGCGGCCAGCGCAGATGTGGTGGCGGTCGTGGACCTGGAGGTCGGTGAGGTCGTTCGCCTGATCCCTGTGGGACGCGAGCCGGACGGTCTGGCCTGGGCCGCACCGACATACTGAACCCCGACTGATCAGATGCGTCTTCGCTCCGTCGCGCCCGTCCTGGCCCTGGCACTCGCCTGCACTGTCGTCGTCGGCTGCGAGGAGCCGGAGCCGTCCGTGGTAGGCCAATGGTCGGCGGTGGACCACGACATGGACTGGATCGTGGAGTTGCGGGAGGACAGCACGTGGTCCATGCAGGCGGGCGCCCTGTCCGGCGAGGGGACGTACACAGCCATCCCGGACCGGGAGGGGATCTATCTCCGGCCCACGGGGCGGCTGGCGGATGTGGTCCCTGACGGCTACCGGGCCAGGCTCGAGGCGGACACGCTGCGGCTCTGTCGCGAAGCCCACTGCACCGACATGGTGCGCGTCGAGCCCTGAAGGTGATAGAGGGGCCGGCGCGCGACCGCCGGCCCCTCACAACTATCGCTCCACTTCCGGCGCTTTGCGGCCAGCGCCGTCAACCCCGTCGGATCAACCGTCCGCCAGGTACCGGTCCAGCCAGTCGTGGACCTGCTGGTAGAAAAATCGGCTGTTCTCCCCGGTCATGATCCAGTGGTTCTCCGTCGGGAACGAGATCAGTCGACTCGGTATCTGGAGCCGCTGGAGCAGGTTCCAGGCCTCGATGGTGGTGTTCAACGGGACCCGGTAGTCCAGCTCGCCGATGGTGAGCAGCATTGGCGTGGAGAAGTTGGCCGCGTGACGGATCGGGTTCTGGTCCCGCCACACCGGGCCCTGCTCCCAGACGGGACCCAGGAAGTTCACCTCCCGGTGGTAGATCGAGTCGCTGGTGCCCCACTGGCTCTCCATGTTGATGGCGCCGGCGTGGGCAATCAGCGTGCGGTACCGGTCCGTCACACCGTTCATCCAGTAGGCCAGATGACCGCCGTAGCTGGCGCCGCCCGCCGCCTGGCGGCTGCCGTCGATGAAGGGGAAGCGACGGATGGCCTCATCGGCCGCCAGGCTGATCTCGTCCGCTGGCCCACGCAGCGGGTCGCCCTGTATCGACTGGGCGAAAGCCTCGCTGAACCCCGTCGAGCCCTTGTAGTTGGTCAACAGGACCACGTACCCGGGGCTGCCCAGGAGGTGGTAGTTCCAGCGCAGGTGGGACTGGTCCTTCCACGCGCTGTGGGGGCCGCCGTGCATCAGGACCAGCAGCGGGTAGCTGCCGTTCTCGTCGAAGCCGGGCGGCAGGACCAGGAAGTTGTGGATCTCCTCACCCTCGGGGCTCGTGAACCAGAACGTGCGCAACGGCTGCACGTCCACCCCGTCCAGCAGGCCTTCGTTGAACGAGGTGATCTCCCGGTGGGCGCCGTCCCGGACGTTCACCCGCACTATCTCCATGGGTGACACCGCGCTCTGCCACTGAGCCACCAGCACCGGGCTCCGGGATGACCCGCCCACGCTCAGCCCGCCGTACACGCCCGACAACTCATCGTTCAGAGGCCGCACATCACCGCCCCTGGCGGGCATGGACCAGATCCGGTCGTGACCCGCGTCCTCGCCCAGGATGTAGATGGTCCGACCGTCAGGCGCCGGGACGAAGGCCGAAACCGAACGATCCCAGCCCGCCGTCAGGACGCGGCGGTCGCCCACGGCCGGCCATGAGAACGAGGCCAGTCGGGTGTGGTTGTAGACGAACTCGTTCCTCGGTCGGAACGAAGCGTACAGAACACGACCATCCGGAGAGAAGGTAGGGTTGCCGTAGTTACCGGCACCCTCGGTCAGGCGCCGGGGCTCACCGCCGGCCACGTCCACCTGGTAGAGGTGCATGGCCGCGGACGAATAGGCCGTGGCGTCACGGTCCGTGGTGGCGACGAACACCACACCGGCGCCGTCCGGCGTCCAGGTGGCACCCAGGTCACCGGGCCCGTCGAAGCCGGCCTGCGCCACCAGGTCCGTCCCGCCCAACAAGTCCACGGGTGGCTGCTCCCCGTCCAGCACCTGCACGAACAGCCGGGGCTGGATGTCGTCGAGCCAGTGATCCCAGTTCCGGATGGGAAAGCCATCGTAGACGCGGGCGTTGTGCTTGCGGCCCCTCCGCTCGTCGGCGACCTGCTGGTGGGCCTCCACATCCTCCGCATCCCGGAACATCGTGCTGGCGAACAGGATCGCGCCGCCATCAGGGCGCCAGTTGGGGGAGCGGGCCCCCGTGGCGATACTCGTCACACGCTGGGCCTCGCCGCCTGCCTCCAGGTCCAGCACGTAGATCTGGGACGCGTCGTCACCGTCACGACGAGCCGAGAAGGCGATCCGGCTCCCGTCCGGGCTCCACGCCACACCGCTCTCGCCCCCACGGCGAGAAGTCAGGCGACGCGCCGCGGACGAGCCGTCCGTGGCTACGATCCACAGGTCCGTCGACTGGTCCGCCGCCGCGTACGCCGGCTCCAGCAGGGAGAAGACGGCCCATCGGCCGTCCGGGCTCACAGCCGGCGCGCCAGGCCGCTTCGCAAGCCACACGTCCTCGTGGGTTATGGGACGAAGCTCCCCCGTAGCCGCCTGCGCCGCGCCGAGCGGCTCCTGCGACACCACCGCCGTGGCACCAGGCCACGCCAGCAGACCGACAACCCAGATCGCCGTCCACAGCGATCCGTTTCCAAGGCCACGACACCTAAGCATCTCGAGCAGCTCCTTGAACAGTTGGGTACACCTCGCCCTGGAAGGTCAGCACAGAGCGGTGTCGGCGCAACTGTTGGCAATGAGGAGTTATCATTCTCATGCCTCGGGGCGAGCCGAACATTCCAACAGCATGAAACGGAGGGCTCCGAAACAGCGTGACACGGAAGGCGCGGAGAAGACCGAGGACGCGGAGACCAGAGCCGTACGAGCGCTGGCGCAGAATGGGGGGAATTACACGTACGTTATACGTATATCGCACGTGTAACGTGTTGAGGGGCTGTATTGCCATACCCTTACCCATACCCACTCCGCGTCCTCCGACTCGTCCGCGCCCTCCGTGTCAAGCTGTTCGAAGATTGTGCCACCCTCGAAGCCTGCGGGTGTGCCAGACAGCCTCTCGGAGTTCGGAGCTCGGAGTTCGGAGGGAGTTCGGAGTTCGATGCTCGAAGCCCAGTCCGACGCCGGGCGAGCAGGTCCGGCGCCGGCGGGGCGCGCCGGGTTCAGCGCAGCCGCGTCTCGAGCCGACTGTGGCGCTCCAACGCTCTGGCATGGAGCAGGTGGCGCTCCGGGTCGGGCTCGATGGTGGTGCTGGGAGGGGCCTGTACGCCCGCCACGTCCAGTACGCCGGCCGCCTCCAGGGCCAGCAGGGCCGCGCCGCGGCTCGACGCCTCCGGGTCCGAGGTGAGCAGGAGCGGTTCTCCCAGGGCGTCAGCCACGAGTTGGGCCCAGGCGGGGGAGCGCCGGAGGGCGCCGCCGCTGGCCACCACCGCCACCGCTTCCGGCACCGCTTCCCGGAGCAGCCGCCGCAGCAGGACGAGCCGGTAGGCCACCGACTCGAGACCCGCTTGAAAGACATCCAGGGCGCTGGTGGCCAGGCTGATGCCTGAGAAGGTCGCAGCCGCGCTCAGCGGCCAGTGGGGGCTCCGCTCACCAGCCAGGAAGGGCAGGACCGCGAGACCGTGGCCGCCTGGCTCACGTGCGTCCAGTAACGCGTCCAGCTCCGCGCCCCGGGCCGGGAGACGCAGGAGATTCTCCAGCCACTCCTTCACCACGCCACCATTGGAAATGGCGCCGCCGAGCACCGTACGGTCCCGGTCCATGCGGTAACACCACAGGCCCCTGGGCGGGCTCCGCCAACCGCCCGGGACGACAACGCGCAGCGCCGCCGAGGTGCCCACGCTCAGGGCCGCGCCCGTCGGATCGTGGCAGCCGCTACCGATGTTGGCGCACGCCCCATCGCCTACCGGCAGGCGCCAGAGCGCATCCCGCAACCGCGGCCAGCGGGCGGCTCCGGCCACCCCGCTGCCCGGAAAGGCGGTCTCCCCGGCGCCGACCAGCACCTTGCCCAGCTGTTCCACGCCCACTCCGCACACTTCCAGGACCTCTCCATCCCACTCCACTGCCCGCTGATCGAGGAGGCCACTGGCGGCCGCCACGGACAGGTCCACCACGTGCTCACCCGTCAGCCTCAGCCACAGGTACTCGGGCAGCGACAGCCAGCGGCTAGCCCGGCCGAACAGCTCAGGCTTCGCATCCCGGAGCCAGCGCAGCTTCGCCGGCGGATAGCTGGGATGCAGGACCACGCCGGTTCTCCGGTGCACGCCGGCCTCGTCGAGCTCGGCGCGGAGCGCCGCGGCCGCGGCGCTCGACCGGGTGTCGCTCCAGCCATAGACAGGCGTGACGGGTCGACCACGCCCGTCCACCCCGAGCAGCGTGTGCCAGAGCGCCGAGAAACCCACTGCAGAAACGGTAGCGCCCGGCCACAGCGTGGCCGTCGCCCCGTCCATGGCAGCATACACCAGCTCCACGATCCGGTCCGCGTCGCCCTCGACCGAGCCGTCCAACCCGGTACGCCAACGATACGGCAGCCGGACCCCGCCCAGCCTGCGCCCGGTGCCAGTAAGGACGAATGCCCGGGCGGAGCCGGTACCCAGATCCACGCCAAGGGCCAGGGCTTCCGATTCCACGCCGTCGCCAACACGCAAGGTCCCGGCCCGCCCATTGCAACGGTGCGCTGCTCGAACTCAGCCTCGATGGGAGCCTGCTCATGGAATCCGCCAACCATCCCACCCGCATGCAGCTCGGCCTCATCGGCCTGGGCCGCATGGGCGCCAACATGGCCACTCGCCTCCTCCATGCCGGCCACGAGTTGTTCGTCTACGACATCGACACCGACGCCGCGTCGTCCATGGCGGAGCGCGGAGCTACCGTCGCCAGTTCCCCCGCGGAGTTGGCGAGCCTGCTGCCGCAGCCGCGTCACGTCTGGATCATGGTGCCCGCCGGTGCCCCCACGCAGCTGACCGTCGAGGCCATCGCGCCACAGCTCGACCAGGACGACGCCCTCATCGACGGCGGGAACAGCCGCTACACCGACTCCGTCCAGCGAGCCGCCGAGCTCGCCAGCCGGGGAGTTCACTTCCTGGACGTAGGCACCAGTGGTGGGATCTGGGGGTCGAGGGAAGGATACTGCCTCATGGTGGGCGGCGACCATGCCGTGGTCCAGCGACTACGCCCGGTCCTCGAGGACCTGGCACCCGCGCCCGACCGGGGCTGGGCACATGTGGGGCCCCCAGGCGCCGGGCACTTCACCAAGATGGTCCACAACGGCATCGAGTACGGACTCATGCAGGCCTACGCCGAGGGCTTCGCCATACTGAAGGCCAGAAAGGACATGGACCTCGACCTGGCGGCCATAGCCGAGGTTTGGCGACACGGGAGCGTCGTCAGGTCCTGGCTTCTCGACCTCACCGCCAGCGTACTGGCGGCAGACGCGGACCTGGCCGGCGTGGCCCCGTACGTCGAGGATTCCGGCGAGGGGCGTTGGACGGTGGCCGAGGCGATCGAACTGAACGTGCCAGCACCGGTCATCACCCTGTCGCTCATCCAGCGCCTCCGGTCCCGGCAGCCCGACTCCTATGGTGACCGCCTCCTGGCTGCCTTGCGCCGGGAGTTCGGCGGTCACGCGGTGCGGGGTGCGCAGGGCCACGATGGCCCGACTACCGGCCCATCCTGAGACGCCGGACCTGATATCCCGCCGCACGGTGGGCACGCCGGACAGGGAGCATTATGGGTGGCCGGGGGTGGACTGAGAACCCCGGATGTACGATCATCCCGCCCACTTCCAGGGGACGCGGCCAAGGAGACGGCGGTGGCGCATTGACTCGAGAGCACGAAGAACCTGGCTACGGGGCCCGTGGTGCGCAGGCGGGCGGGCCCGTGCCGATGGCGGGGGGCGGCGGAGACGGAGGGCTCCTTCTCCTGGTGCTCATCTGGGGTGCCAACTTCGCCATCGTGAAGAGGGCGTTGGACGCGTTCGCGCCGCTCGCGTTCAACTCGCTTCGGTTCCTGCTGGCCTCGGCCTTCGTCTTCGCTGCACTCCATTTCCGGGGCGCTCTCCGCATGCCGCGTGGGGACTGGCTCCCGCTCCTGGGCCTCGGCATCCTGGGCAACGTCGTCTACCAGCTCCTGTTCGTTCTCGGCATCGATCTGACCCGGGCGGGGAACGCCAGCCTGATCCTGGCGCTCATACCCATCATCACGGCCACGCTCTCGGTCGCGGTCGGACACGAGCGCTTGAGCCCGCTGGTATGGGTGGGGGCGGTGGGATCGGTTGTGGGGGTCGTACTCGTCAGTGGGGAGGCGCTGAGGCTCGAGGGCGATCCCCGGGGCCTGCTGGGAGACCTCCTGATGCTGGCCGCCGCTTTCGGCTGGGCAGGATATACCGTCGGCTCCAGACAGCTGATCGTCCGCCACGGCTCGCTCACGGTCACCGCCTGGACCATGTGGCTCGGCTCGCTCGTCCTCGTGCCAATAGGAATCCCGTCCCTGCTACGCCAGGACTGGCAGGCGGTGGATCCAGTGGCCTGGGGCGGACTCGTCTACTCGGCCTGCCTCTCCATCGGCCTGGCCTACCTCCTGTGGTATCGACAGGTCGAGCGCATCGGCAACACCCGAACCTCCGTCTACGTCAACATGGCACCATTGGTGGCCCTGACAGTGGCCGCCGTCTGGCTGGGCGAGCGCCTCACACCACTCGCCGTCCTCGGCGCAGCATGCACCATCGGAGGCGTACTGCTGGTGAGGCTCCGGGGTCTGGTGAGCAATAGGCTCGAACAGCGTTGAACCAACGATGGCCGAAGATCAGCTTCAACAGAGGTGAGGGTCGCCTCTCAGACTGAAGTCGGTCCCAGACGGTAACGGCAGCTCGGTCAGTACCACGAGCATGGCGGGGCTGGCCGGGTTGGAGGCCGAGGCTGCTGAGCGGTCTGGTCAGCCTGGCTTGTTGCGGAAGATGGCGACGTTGGGGTGGGGCAGGTGGAGTGACCAGTCGAACCGGTGGGCCAGCCACTCCATGGTTCGCAGGCGGTAGAAGCATACGTGGGTGGGATCGCGGGCGTAGCGCCAGGCGGCCAGGTCGGGAGGGCTGGTTCCTGGGACCATCTGGGTCATGACGGCGAGATAGGCACCGGGGCGGAGGAGGCTGTGGAGGCGTTGGAACTCGTCGTGAGGTTGGAAGAAGTGCTCGGCCGTCTCGGTGCAGGTGATGAAGTCGTAAGTGGTCTGGAGAGCTGTTTTCTCGGGGGCGAAGAAGGGGTCGTAGAGGGTCATATGGAAGCCCTGCTCCTGGAGCAATACGGAGAGGGTCGGCCCTGGCCCCGACCCGTAGTCCAGGCCCCGGGCGCCCGCGGGCAGGCGGCGGACCAGCGGGCCCGCCAGGCGCTGGAGGAATGCCCTGTAGCCTGCGTCCGCCGGGTCGTTCTCGTGGGTCAGGTAGTGCTCCCGCTCCTCGTCCTGTCCGGGCCTGTGCTCCTGTGCCATGTGGATGAGTCCGCACCCCGGGCAGTCGAAGTAGTCGCGACCGTGTGCCCGCTGGAGCCAGGTTGCGTGTTCGTGACAGAGCGGACAGCGACCAGGTGCTACCATAGAGCCCTCAGACCGCGAGCCTCGGACCGCGAGCTTCGCCCTGTGAGGCTCGCGGGTTCGATGTTCGGGTCTCCTCTATTGCCATGCACCGGCGCCGCCCACCACCGGGATGGTGAGGGAGGTGGCGTCGAGCTCGACGGTGAGTCGGGTGCCGGGGCGGGGCCAGAGGGTGTACTCCCGGTCGCTGGAGAAGATCATCATGGCGATGCGCTTGCCGGCCGGGATCACCTGGTCCGTGGGCTGGAGTGTGAAGGTCAGGTCCCGGAACTGGCCGGGGATCATAGGCACGCTCTCGGTCAGGGACCGGTAGTTCTGGGGGTCGGCCCAGCCTCTGGTGATGACGCTGAAGTTCGGCTGTCTGGGCGCTGCCTCTTCCCAGGGCAGGGCCACGAGCCAGACCGACAGGTTGGCCGCGGGCCGGTCCAGGGCCAGGCGGATCGTGACCTCGGGCGTTCCGGAGATGTGTACGGGCGCCTCCAGCTCGTGGGTGGCGTAGAGGAGGCGGTGTGGCGACCGCTCCTTCTGGGCCAGCTCCGCTCCGGTGTGGGCCACGTCGTCCACCAGCATTTCCCGCACGGGCGCGGCCCCTGTGGTTCCAGCGGCGGCATTGGCGGGGCGTTCGATTGTCAGGCTGCCGGCGGCCTCGCCGCCCGGACCGGGACGGAGTGTAACGGGCTGGGTGCCGGGCACCGGCCAGTCGAGGTACGGGGTAGGCGCGAGCCTGTTGTCGCCCTCTCGTACGATCCAGGCCCGGGGGTCGTCTTCCACGCCGTTCTCGACGCCCAGCACGTAGCGGGTGAACCAGCGGTTCATCATCTCCATGGGCGGTGCGCCGCCGTGGCCGCCCTGGTGGAAGTACATCTGGAGGGGAGTGCCTCGCTCCTTGAGCCGCTCTATGACGCGGACCGAGTGCTCGGGCATGACGTTCCAGTCGTTCCAGGCGTGGGCCATGAGGACGGCGGCCTGGAGGGAGTCGAGCTGGAGGACGTAGTCCCGGCTTGCCCAGAAGTCGTTCCAGTTGCCGGTGACCCGGTCCAGGTTGGCCAGGAGCTCGCCCTCGCGCACGACGGTGTTGCAGTAATCCCGCCGGTCCTCGGGTCCTGAGAACACGAAGTCGTACAGCGAATCGATGTCTTCGCCCAGGTAACCGCCGGGCGACCGGATCAGGCCGTGCGAGCGGTAGTAGTGCCAGTAGGAGGTGTTGGGTGCGATGGGGATGATGGCTTTCAACCCCTGGACGCCGGTGGTGGCCGCCGCCAGCGGGAGGGTGCCGTTGAAGGAGGTACCGGTCATGCCCACGCGGCCGGCGGACCAGGTGGCGAAGACCTCCTCGTCGCCGTCGGACGTGGTGAAGCCGCGGGCCTGGCCGGTGAGCCACTGGACCACGGCCCTGGGCGCCAGCGTCTCGTTGAGCCCGCCCATGGTGGGGCAGCCATCGCTCAGTCCGGTGCCCGGCGCCTCGGAGTGGACGACGGCGAAGCCTCGCGGCACCCACGCGGCCACGTGGGAGTTGGCGATCCGATCGCCCCGGTCACCCCGGTGGGGCACGTGTGGCTGGGGTCCCCGGGGCGGCGGCTCGGTGTAGAGCTCCTGGTTCACGTCCCAGAGGATCTCCCGCACCGGCGCGGTGCCGGCGTAGTAGGGGCTGGTCTCGAAGATCACCGGGACCTGGATCCCGTGGGTCTCGGTCTGGCGCGGCCTGACCACGCTCACGTGGACCCGGTCCGGGCGGCCGTCACCGTCTGAATCGATGGCCGTCTCCACCCAGAGGCGCTCGCGGATCCATTCCGTCGAGTCGGCGAAGGCTGCCACTACCTGGACCTGACTGTCCATGATCACGAGCCCCGCGTCCGCCGGTGCCCATTCGGCCGTGGGGGCTTCCGCTTGCGGGGGCGGGTCGGGCATGGCGGGGATGGCCTGGCGCGCGCACGCGGGGGCCGCGGTCAGGGCGGCCAGGGTGAGCAGAACGGTCCGGGCGAAGCCCATCGGCGCTGGGCGATATGGCATCATGGCACACAGGTCAGGGTTATGGTATTTGACGAGCTGCTGACTGTCAGGCTAGCGCCGCCGGGGCCACGGTGCAACAGCGGCTGCTGGTTAGTCACGGCATGGTACCTGCCGCTCTCTGGACCAGTTACATTCATGCCCTCGTTTCCTCTGATCCGATTCCATTGTCCGCGGTCGAGGCTGGACGGGAGCCGGGGTGCGCCGCATGGGTCTCCGACAGATCTGGATAATCTACCGCCACGAGGTCCGGTGCGCTCTCCGGGAGCGGAGCATAGTGGTGGCCAGCATAGTGGTCCCCCTGGTCATGTACCCATTGCTGCTCTGGGCGATGTTGGCTGGGTTGAGCTTCGTCGCTGGCCAGGCGGAGCGGCTGACGTCGAGGGTGGCGATACAGGGGCTGCCGGAGGCCCACGGTGCGCTGGCCGACTCGCTGGCGGCGCACGACCGTATCAGGCTGACGGATTGGGCCGGGGACCGTGAGTCGGCGCATCGGGCCATCGCCGAGGGCCGGCTGGACGTGCATGTCGTCTTCGAGCCAGCGTCAGTGGGGGCCGGTGGTGTCGTCGACAACTTCCGGGTGACCATCTGGTTCAGCGAAGCGCGAGACCGCAGCTATGGCGCGCGGAACCGTGTGGAGTCCGCAATGGCATGGTACCGGGAGGCCTTGATCGATGATGTCAGGCGGGAGCTCGGGGTGGCTGATCCGGTCTGGGCGGACTTCGTCGTGGTCCGCAGCGACGTGGCGACTCCCGTCGAGATCTCCCGCTCGATCCTGGCCCTGGTGGTACCATTGCTGACGCTGATAATGGTGGCGCTGGCGTCGTTCTACCCTGCCATCGACGCCACCGCCGGTGAGCGGGAGCGCTCTACCTGGGAGACCCTGCTGACGGTCTCGGCGTCCCGGGGACAGGTGGCCACGGCGAAGTACCTGTATGTGGCCACGTTCGGGGCCCTGGGCGGCCTGCTCAACCTGACCGCGCTGGCCCTGTCCCTGGGCTGGATCTCGTCGATGGTGGGCGCACCGGAGGCGGAAGAGCTGGCGGGCACGGGGATCCCGCTGGCGGCCTTGCCCGTTATCGGGCTGGGAATTGCCTTGCTGGCCCTGTTCGTGGCGGCGGGTATGCTGGCGTTCGCCGTGTTCGCCAGGAACTTCAAGGAGGGGCAGTCGATGATCATGCCGTTCTACGTGGCGGTCTTCCTTCCCGCGTTGTTCCTCCGCTCGCCGGATATCGAGTTCACGTTGGCCCTGGCCCTGGTTCCGGTGGTGAACGTGGCCATGCTGATACGGGAGGTGATCGTGGGCAGCGTGCCCGTGCTCCAGGGTGGGGTCACTCTCCTGGCGATGGCGTTGTCCGTGGCGGGTGCGGTGTATTTTGCCCAGTGGACGATAAGCAGGGAAGAGGTACTGCTGGGCTCGGGGCAGGGCGGCCTGTTGCGGTTCCTGCGGGGTCGGTACAGCATGCTGAGGAGACAGAGGTGAGCGATCAGCCAGTGCGCGCGGAGGGGCTGACGAAGTTCTTCTACGACGAGAGCCGGGGCGAGATCAGGGCCGTCGATGGTGTGGACCTGGGCTGCTCGCGCGGCGAGATCCTGGGTCTGCTGGGTGCCAACGGTGCCGGCAAGACCACCACGCTCCGCATGCTCTGCACGGTTCTGGAGCCCACCGCCGGCCAGGCCTGGGTGATGGGCCATGAGGTGAGGGCGGAGCCGGAGCGGGTCCGGGAGAAGCTGGGTTTCTACTCCGCGTCCACGGCCTTGTATCCCAAGATCACGCCGCGGGAGACGTTACGGTTCTTCGCCCGGATCAACCGCTATCCCGGCGCTCGCGTCGAGGCGCGGGTCGACGACCTGATCCAGCGGTTCGGGCTGGCCGACTATGCCGATTCGCGGGTCGAGAAGCTGTCCACCGGGATGAAGCAGAAGGTCTCCATTGCCCGCACTGTCGTGCACGATCCGCCGGTCCTGATCTTCGACGAGCCGACCGTGGGACTGGACGTCCTGAACGCCATCGAGTTGCGGGACATCATCGCCGGGCTCCGTGACCATGGCAAGGCGATCCTGTTCTCGACGCACATCATGAGCGAGGCGGAGCAACTGTGTGACCGGATCGCCATCATCCACCACGGTCGGATCCTGGCGACGGGCACGCTGGATGAGCTCCGGGATGAGACGGGGCTCCACTATCTGGAGCAGATCTTCGTCCATTACGCCCAGACGGCCCCTGTGGCCATGGCGGATGCCAGCCGGGGGGGCGGCCGCCTGGCGGGAGGACCCGAGTGAGGCCCGGCTCTCCTGTCCTCACTGTCTTCGGTCTCGAGATCCGGTCGCTGATCAGAGACGTTCGCACGCTGCTGATGTCCGTTGTGTTGCCGGTCATCCTGCTTCCGCTGGTTCTGCTGGCCAGCGCGCGGATGGAGGGTCGGCAGGCTGAGCGGGTCGAGTCCCGCACCTACCGGCTGGCGATCACGGGGCCGGACTCCGCTTTTGCCACGGGGTTGGCTGCGGACCTGGTTGGAGGCGCTGACCTGGAGGAAGGGGCCGGGCGGCGGTTCTGGATGGTGGACGTGGCGGAGCCGCGTCTGGCCCTGGACGATGGCGTCCTGGACGTATACCTCGAGGCCTTCTCGCCCGACGCCTGGGGGGCGCTGGACCCGGCGGATACGGCGGGCGTGGGACTCGGCCCCGAGCACGAGGGCGCCATGATCCTGCGGATCCGGTACCACTCCAGCCGGACCGGATCCAGGAACGCGGCCTCAATGCTCCAGGAGCGCCTCGTGGAAGTGCGGGCGGAGCGCCGCGATTCGATCCTGGTCCACGCGGGATTCACTGTCCCGCCCCAGCTCGTGGGCGCGGTGGACACGGTGAACGTGGCCTCGGCGGACGAGGTGGCCGGGGCCCGGCTCGGCCGTTTCCTGTCCCTGATTCTGGTGGGGCTCATGCTGCTGGGCGGCTCGGCCGTGGCTACCGACGCCCTGGCCGGCGAGAAGGAGCGGGGCACGTTGCTGACGCTCCTGACGACCTCGGCTACGCGGACCGAGATCATCACCGGCAAGCTCCTGGCAATCATGGCGGTGGCGCTCGGCATTGCCCTGATCCAGGTCCTGAACCTGTGGTTCTTCCTCGGGCTGGGCTTGATCGAGCCTGGTAGCGGATTCGCCGTCACTGTGTCTCCTGCCCTGGCTCTCGGGCTGGTGGTGCTCTACCTGCCCGTGGTGGCCCTCACCGGCGGGGTCCTGATCCTGACCTCGGCATACGCCCGGAGCTACAAGGAGGCACAGCTCTACCTGACGCCGGTCCTGTTCGGGATGGCTATTCCCACCCTGGCTCCCATCATGCCCGACCTCAGCCTCCAGTCGGCCATCGTGGTGGTGCCAATTGCCAACCTGGCGGTGGCGGCCCGGGACGTGCTCGTCGGACAGGTCCACCTCCCGGCGCTTGCCGCGGCATGGCTGGTGACCGCCGGGGCGGCGGCGTGGGTCACCGACCGCTCGGTCCGGGCACTCCACGACGAGGAGCTCATCACGGGCGACCCCTCCCGGGAGTCGTTCCTGGGCGGGCCCGACCTCTTCAGGAAGCGGGTGCTGCGGTGGTTCCTCGTCTTCTGGGCCGTGGCGCTGCTGCTCCAGTTCAACCTCCCGATCCGCGACGTGAGGCTGGCCGTCCTCGTGAACGTCGGCCTCGTCTTCGTCGTCTTCCCCCTCATCGTCATCCGGCGCTTCCAGCTGGACCCCCGCAAGGCGCTGGCGCTCCGGGCACCTCGCCCCGGTGTCTGGCTCGGAGTCCTGATCGGCGCGCCGGCAGCGCTGCTCACCGGTCTCGGCGTATTCGAGTTGACCCAGTACGTCCTGCCAGTGCCGGCGGAGATGGTTGAGGGCTTCGGTCAGGGACTCCTCCCGGAGGGCGTTCCCGCATGGCAGTTGATCTTGCTGTTGGCCATTGTACCGGGGATAGCCGAAGAATTGACGTTCCGGGGCGTGTTGCTGCACGGGCTGAGGCGGCGGTTCGGGCCCCTGGGCCTGGCCATTGTCGTGGGCCTGATCTTCGGGTTCTTCCATTTCCAGCTCTTCCGGATCCCCGTCACGGCCTTTCTGGGCGCCGTGCTCACCGGCGTGACGCTCCTCTCTGGCTCCATCTTCCCCGCCATGGCCTGGCACGCGCTGAACAACGGCCTTGCCCTGTTCCTGGCCACCATCGACGTGGACGTGGAAGCGCTGGGCTGGTGGTGGACCGCCGGCGCCGTCCTGCTCCTGGGCCTGGCCTTCGCCATCATCTGGTGGAATCGGACCCCGTACCCCGACATGAAACCCGCGAACCGTGAACGGCCAGGTTGACCGTGCACGGGCAGGAATCGGGCGCCGCGAAGCTCGATGCTCACGGCTCCCGATGTTCTCTATTCCATCTCGGCGTCCCCTCGCCCCGGAGATGCCGGAGGAAGAAGTCGTACTTGGCCCGGTTCACGTACCTGACGGGGCCGGTGGTGCGGCCGACGGCGTGGCCGCCGCCCGGGACCACCAGGAGGTCGAAGGTCCTGTCAGCCTCTATGAGGGCGTCTACCACCTGCATGGTGGACGCCGGGTCCACGTTCGTGTCCAGGGCGCCCAGGACCAGGAGCAGCTCGCCCTCGAGCCGCCAGGCGTTGTCCACGTTGGACGCGGCGGCATAGTGCTCGTCCACGGGCCAGCCCATCCACGTCTCGTTCCAGGAGATCTTGTCCATCCGGTTGTCGTGGCAGCCCACGTAGGAGACGGCGGCGTGGTAGGACTCGGGGTGGAAGAGGAGTGCGCCCAGGGCGCTCTGACCGCCGGCGGAGGCGCCGTATATGCCAATCCGTGATATGTCGTAGTAGGGGTATCGCTCCGCCACGGCCCTGTGCCAGGCGATGCGGTCCGGGAAGCCAGCGTCGCCCAGGTTCCGCCAGGCCACGTCGTGGAAGGCCTTCGACCGGTTGGCGGTGCCCATGCCGTCGATCATCACCACGACGAAGCCCAGTTCCGCCAGCGCCTGCATACCGATGAAGCCGTCGCCGCCGCTGTGTGGCCTGAACAGGTCGAAGGTCTTGGTGACGAAGGAGCCGTGGGGCCCGGCGTATATGTTCTCGATGACCGGATAGCTCCGGGCCGGATCGAAGTCGGTGGGTCGGACGATGATGCCCCAGATGTCGGTGCGGCCGTCGCGGCCTTTGGCGGTGTAGACCTCGGGTGGGGTCCAGCCCGCTCGGGCCAGGGCCGACGGGTCGCCGCGCTCGAGCTCCGTCACCAGCGACCCGTCACTGGCCCGCCGCAGCTCGGAGACGGTGGGCATGTCGATCCGGGAGTAGGTGTCCACGAAGTACTCCATGCCCGGCGAGAAGCTGGCCTGGTGGTAGGCGGCGGCGTGGTGGGTCAGGGGCGTCAGCCCGGTGCCGTCGAAGTTGATGCGGTAGTAATGGACGAAGTACGGGTCCTGGTCAGGGCTCATCCCGCCAGCCTGGAACCAGACCTGACGGGCCTCCTCGTCCACATGGACCACGCCTCGTACCACCCATTCGCCCCGGGTGACCTGGTTCTTCACCTGGCCTGTCTCCCCGTCGTACAGGTACAGGTGCTTCCAGCCGTCCCGCTCGGACATCCAGAGGATCTCCCGGCCATCGTCGATGTCGTGGCGGAAATAGGTGCCACCGCCGGCCAGCGTGCCGGTAGCGCGCCAGTAGTTGAAGAAGGTGGGGACCTCCTCGCCGATGACGACCCGGGCATCGCCTGTGTGGGGGTCCGCCTCGATCACCCGGTAGACCTGGTGGCCTCGCTCGTTGTACTCGAAGGTGACCGCCCGACCGTCCGCCCGCCATGCCAGGGCCCGGAGGGCGTACGGGTTGGGGAACAGGCGGTCGTCCACGTTCACCTGGCGAGGCTCGCCGATGTGGAAGATGACCGGCCGCTCCAGGTCCACCGTGTCACCGGGCTTGGCGTACAGGCGGGTGAAATGCCGAGGTTGGAGTTGGCCGTCGGGGCGGGCCTCCACATAGTGGACCAGGCGACGCTGGCCGGGCCGGACCCGGTACGTGGCCAGCATCCGGGAATCGGGCGACCAGACGGCGGATGACAGCTCGTAGAAGTCGTCAGGGGTGCCGTCGGAGCTGAGGCGTGTCGCGGGCCCGCCTCCCAGGGGCCGCACGGCCAGGTCGTGGCCCAGGGCGATGGCCTCCCAGCGGCCGTCCGGGGAGGGGAGCGGTGTGGTGTCGGCGGGTATCGTTAGGTCGCGCACCACACCGAAGCTGCGGGGCCGGGGCCGGGGGCCAGTCCTCCGTCGGACGGGCTCCAGCGCCTGGCACCCGTAGTCCGCCAGGTCGCAGCGCCACTGCCCGCCGTCCACGAGCACGACCACCGCGGCGCCGTCATCCACGTACCGGAAGGAGGTGAACGGCAGGCGGATGGGGAGGTGCTCGTCGCCCGTGACCCGGGACAGGGCCGCCGCCAGGCGATGGTGGTCGAAGGCCTCCTCCCTGGACAGGGTCTCCACGTCGAAGACCATGAACCTGTGGCCGCCCAGGACCGTCTTCCGGTAGTGGAACCGGCTATTGTCCGCCCAGACGGCCGGATCAGGGACGTGGGCGGTCAGGTGCTCCCACTCAGCCCGTAGGCCCAGCGCCCGCTCGTACTCGGCGGGCGTCACCTGGGCGGCCACCGGGACCGGGGCGAGGAGGGCGGCGGACAGCAGGACGATGGCGGATAGAACGTAAGGTCTCACGAGCCGACTCCGGCGTGAGGGCTGCTGGGCCCGGATTAGCCTTCTGACGGAACCCCCCAATCTGCTGAGCCGCCGCCGGCGACGCCAGCGCACCGGTCGGACGGTTTTGCCCGCCGCCTCCCGGGCCGTCTTCCGTGGCGTTGAGCGGCCGCCGGGAGTATCTTGCCAGCGCTTCACTATTGCGGTCATTCCCGCTACGAGCCGCCATGGCGCCGGGTCCCGCAGGGCCTGCCCGTCAGACGGCCGTTCCGGTCCCTGGCCGCCCGCTGACAGCCGCCATTACAGGAGAATGTGCAATGCTGCACGAGCCAGCCATGCGAGCAGGCACTGACCACGCAGCCGGCTTCAAGACGCGCCTCGGTCTGAAGATGTTCGGATTCTACTCACTGTTCTACGCAGGTTTCGTCGCCATCAATCTGATCGCGCCCAGATCGATGGAAGCAACCATAGTGGCAGGCCTCAACTTCGCCGTCGTCTACGGTTTCGGTCTGATCGTCCTCGCCCTCGTGATGGCGCTGATCTACAGCCATTCGTGTGGGCGCCAGGAAGCGGCATTGAATGGGTCTCAGGATGGGTCGTGCGATCCTATCGCTGGGGAGGATTCAACTGGTGCTCCTCGCCGAACAGGGTCATAGTGCCATGACCATCACCATATTCCTGCTCTTCGTAGCCTCGGTCCTCTTCCTGTCGTTCTACCTCGGCCGGCGAGTCAAGTCTTCCGGCGGCTACTATGCGGCTGGCGGTCAGATCCATTGGGGTGTCAACGGCGTGGCGTTCGCCGGGGACTACCTGTCCGCGGCATCCTTCCTCGGCATCTGCGGCATGATCGCCACCGCCGGCTATGACGGATTCCTCTACTCGATAGGCTTTCTGGCTGGTTGGGTGGTGGCGCTGTTCGTGGTGGCCGAGCCCCTGAAGCGGATGGGGAAGTACACCCTGGCAGATGCGGTGGACCTGCGGTTCGATTCCCGCGCCATCAAACTGGCTGCGGCGGTTGGCACGCTGATCATCTCGATATGCTATCTCATTCCCCAGATGGTCGGCGCAGGAGTGCTCATCGAGCCGCTTCTCAACCTGCCCCACTACGTAGGCGTGATCTCGGTGGGGGCGGTGGTTATCGCCATCGTCGCCACGGCAGGGATGACGTCCACCACGTACGTCCAGTTCATCAAGGGCGCGCTCCTCATCGTATTCTCCTTCGCGCTGGTCATCGCTGTGTGCGTGCGCGGGATATCCACCACTCCCGACCAGGGTGGCGACGTCCCGTTCTACGAGTACGGCACCGCACTCGTCTCGGAGCTGGGCGGGTCGGTGGTGGGTGATCCGGTTGCGGCCGGTGGGCTGGATTTCGTGAAGGTGACTACCAGCGGCAGGGATTCCTGGTGGCTCGAGGTGGAGCCGGGGCTGCTGCGGGAGATCCAGTGGGAGACGAGGACGGCCGACGGGCAGCGACTGGTGAACGGGGAGCCTGAGGTCCTGGGCGTCAACGAGCTCCGCCAGGTGGGCGGCGTGGTCAGCATCGCCGGTAGATCAGGGCCGCAGGCGGATACGGGCCCGATCTCTCCTTTCCGGATGCTGGCCCTCCTCTCGGACCGGGAGACTCTGGTCCAGCTCTGGAAGACGGCCCGGATCGAGGACGGGCAGGACATCGTCACGGTCCACTATCCCACGCTCGTGGCTGGCAACGAGCTGATGCGACCCGGGATGCTGTTCAGAGTAGAAGGTTCGATACTGGAGAAGCTGGACTTCCTGTCGCTCATGCTGGCGCTGTTCCTGGGGACGGCGGCGTTGCCTCACATCCTGATCCGATACTACACGGTGCCCAGCCCGGCGGCGGCCCGGAAGTCCACCATCGTGGCCATCGCCGCCATCGGGACCTTCTACATCCTTACGTTGTTCATGGGCCTGGGCGCCATGCTGAACCAGACCATCAATCCGTTGACCGACAACATGTCGGCGCCGCTCCTGGCCAAGTCTTTCGGGCCGTTCCTGTTCGCGGCCATCTCGGCCATAGCCTTCGCCACGGTGCTAGGTACGGTGGCCGGTCTGATAGTGGCGGCATCCGGCGCGGTGGCCCACGATATCATGGACCGTTTCGCCGGGCTCCGGCTCACGGAGAAGGCGAAGGTTCGAGCTGGGAAGCTGGCGGCCGTCGGCGTGGGCGTCGTGGCCATCGTCCTGGGAATCCTGTTCAGAGGGATGAACGTGTCGTTCCTGGTGGGCCTGGCCTTCGCCATAGCGGCGTCGGCGAACCTGCCATCGATCCTGGCCATCATCTTCTGGCGGAAGACCACCTGGCAGGGCATAACCGCGTCCATGGTGGTGGGGGTGACGTCGGCGGTGGTGCTGATCCTTCTCTCGCCCACCATGTGGCCCAAGTACGGGCTTCTGGCACAGGACGCGCCGTTCCCGCTCATGAACCCGGGAATAGTCTCGATTCCGTTGAGCTTCCTGACGATCATCGTGGTCTCCCTGCTCACCTGGAAGGCGCCATCCGCTCCCGAGGCGGTGGCCGCGCGGGAGCCGGACGCCCGGAAACTGGCGGTGGCCGGAGGATCGTAACCGGATGGAACGCACCACACGCGTCGATTTCCACTGCCACTCGGACGTGAGCGATGGCTATTTCTCCCCCGAGGCCCTTGCCCACAAGCTGGCTGACGCCGGGGTCCGCTATGCCGCCCTGACCGATCATGACAGCATAGCCGGACTGAGCCGGTTCGCCCGGGTAGCCAGCCTCCGGGGGATGGTGTCCATCCCCGGCGTTGAGTTGACTGTGGCGCTGGCTGGAGGCGGTCAGGCGCACCTGCTGGCCTACGGCTTCGACGCTGCCAGCCCGGCAATGAAGGCCGTGCTCGACAGAACGGCGCCAGCGGCGGCTGTGATCTCACTCATCCATCAGGCCGGGGGAAAGGCCTTTCTCGCTCACCCTTTGCATGGCGGAATGGGTGCCGACACTCCGGACGGGCCCTTCCGCCAGTTGGTTGCCGCGGGACTGGACGGGCTCGAGGCCTATTACAAGCCGTATCCCAGGGAAGCACAGGAGGCGTTGGGTCTCCTGGCCCGGAAGCACGGCCTCCTGACCATCGGCGGTAGCGACTTCCACGGTCACGATCAGGCCGGCGCTCCGGAACCAGGGGTCGACATGCCCGCCGACTCATGGCAGAGACTGAGGAAGGTGCTGGGCCGGAACCACGGCCACGGCGCAGGCAGGGAGACACGGAAAGTCGAACCAGCGGCCCCAGGGCTGGACTGGCGCTGGTTCGTGCTGCGCATCGTGCTCCCGGTCACGCTGGTCATCGGGTCCTTCATCGCACTGCTGTTCGCGATGGTGATTCCGACCATGGAGCAGAGCCTGCTGGCCCGCAAACTCGACATGACCGTCGAGCTCACCAACTCGGCCTGGAGCATCCTGGCGGACCACGAGAGGGATGAGCGGGAGGGGCGGCGGACCCGTGCCGAGGCTCAGGCAGACGCCACCGAGCGGATCAGGCACCTCCGTTACGGACCGGAAGGGAAGGACTACTTCTGGATAACCGACATGCATCCCCGCATGATCATGCACCCGTACCGCCAGGACCTGGACGGGCAGGACCTGAGCCACTTCACCGACCCCGACGGAGTGCGGCTGTTCGTCGAGTTCGCCAACATGGCCCGGGAGCGAGACCACGGCCATGTCAACTACGTCTGGCAATGGAAGGATGATCCGGGCCGGATGGCGGCCAAACAGTCCTACGTCCGGGGCTTTGGGCCGTGGGGCTGGGTCATAGGCACGGGCATCTATGTCGAGGATGTCCGGGCGGAGGTGAAGGCGATCACGGGGCGGGTGATAAACGTGTCCCTCACCATAACATTACTGGCCGGCATGCTGCTCCTGACGGTCACGCAGCAGAGCCTACGAGTCGAGCGTCGGCGCAGCGACATGGAGCGTGAGCTGAGGCTGTCCCACGAGAAATACCGTGCCCTCGTGGAATCCGCCACCGAGGGGACGCTTCTCCTCATGGATGAGCGCTGCAGCTACGCCAACAGGACGCTGCTCTCCATGCTCGGTTACACCGCGGAGGAGCTGGCGTTTCTGGACATCCAAGACCTTCTGGCCGACGACGACACCGCCGGTACCGTCGTCGCCACGCTGGATTCGGTTTTGAAGGGGGCGGAGGCTCCCGCCACCTTCGAGGCCACACTTCGAACTCACGCCGGAGACGCGGTGAACGTTCTCATGACGGCGACGCCGATCGCCATAGCAGGCAGCGAGGGCCTGATCGTCACCGTCCGAGACATGGCCGGGCACAAAGCCATCGTCGACGAGTTGGGCGCCAGCCGAGCGAAGTACCTGACGCTGGCTGAGAATGTCCAGGCAGGGGTGTTCCGAGCCGCGGTGTCCGGGCGTGGGCCGCTCGTCGAGTTGAACCCTGCGGGTCGCAGAATCCTGGGCCTGAGCACGGAAGCCGAGCTTGACGTCGGGCTGCGGGACGTGCTGGCGGACGCGGTCGTGGCCGACCGGTTATTCAGTCGCCTGCATGCCGAGGATTCAATACGGGACATGATCCTCCAGGTGTGCAAGACGGACGGCACATTCGCCACGGTGTCCGTCTCCGCGGTGCTCGTACGGGACGATGATGGACAGGCGTTGTACTGTGACGGGTTGATGGAAGAGGTCTCGGAGCGCCGTCGGAGCGAGGCGGAACGGGAGAGCCTGATCTCCCAGCTCCAGGCATCGCTCCTGTTCCTCAACGAGCCGGTCCGCAACTCCATGCTACCGCCGCTTTCCTGCTCCCTGGACACGACCATCGAGCAGTCGGCCGCACTGATGGCCAGGAACGACTCGAGCGCGCTGGTGGTCACGGGCGAGACCGGCCAGACCATCGGGATCGTCACCGACCACGACCTGCGGGAGCGGGTCGTGGCCACCGGTCTCGGCTCGGACCTGCCGGTATACCACATAATGAGCTCTCCCGTGGTTTCCATCACCGAGGGGGCGCCCGTCTACGAGGCGTTCCTCCTGATGCGCGAGCGGAAGGTCCGTCACCTGGTCGTCAGGGACCACGGGGACCACACCATCGGGATCGTCCGCAACAAGGAGATCGTGCGGCTGGACCGTTACTCGCCTGTGGTCCTCACCCGTGAGATCCAGAGCGCCAGTACGCTGGACGACCTGGCGGCGTGCAACGCCCGTCTGCCGGCTCTGGTGGGATCGCTGGTGGACTCCGGCGCGCTGCCGCACAACATCTGTCGGGTAGTAACGGCAGTGTCCGACGTCGTTTCCCAACGCATCCTGTCGATGGCTCTGGACGACCTGGGTCCGCCGCCGGTGCCCTTCGCCTTCGTCGCCCTGGGCAGCGAGGGGCGAGAGGAGCAGACACTGGCCACCGATCAGGATAACGCCATCATCTACGAGGATCCGCAGGGTGACCTGGACCGGGATGTCTCCGCGTATTTCCACGCCCTGGGTGAGCGGGTCTGTGAGTGGCTGGATCGTGCCGGATATGCCTACTGCCCGGGAGACATGATGGCCCGGAACCCCCAATGGAACCAGCCGCTCAGCCGCTGGAAGGAGGCCTTCGCCCGGTGGATCATGGAGCCGGAGGAGAAGGAGCTGTTGAAGTTCAATATCTTCTTCGACTTCCGCTGCATCCACGGGGACCCGTCGCTTACGCGGGACCTGCGAGACCACGTGCAACAGGTGCTCGGCCGCCAGCCCGCGTTCTTCCTCCACATGGCGGACCACTCGCTCCACTACCGTCCACCCATCGGGCTGTTCGGACAGATCGTCACCGGCGGGGCGGGCGCGTCGCCCAACACGTTCAGCGTGAAGGAGGCGATGCTGCCCATAGTCAACTTCGCCAGGCTGTATGCCTTACAGAATGGGATCGAGGACACGAACACCCTGGACCGCCTCAACGAGCTGCACGTGCGTGGTGTGCTGCGTCAGGACAACCACGCCGCCATCCACCAGGCCTACGGTTACCTGATGCAGCTGCGTTACAAGCACCAGGTCGATCTGCTCCGGGAGGGACGTCCGCCGGACAACGAGATCGACCCGAAGGCCCTCACGCAGATAGAGCTGAGCATGCTCAAGCAGACCTTCTCCCAGATCTCCATGATCCAGAAGAAGGTCAGCTTCGACTTCAAAGGCGCTGCGTGACCGGCTTGCTCGTTACGGGCCGCGCAGGTGCTCCAGAGCGCGCTGGAGCATGACGTCCCTGCCGGCCCGTACGTCTCCCACGCTGTTCAGTTGCATTCGAGCGACGCCAGCGTCGCCGGAAGGTTTGACGGGCGGGAACCAGGTCATGGTTGGATCACGGGGTGGGCCACGCCCCACTCGTGCAATCGTCCCTCTTGCGTTACTCTCCGAGCTTTCTTCCACCGAGTCTCGAGCAACAGTTCACAGATGGATACGGACCCTCAGTCCCGCCGTGCCCATGGCCGCGGCCACGGCTCGCTGGCCTTCGTGGCCCTCCTGTCGCTCCTGTCGCTCCCGGTCCCGCTCCGGGCCCAGGACCCACCGGCCATCGAGCTAGACACGCTGCGGGTGGAGGTGACCTCACGTGCCTCGTCTCTGGCGGCGGCTACCCGAGCTGTGCAGGTCCTGGAGGGTGAGTGGATCCGCCACATCCCTGCGCAGAACCTGGCCGACCTGGTGGCCTGGGTGATGGGCGCCGATGTGCTCTCCCGCTCCAGCGCCCAGGTGGACGTGGCCGTGCGCGGCTCCACCTTCGAGCAGGTGTTGGTGCTGGTGGACGACGTCCGGATGAACGACGCTCAGACGGGGCACTTCCACTGGAACCTGGCCGTGCCGCTGGAGGAGATCGAGCGCATCGAGGTGCTGCGGGGCGCCGGATCTTCGCTATACGGGTCAGACGCCATGGGCGGCGTGATCCGCATCGTCACACGCGGGGCCGGCGGCGACACCGGAGTCGAAGCAGGCCTCAGTGCCGGGTCCTTCGTCACGGCGGGCGCGCGGTTCGCGGCGGGCGCGTCGGCCCGCGGCGTCGGGAGTCGGGTCTCCGCCGAGCTCCAGCGTAC
>SLCC01000176.1 GCA_007126035.1 Gemmatimonadota bacterium
AGCCAGCGTGGCGTACTACTAGATCTGGTGTCCGCTTGAGTTAAGTACATACCCACTTCCCACCAACAGCAGCTGAGGGAAGTGAGGGCGGCGCGCTGAGTCGCGTGGGTGCTACGCAGCCTTCCGGGCGATCAGGTGGTACAGGAAGACGAATAGCAGGCCGCCCAGGACCGCGCCCAGCAGGCCGCCCAGACGGAGTGGCGAGGGATCGTGGGTAACGTAGGCCGCGACGCCCAGCATCCCGCCGATGAAGGCGCCGGTGATGGCGAAGAACAGGCCGAGCCCCAGGGACGTGGCAGGTCCCCGGTAGACCAGCCGGAGCAGGAAGGCGGCGCCGATGCCGAACGCCAGCCAGACCACGAAGCCGATGATGTACGTCATGGGCAGCGGATATACACTGCCCCGGTGGCGGCCGCAAGCATGCGGGGTTTCCGTGCGCCGTGAAGTTTCAGGCGGCCACGTCGTCTGGCGGTGGTGTCCGAACCCGCGGCGGCCGGGAGATGGAGGGCTGGCGGAGCCACAGGGACATGATGGCGGCGATCAGGACCAGTGCCGCGCCCACGAAGAAGGGCGTGTTGATGTGGATGGCGCCGAAGAGGGCGCCGGCCCAGATGGGGCCCAGGACCCGGCCGACTCCGCCCACCACTTGCTGGCCGCTCAGGATGGAGCCTTGCGAGTCCACGTCGGTCTCCAGCGAGACCAGGGTGACCAGAGACGGGAACGTCAGTCCGGCTGCCAGCGCCCAGAACGGTACCAGGACGTACATCAGCGCCGGGTCCTGGATCAGGGGTATGACGAAGAGGGTGAGGGCGAGGGCCACGGTCCCCACCTGGACGATGCGCAGCTCTCCGGCCTGTCGCACCAACCAGCCGACCAGCAGGCCTCGGACGATGGCGGTGGTTCCACCGGCCAGGGCGAACAGGATGCCCATGTCCATGGCCGTCATACCGAAGGCCCGGTCGCCGTAGAGGGCCAGCACCGCCGTCATGGCGGTGAAGGACATGATGCAGAGGAAGTATACCGGCAGCAGGAGCGAGAACGGGTAGCTGGACAGCGTCCTCAGCCAGCTGCCCAGCGTTGCCGCCTGTGACACGCCGGCGCCGACGACGGGGGCGGCGCCCCGCTGCCTCGACTCGGGCAGGAAGAAGAGTGCAGCCACGCCGTTCGCCGCGCACAGCCCCGCCGCGATGAATCCCGGCACGTGATAGCCGAACCCGCTGAAGTATCCGCCGATGGCCGGACCGAAGAGGATGCCCAGACCGGAGGCCGCGCCCAACAGGCTGAGCCCGTGGGCACGCCTGTCAGGAGCAGTCGAATCAGCGACGTATGCCTGCGCCACGGATATGGTACCGCCCGCGGCGCCGGCGGCGATACGGGAGATGAACAGCACCGCCAGGGACTGGGCCAGGCCGAAGATCAGGTAGGAAACGGCAGAAGCGAAGAGGCTGGCAACGATGAACGGCCTGCGGCCCAGTCGGTCCGACAGCCGGCCCCAGACAGGCACGGCCATGAACTGCATGGCGGCAAAAGACGCGATGAGGAGCGTCACCTGGAGCGGCGTCGCCCCGAACTCCTCGGCGTAGAACGGGAGCAGAGGCAGGACGATACCGAACCCGACCATGTCCACCAGGACCGACAGGAACAGGATCGCCAGGCGCGACGAACTCCTATGGCCGGTCGGATCCTGCGCCACGGGATGCTTGAGTTATGCCTGATCGGCAATTACGTTGCAACTCTTGACCATTGGTGCTATTGAAGGCGCCGCCGCTCCCGGCCATTCAGGCCTGCATCACCCAACATAAATGCCGCGCGTACAGACAGAGACGCAACCGAGCCTCCAGGAGCGCTACCGCGTGCTCCTGGACATAGGCCGGGTCCTGGCCGGTACGCACGAGCCGGATGAGCTGTATCAGACCATATACGAGCAGGCATCCCGGGTCATCGAGACCACGGGCTTCTATATCTCCCTCCACGACCCGGAGCAGGACCAGGGCACGGTCGTCTTCCTCGCCGACCGGGGACGGATCGAGAGGCCGGGGATAACGTACCGGGGCCCGGTCATCCGCGCTATCGAATCAGCCAGATCGAGCGCCTCTGCGCGACGGAAACGAAAGGCCGGTGCGGGCAAGGACGATGGCGCTGGGGAGATGAGGTCGGCCATCGCCGCATCGCTGATCTGGCAGGATCAGTTCCTGGGTGTGATCAGTGCCCAGAGCGAGACCGTGGATGCCTTCGACGCCTCGGACCTGGGCCTGCTGGTGTCCGTGGCCGACCTGGCCGCCGTGGCCATCTGTAACTCGCGGGCGATGCGCAGGCTGGATCGGCAGCGGGACGAGTACCAGCAGCTGGAGGAGATCGGCCGAGCCCTCTCCGCATCGCTCGACCTGGAGGAGGTCCTCCAGCGTGTGGTGAGCGTTACGCGGGAGCTGATGAGCGCCCAGGGCACCTCCGTGTGGCTGCTCCGCCCGGATGGCAAGGCGGAGGTGGCAAGCAGCGCTGGCGATCCGGCCGTGCCCGTGGGCACCTGCGTCGAGTTGCCCGAGTCGCTCAAGGAGCGTTTCGCCGATTTCCGTGATCCGGTCCTCCTGGACCGAGAAATGGCCGCCGAGCTCCTGCCGCCACAGCTCCTGGAGCTGTTCCCCGGCCAGTCGGTCATCTCCGTCCCGATGCTGGCCGAGAATGATCTGAGCGGCGTCCTGGTGGCCAGCCACGCCCAGCAACGCTCCTACGGGCGCCGGGAGGTCCGACTCCTGGAGCGGCTGGCAGTTCGTGCCGCCATCGCCGTCGCCAATGCCAGGCTCCACGAGAAGGTCCGTCTGCTCTCCCTGACCGACCCCCTCACCGGCCTGCCGAACCGGCGCCAGATGGATATCTTCCTGGAGAAGGAGTTCGCCGCTGCGGTCCGCGGCCGGCCACTCAGCCTGGTCCTGTTCGATCTGGACGACTTCAAGCGATACAACGATACCGAAGGCCACCAGGTGGGCGACAGGATCCTCAAGCGCTTCGCCGAAGTACTGACCGAACACACCCGCGCCATGAACCTGGTGGCCCGCTACGGCGGAGACGAGTTCGTCGTCATCCTGTCAGACACTTCCGGCGCGGGGGCCAGCGCCCATGCCGAACGGGTCATCGACAACGTGCGCCAGGACGCCGCCATGAACGGCATAGGCGCCAGCGCCGGCATCGCCACCTACGAGACGGACATGGTCGATCCGGACGACCTCATCAGGGCTGCCGACGAGGACCTCTACCGGGCGAAGGCGAAGCGAGCTCGACGGGCTGGATGATTGTCCCATCCAGCCATGGCTTTCAGGCGCGGCCGCGCCAATCTTACAGTATGAACAACCTCGATATCCGGCCTACGGGAGTGCGGGAGTCCCGGCAAGCCTATCAATCCGGCAACCTGGAGCCGGAGCGGTTCCCGGGCGAGCTGGTGCTCCGGGACCTCCGGGCCGCCCGGTCGGGCCAGGACGCCGCTTGCATCCTGGCCCGCTACGCCGTCCTCCGGGCCTGGCTCGTGGGCTCGTCTCATGGCGCTGGGTGGGTGTCCGACGTCGCTGTGGACGAGATGTTCTTCACTCACGCCCGGTCGGGGGCCCATGCCCTCCTGGACGCGACGCCCGCCGGGTGGGCGGAGCGCCCCTTCCTCCAGCACCTGCTCGAGTTGGCCGGGACCGATCCCACTGCTGGCCAGGTGGATCCCGGTGCAGCCGGACCGCCGGCCACGCCCCCTGCGCCCTGGGACCTCCTGTCCCGGGCGATGACGCTTGCGGAAGAGGCCAAGCACCTGCATGGGGCGCTGGCACTGGGAGTGGCTGCCTGGACGGCCGCGCTCCACCACCGGCAGTTCGGTGCCGCGGCGGAGTCGGCAGAGCGGGTTGCGGGCCTGCTGGAGCGACGGGGTGACGGGAACCCGGCCCGACGCTGGCGGCGAGTGGCGGCGGGGCTGGCGAGTCGAGCGCCGCGGCCTGGCCATCCGTCCGGCTGATGCAGGCATTCAATGCGAAGCAGCGTCGTGAGCTGGCCCGTATCGTCCGGGGCGGAGGTAGTCCAGCGTGCCCGGGGTGCGGTGAGGAGCTGGAGGCGCGGCCGGTGGCGCCACCGCCGAGCGTGTCCTACGTGCGGCGTCGGGTCTGGCTGGTGTGTCCTCGCTGCAAGCGCACCGCCACCGTCGAGCTCAGAGGGGGCGAGCCACCATCAGGCCGTCCTGGCCGTCGATCCTGAGTATGCGCTGGGCCAGCGGCAGCTCGCTGATCTCCAGGGAGCGGCCCACCAGGGGCGCGTGCATCAGGTGTAGCCGGCCGTCGATCCAGATGGCGAATCCGGTATGGGCGATGTCGAGCCCCCGGACGGTGCTGGTGGTGGCGATCACGTCGCCGTTCCGGATCCCGTCGGCCACCGCACCGATCTCCCGCTGGGGGATGGCGTGACGGGGGCGAGCTGAAAGGCGCTCCTCTACGGCCCTCATCTCCTCGACGAATGCCGGCTCCTCGACCAGCTTTGGATAGAGCTCGGCGTTGCTGGACATGAAGTTGACCGGCTCCACCACCTGCCGGCCGCCGAGCTCCCGGGTCATGTCGCGGACCAGGCCCATGTCCTGGTTGTCGGCGATCCAGTCGCTGAAGTAGTGGAGCCGGCTGGGATAGCCGTTCAGCCGGCCCTGCCGGTAACGGATCAGCCTCAGCTCCTCGGTGAAGTCGGCGAAGCTGTCGCGGCCGTCTCGGATCATCCGGGCCAGCGCCAGCACGCTTTCCACGTAGGTCACGCAGTCGAACTCCCGCAGGTTGACCACGACCCGCTCGGCCCCAGGCAGCTCCAGCGTCTGGGGCGTGTACGGCCAGCCCACGAACGGCCGTCCCACCTGCACCACGATCTCGCCGATGGATAGTGTGTCGAGCCGCCGGGCAGCCGCCCGGTCCATGACCTCCCGGAAGATCTCCAGGTCGCGGGGGGTATACACTACCTCCCGGGCCACCCGCGCATCCGTTGGCGCCTCGCTGGGTCCGTTGGGCGCGGCGGGCCCGCCCACGACGCCGGTCCGGGGACCCACCTCCTCCAGCGCTTCCGTCTCCACGGGCGGCACGCCTCGCTCTGCCGGGTCCAGCACCCGGCGGGAGATGAACCACCCCAGCAAGAACAGGAGGATGATGATGGCGATTGCGATTACATGTCTCGTTCCCATGGTCGTTCCTACGCTTCCGAGACCACTCGTTCGAGCCAGGCCACGGCGTCCCTTATCTCATCCGGGGATATGGCGTGGCCGATGGGGTAGTCGCGCGCTTCCAGGTCGGCGCCCGCGTCGACCAGTGAGCCGCGGCCTCGTCGGGCCAGCTGGTGGGGGATGGCCGGGTCGTGGAGGCCATGGCCCCAGAAGAAGGAGGTGCCACGTACGTTGGCCGGGGTGACCGATACGTCCGGGTGACGGGGCAGGAATCCGCTGAAGTTGAGCACTCCTGCCACGCTGCCCGGCCGGCGCAGGGCCCAGCCCATGCTCATGGTTCCGCCCTGGGAGAACCCGCCCAGGACGACCGGTCCAGGCTGGTAGCCCAGGCGGGTGGGCAGGTCGTCGAGGATACCGTCCACTATCTTCTGCGCGGACCGGAACGTCTCCACCCCGGGCCGGTCATCGCCCTCGTAGCGGTACCAGGCCCGGCCGGGACCGTAACCCCACTCGGCAGCCGCGAACGGGGCCTTCGGCAGGATCAATGTGTAACCGTCGGGCAACCACCTCCGCAGGCTGACCAGGTCGGACGGGTCTGCGCCCCGCCCGTGCATCAGGATCACCACGGGTGCGCCATCGGTCACATGCGCCGGGTCCAGGACCCGCGCCTCGGCATGTCCAGTCGTCATCGATCTGCTCCTTCATGCCACCCTCCGCGCCCACCGGCTCCGCCCTCGTCGACGGCCCGGTCTCCGTCGACGTGAAGGAATTCGACCACGGTCCCTTCAGGGACGCGGCGACCGAGGAACGCCGCGTCCCAGTTGGTCAAGCGCACGCAGCCCGCGGACGTGGCGTATCCTATGGTTTCCGGGGCCCGCGTACCGTGGATACCGTAATGCGGCTTGGATAGTGCCATCCAGACCACGCCCACATCGTTGTTGGGGCCGGCGGGGATGATGGCGTCCTCGTCGTCCGGGTCAACGTCGGGGAGCAGGTCTGGCTGGTAGTGCCACTCGGGGTGGAAGGTGACGGACTCCACCACGTGCTCGCCTTCCGGCGACGGCGAATAGTCGGTGCCCAGGGTGGAAGGGAAGTGGTACAGGATGTTCCCTGCCCCGTCCAGCGCATGGAGGTAGTGACCGCCCACGGAGATCCGGATCCGCCGCACGTCGTTGTCGGCGCTGTGGGCGCCCTCGGGAAGATCGTCCAGGTGGAAGCGCTGCACTGCCGGGACATAGAGCATCTCACCGGCGGCCACCACGTTCAGGTCCACGCCCGGGTTCAACTGCTCGAGGAGCTCCGGTGAGCTGTGGAACACTTCACCCAGCTTCTCACGGAGGGACTCGTAGCACAGGCAGTCCAGCTCGGCCCGCTCGTAGATGTCGTCCGGGACGGAGACGAATGGACCGGCCACGTCACGATCGGTGAGCCGGTGGTGCCGTACCTGCTCGGCGCCCCCGCGGCGCATGAGGGTGTCCAAAGTGGCCCGGTCCACCTCCCCGGTGGCGGGCAGATCGTTGGTCTGCTGGAACCAGTAGACCGCCTTCTCCGTATTCTTGCCCCAGAACCCGTCGATGATCCCCGGTGAGAAGCGGGCCTGGTTCAGGAGGATCTGTATCTTCGCCACCGACGGCCCCTGCACATCCCCGGACAGGGGCAGCGCCGGCTCGGCGTTGATCCGTTCCCCACTGATCTCATCCCACGATTCGTCGTCGGCTGCGTTTGCGGGCCGGCGGCGGTCCGCCGGTGACCCTTCACCGTCCCGGTCGACCCACCGTCGCCAGGAATCGTCGAGCCGACCGGCCTCCAGCTCCTCGGGAGACAGCTCGGCCCGGCCGCTGGCGATGGCTGTGGCCAGGTCCTCCCGCTCCTGAGCCGTTAGCGCGGGCTCAGCGGTGGCATCGGGCGGCGCGTCGCGGTCGCCCGGCTCACAGGCCATGGTCCAGAAAACGCTCGCCACGACGAGCATCCACGCTCTGGTCATCTTCACGTCCCGTCGAAGTGATCAACGGGACGTAACGGGCGCAATGCCCGTGCCCGATCGCTGCCGCCGACTACCTGTCCTGGGCGATGCTGGACACGTACAGGAGCAAGCCGTCCTGCTCGAGCCCGCCTTCCCGGATGACCTCCAGGCCGCGGAGCAGGGGGCGATCGTGGCCCAGGTCCCGGATCATGGCGTAGGCCTCACCGAAGGCCATGCGCCCGATGCGGTCCGCCAGGATACGGTCCACGTACCGGGAGCCGGCGTCGTAGATCTCACGGTCCAGCCCCACGCCCTCCTCTGCGAGCCGGCTGTAGACCTCGTCGCGCCACTCCTGGGTGACGACGAAGCCGCGCTCCACCTGGTCCTTCAACTCAGTGGCGTAGTCGGAGATCAGGGTGTGGAACTCCGGCGAATACGGCAGGAGCGCCCTGACCAGGGCCTCGGCAGCCTCGTCCAGCCGCACAGGCTCCACCGCCAGGTCAGGCGTGATGCCGCCGCCGCCATAGACCAGGCGGCCTCCCACGGATCGGTAAGTCGGCCGATCGTCGCGACCGGTGGCGAAGTGGACGGAGTCGTCCACCTCCACCAGTCGTCCCGCGAGCATGGTCCGCTCCCGGTGGATGCTCCGCCCGCTGGGCGTGTACCACTTCCCGGTGGTCAGCTTCAGGACGTAGTCGCCCTCGACCCTGTACGCGGTCTGGACCAGTCCCTTCCCGAAGGAGGTGCTGCCCACCACCACCGCCCGGTCGTGGTCCTGAAGCGCACCCGCCACGATCTCCGCCGCCGAGGCAGAGGCCCCATCCACGAGCACGACCACCGGCAGGTCAGGGGCCAGGGGCTGCCGCTCGTTGACGTACCGGATGTCCTCGCCGCCCCGTTCCCACTGCCGGGCCACGGGCGCACCCAGTGGCAGGAACAAGCCTGCTATACGCACCGCCTGGTCCAGCATGCCGCCGCTGTTGCCGCGCAGGTCCAGGATCACCGAAGTGGCTCCGCTCGCCGACAGCTCCCCCAGGGCCGCTGTCACCTCGGCGGCGGCGGTCTCGTTGAACTGGAGCAGTGGGATGTAGCCCACATTGTCGGTGATCGGCGTGGAGAAGGGGACGGCAGGGATCCGCACCACCGCCCTGGTCATCCGCACCATGATGGGTTGAGGCACGCCGTGGCGCCGGAACCGGACCTCCACGATGCTGCCGGGCCTTCCCTTGAGCGTGTTGGCCACCCGCTCCAGAGGCCAGCCCTCCACCGGGTCGCCATCGATGGTCAGGACCCGATCGCCCTCTGCGACGCCGCGGCGCTCGGCCGGTGTGTTGGGGAAGACGCGCCTCACCACGGGCAGGCCCTGGTGCGACTCGATCATCATGCCTACCCCGCCGTAGTGGCCCTCGTAGGTGGCGGTGAAATCCTCCATGTCCTCGGGGCTGTAGAGCTCGGCGTACGGGTCGCCGAGCTGGGAGACCAGACCCTCCGCGGCACGCTCGTAGACCGCCGATATGTCCAGGGAGTCGATGTAGCGGGTGGAGATGATGGTCACCACATCCCGGAACAGCCCAGGCCCCGACATGGTCGCCCGGTCCGGCAGGATGAACCCGCCCATTACGAAGGTGATCGCCAGTGCGGCCGCGAAACCTGCCCTGCGCGCGTTGTGCATACGTCCCCGTGTCCGGAAAGAGCGGCTGAAGCCCCTACTGATACTCTCGTGGGCCAGGGGCGTTCCGGCGGGCCGCGCACGCGCGCTCTAGTCCAGCGTGGCCAGCTCGATGTTGCGGATGTGCTCGCCGTACTGGCGCTTGTAGAAGACCTTGCGCTCGACGGCGTCGATCACGGGCGTGCCGAAGTCGCGGCCCTGGAGCCGGCCGGCGCTGTTCAGGCCACCGGCGCTGATGGTGTTGATCTCCACCAGCTTGTCACCGACGATGTCGAGGCCGGCGAAGAAGATGCCATCCTTGATCAGCTTGGGCCCCACGATGGCGGCAAGGCGGAGCATCTGGTCATCGACGTCTGGGACCTCCGGCCGACCGCCAGCAGTCATGTTGCTGCGGAAGTCGCCCTCACCGACCAGCCGCTTGATGGCGGCGTACTTGCCGTCCACCTCCAGGGCCTTCCCGTTCACCATGAAAAGGCGGGTATCACCTTCCAGGGCGGCGGGCAGGAACTCCTGGGCCACTATGTAGCCACCGCGGCTCACCGTCTCCACTATCTGGCGCATGTTGCTGGCGTCCTCGCCCACCAGAAAGACATCAGAGCCGCCATAGCCACTGAGGGGCTTGACCACGATGCGCCGGCCGTGGGCTTCGTGGAACTCACGGATGCGGTCGTAGCTGCGGGTGACGATCGCCCTGGGCCGGACATCCTCGGGGAACTGCTGGAAATACATCTTGTCGATGGCCCAGGAGAGGCTGTACGGGTGGTTCAGCACGACCACGCCGTGCTCCAGGGCCGCCTGGCCGAAGAGGATGCCGGCGTGCTGCGCCCACGCGTTCTCGTGGACCTCTTCCGATGGGTTGTAACGGAGCCAGATGACGTCCAGGTCGTCGGTCGATATGACGCGGCGGGGTGCCTCCCGGCCCTGGACCGCCTGGAGGAACCCGTGCTGGGACTCCACCTCGGCGCCGGGACCGGCCCGGGCGGTGGCGCCCACCCTGCCGTCCTCGAAGTACTCCAGCTCCCGGACGCCCGCCATGAAGACGTCGTGGCCCCGGCGGCATGCCGCGGTGGCGATGACAGTGGTGGCGGCCGTTGGGACCTCGGTGTCCACGTTGTTGACGACGAGCAGAATGCGCATGTCAGGCGGTGCCCAGGGGCGAGGAGACCATGGCGTGCAGGGGCAGCCCATCCCTGATGGCGGCCAGACGGTCCCGGGCTTCCGGCCGGTCCATGAACCTGGGCATGAGGGGCGTGGGCCGCAGGACGCCTCGTTCCCGGAATTCCTGCATCACGTCCAGGTGGCGGGCGGCGATCTTGCCCACGTACATGGGCTCCAGGTCGCCGCCGTCGCGGATGTGCTCGACCACGCCGAGCAGCCCCCGCAGGTAGATCATGTCACGGGTGAAGCCGCCGGACTCGTGGGCCCGGGTAGCGATACCGAACGCGGTGTACGCGTCGAAATCGTGCTCCCGGTGGAGCTGCCGGAACGTCTCGACGAACTCGGCGCCCTCCATCACGCCGTGGACCGCCAAGACCCGTCCGGCCAGCAGCCGCACCCGGTGCGCGTCCAGCCCGCCCACCAGGTACTCGGCCAGCACACCCAGCCCCTCCTGTAGCTCGTCGTAGGACGCGAAGCCGCGCGACAGCTGGAGGAACGGCTGGGCTGCGCCATTGACGAAGGTGAGGACGTGGGTGCCCACCTCGTGCTGGATCATCGCCTCCACCCTCTCCGGGGCCAGGGCCAGACCTTCCCCGATCAGCAGTTTGCCGGACGAGACCATGAGGCCCACCAGGTCGGGGCGGATCTGTGACTCGGAGCTGAAGGCCGGGTACTGGCGCCGGTAGTGCTCGAACTCCTCCTCCGCACGCGCAGCGAAGTCCCGGGCCCCCACCCGCGGACCGCGATCCGACGCCGCCGGGACCGGGATCTCCGCCAGGACCTCCAGCGCCCGTTCCAGGAGACCGGCCCGCAGATGGCCGAAAAGCCGGATGCTGCCCTGGAGGAAGCCCGGCGAATTGCGGTCGGCGAGCAGGGTGATCTGCCGGTCCAGCTCCTCCCGCTTGTCCCGCAGCAGCCGCCACGAGGCCGGATCCTCCACGTCCTCGAGACGGACTGCGTACAGCCGCCGCTTCAGCAGGTCCGGGTCCATGGGCAGGAGACGGTAGCGGAAGTCCGGCGCCCGCTCGTAGCCGCTGTCCCGGAACCGCTCCCACGCCGCGTCGGCGTTCACGGGAGAGACCAGGAGCAGGGAGTCGAACGAGCCGTCGATGGCCGCCAGCTCACGGTCCGCCTCCCAGACGGCGTCGCCCAGGGTGCGCCGGCCCAGGGCTCGATAGCTGGCCAGCTCGGTGCCCGACTGGACCTTGACGAATTCGAACAGGGCGCGACGCAGCACCTCGGAGAGACCGTGGGCCAGACTCCGCAGGAAGACCGGGTACACGTCGCCCGTCTCCGGGTCCCGGTAGCTGCTGGGCACCTCCAGCCCAAGCAGCAGGCAACCCAGCCGGTGACTCTCGGAGATCGTCAGGAGCGGCTCGCTCTCCGGAGGGTGACGACGCTCGCCCACCTCCAGGTCGACGCGTGCGCCACGTCGCTTCACCTCCAGGGCCGAGAGCCCCTCCATAAGAGCAGTGACCGTTGCCTTGCCGGGACCGTCCGGGGCCAGGACCCGGAATCGGCTGTCGCCGCTCCAGAGCTCCACCACCAGGAACGCGCCGTGCTCCCGCGACCCGGCCTCCACCACCGAGCGGACCACGGCTCTGACCCGATCAGGGTCGGCCTCCGGGTTCACAGCCAGGTAGGAGGCCTCACCCCGCACCAGGTGCGACAACGGATCATCAGGCTCTCGCTCCCGCACCACCAGGAGGAAGGGTCGGGCGGCGTCCAGGACCAGCGTGCCCCAGGACAGCTCCTCGTCCAGGGACTGACCGCGGGCGAAAGCCTCTGCAACCTCCGCAGCCGGCACCGGAGTCAATGGTGACGGAGGGCGTTGATGAGCTCGTCCTTGCTCATGTTCGACCGACCCTCGATCCCCACTTCTTTGGCCTTGTCGTAGAGGTCCTGCCTGCTCCAGTCCTCGTAGCGGCTCACCTTGCCACCCTTCCTGCCCGCCGACGAGCGGGACCCTACGTTGGCGATCCTCGCCGCCTTCTCCTTGCTCATCCCCTCACGTCGAAGCGCCTCGTACTGACGGTCATCCTTGACGCTGGGACCATGATCCTTCCGTGGCATGTGCTCCTCCTGGCTTCCTCCTCCTGACTTCCTCATCCTGGCTTCCAGCAGGTTGCCGGCTGACCGCAGGCGTTGTGGTGCAAAGCGTGTTCCGGCAGCCCGCGTCAGCGCCCGGTGGGCGAGAACACCTGCCCGGTGTAGTACCGGCCGTCATCGGAGGCGAGGAACACGTAGGTGGGAGCGATCTCCGCAGGCTGAGCGGGCCGCTTCCAGAGCGTGTTGTCACCGAATCGTCCCACGTGGTCCGGTTCCAGGGTGGCGGGTATGAGGGGTGTCCAGACGGGTCCTGGCGCCACGCAGTTGACGCGGACCTCGTGGTCCGCCAGGGCCAGGCCGAGGGACCGGGTGAAGGCGTGGATGGCGCCTTTCGTGGCGGCATAGTCCACCAGGGTGGGGTGGCCGTGGCTACCGGCGACGGAGCCGGTGTTGATGATGACACCACCCGGCCCCAGGTGTCGCAGGGCGGCCCGGGCAACATGTATATACGCCAGGATGTTGGTGCGGAACGTCCGCTCCACCTGCTGGGTCGAGAGGTCGGTGAAGTGGGCCTCCCTCTGGTAGGCGGCGTTATTGACCAGGATATCCAGGCCGCCCAAGGCTTCGGCAGCCCAGTCCACCACCTGCCGGCAGGCGTCGGGCTCCGAGAGGTCTGCTGCCCGGGTCTGCGCGGTCTGGCCGGCGTCGCGGATCAGGCGAGCCGTGGCCTCGGCGTCATCGTGCTCGTCGTAGTAGGTGATGGCGACATCGGCGCCTTCTCGCGCGAAGGCGATAGCCACGGCCCGGCCGATGCCGCTATCTCCGCCGGTAATGAGCGCGCGGCGCCCGCTCAGCTTGCCTGAGCCCTGATACCTCGTTTCGCCGTGGTCGGCGGCCGGGGTCATACGGTCCTCGCGCCCCGGCCACTCCTGCTGTTGGGCCGGGCGGCTGCCCTGGTCGTCGGCCGTATCCCGCCGCGGGTCCTCCGGCTGGCTCAGCCCATGGTGCCGGTCGGCCACGTCTCGGGCTCCGCTGCGGCGACTGCGCTCTGGCTCCTGCTCACACCTACCAGCCGGACTCCAGGCCGCTCCTCGGGCCCGCGCCACCAGTAGAAGACCTCCTCCTCGTCGTCCACCCTGAAATCGATCCGGCCGCCATCTATGTCCACGCTCACGCTGCTCCCGTCGTAGCGCCGGACGCCGGCGGGGCCGTCACCGTCTGACACCGCCAGAGTGTATCGCCCCGGCTCGAGCTGCACGTAGATTCCGCCCATCGGTTCTGCCCTCCCGGGCGCGTTGCGGGGGCCCGATCCGTTCTGCGCCAGCCCCTCACCCGTACGCGTGTGGAAGACGCAATCGGGATGCCATGTGGGGCGGAATGTCATACCTTGTCACGCTGGGCGTCACGGTCAGATGCCAGTCATGCGCGCACGGTTCGTGCGCCGGGCGGGCGGCGCCGGGAAGACGAGGAGCACGGGAGCAAAAGGATGAGGATATGGTTGAGCCAGAAAACCCACATCGAAACGGGACCATGAGCGGGAACCTCGTGGAGATCCCGCCTCGCCCGTCGCTGACGGAGTACGAAGCGATCGCGCACCTTGCCCCTGCGGCCGAGGCGCTCCGGGCCCACGCCCGGGAGGTGGCGCCGCGGCTGGAGGGTCGCACGGTGTGGATGGTCAATTCCACAGCCCAGGGCGGGGGTGTGGCGGAGATGCTACCCACCATGGTCACGTTGCTGAACGAGCTGGGCGTGGACACGCGCTGGTTCGTGATCGAGAGCGATGAGGAGGCGTTCTTCCGGTTGACCAAGCGGATCCACAACCTGATCCACGGCGCGGGCGATCCGCTGATCGACGCTTCGGAGGAGCGGGCCACCTACGAGGAGGTCAACCGGGACAACGCCCGGACCCTGGGCCTCCTGCTTCGTGACGGCGACGTCCTGGTGGTGCACGATCCCCAGCCCATGCCTCTGGCGGGCTTCCTCCGCGAGCATTGCGACATCCACACCGTCTGGCGGTGCCATATCGGGCTGGACGAGGAAAACGAGGCGACGCGCTCGGTATGGGACTTCCTCCAGCCTTACGCCCCGGATTACGAGCGGAGCGTATTCTCTGCTCCGGAGTATGTCCCGTCCTACTTCCAGGACCGGGCCCAGCTCATCTACCCGGCCATCGATCCGCTATCCAGGAAGAACCGTGAGCTGCACATCCATTCGCTCGTGGGCATCCTGGCCAACTCGGCGCTGACGGTGGTCCCGGGGCCGGTGGTCCAGCCGCCATACCAGCACGTTGCGCAGCGGCTCCAGGTGGACGGTAACTGGTCGCCCGCGGTGCTGCCGGCGGATATCGGCCTGTTGATCCGGCCCATCGTCACCCAGATCTCGCGCTGGGACCGGCTCAAGGGCTGGCTGCCGCTCATGGAAGGGTTCGTACAGCTGAAGGAGCGGCTGTACACCACGTACCGCTCCCGTCCGGCGCTCGAGCGTCGGCGCCTGGCTCAGGCTCGACTGGTGATGGCGGGTCCGGATCCCGCCTCGATCTCCGACGACCCGGAGGGGCTGGAGGTGATCGAGGAGCTGCGGGCCGCCTACGTGGCCCTGGACGACGAGTTCAAGCACGACATAGCCATGATCGCGCTACCTATGCAGGACCCGGAGGCGAACGCCCTCATGGTGAACGCGATCCAGCGAGCGTCCACGGTGGTGGTCCAGAATTCGATCCGTGAAGGGTTCGGTCTCACGGTGACGGAAGCCATGTGGAAGCGGATCCCGGTGCTGAGCAACACCCGGGCGGTGGGCCCGCGGCAGCAGATGGTGCACGCCTGCGACGGCTGGTTGATAGACGATCCAGAGAGCCCGACACAGATAGCCGACGCCCTGGACTACCTGCTCAACGAGTCCCGTGAGCGGGCGGCCCTGGCCCGGACGGCCCAGAGGCGCGCCCACGACAATTTCATGACGTTCAGCCAGCTCCGGAGCTGGCTCGGTCTGCTCGAGGAGATCGTGACGTAGCCTGTGCCCGGGGCACGGCATGGCGCGACAGCACCAGTCCGGCCACCAGCAGTAGTCCAACGCTGACAGGGTCCGCTCCACGCGTCGCCAGGGCGTAGACCGGGGCCGCCACCACGCCTGACAGGGCGCTTAGCACCCGTCGCCGGCTGGTGGCCAGCACGGTCAGCGCCACGACCGCTGCCACCAGGCCCGCCATCGGCGACAGCGTCACCCCGGCGCCGAAGGCCGTGGCCAGGCCCTTGCCGCCGCGGAAGCTGAGCTGGACCGGGTAGATGTGACCCGCCACCACCCCCACGGCGGCCGCGGCCGTCACCGCGTCGGTTGCGCCGACGGCCCTGGCCACGGCCACGGCCAGCACGCCCTTGAGCAGGTCCCCGACGAGGGCGACGACGAAGCCCTGTCTCCCCAGCAGGCGTCCGGTATTGGTGGCGCCGGCTGTGCCACTGCCTTCAGAACGGAGATCGAGCCCGGTGCGGCCGCGGACCAGGTAGTACCCCGTATTGACGGAGCCCAGGGCGTAGGCCAGCACCAGAGCGGCGGCGATCAACACGAGTCAGCCATTGGCAGTCGCAGGCTGAACCGACTGCCTCCGCCCTCCTGGCTCTCGACCGTGATGTGGCCGCCCAGGAGCTTGGCGAAGCGATCGGAGATAGGCAGGCCCAGGCCGGCGCCGCCGCTCCTGCGCGTGGCAGACTGGTTGCCCTGCCAGAATGGCTCGAACAGGAACCGCTGCTCGTGCGGCGGTATACCCAGGCCCGTGTCGGAGACCTGGAAGACCACGTCCCCGTCCTCGCAGAAGACCCGTAGCTCCACGCTCCCCTCGTCGGTGAACTTCACCGCGTTGCCCAGCAGGTTCAGGAGGATCTGCCTGAGTTTGCGGGCGTCCGTCCTGATCCGGTCAGGTGCGTGATCGCGAACCACGCGGAACTCCAGGCTGTCGCCCTCGGCAAACGGGCCGATGATGGCTTCGATCTCGTCCAGGACCTGGGCCGTCTCCACGTCCGAACATTCCACCTCCTCCCGCTCCGCCTGGAGCCGCGCGAAGGTGAGGATCTCGTTGATCAGCTGGAGCAGGTGCTGTGCGGACAGGCCGATCCGGCGGACGTACGCCTCGGCGGGCTCCGGGATGGGCGCCGGCACGCCGTCCACGAGGAGCTCGCTGTAGCCGATGATGGCGTTGAGCGGGGTGCGCAGCTCGTGGCTCATGGTGGCCATGAAGTCGCTCTTCGCCTTGAGTGCGGCGGACAGCTCCCGCACCAGTTGGGCGTGATCGATAGCCACGGCCGCCCGGCGGGCCAGGTCTTCGACCAGCAGGACGTCTTCCTGGTCGTACCGACGGCCCGACTCGGCCTGGACGAAGGTCATGGCGCCCAGGACCCGCCCACGCACCGCCAGTGGCGCCACCACGTACGAACAGACTCCCAGCGACCGCAGGAGCGACAGGTGCTCATCGTCATGAGCGACCTCCTCCAGGACCTCGCTCGTCACCTTGCGAACCAACTCGGTCTGGCCGGTGCGGATCACCTTCGGGGAGCCACGGGGCGCCTCCGGGTCAGGCGAGTAGCGCTCGCCGAGCCGCTGGACCAGCGCCACCTTGTCCGGGTCCTGGTGCTCGACGGCCAGTCGCGTAATCGTGCCGTCCTCGTCCACCAGGTCGACGACGACCCAGTCCGCGATCTCGGGGACCGCCAGGCGCGCCACGGTGACCAGCGTGATCTCGTAGTCCAGCGACGATGCCAGCTCGGCACTGGCCCCGGCCAGGAACGCCATCCGCCGCTCCGCCGCCTGGGCCGCCTCCCGGGCCGCCTGCTCCGCCGCCAGTCGCTGTGACCGGATAGCAGCGCGCCGGAACTCGGTGATGTCCTGGGCGGTGCCGGTGAGGCGGACGGCCCGGCCGTCCTCGTCCAACTCGACCCGGCCCCGGGCCTCGTGCCACCGCACCTCGTCCCCGGGCCGGATCACCCGGTGCCGGAACTTGAAGCTGTCGCCGGTCCGGAGCGCAGCCTGGACCTGGTCGTCCATCAGCTTCCTATCGGCAGGGTATACGTGTTCGAGCACGGCGGAGAAGTCCATTGGAGTGCCGATCTCGATGCCCATGATCCGGTACATCTCGTCGGACCAGTGGATCTGGTCAGTGGACAGGTCCCAGACCCAGCTGCCCAGGCTGGCGATCCGCTGGGCGTCCGCAAGCTGTCGCTCCCGACTGGCCAGCTCCTCCTGGGTGCGACGCTGCTCCGTCACGTCCCGGAGAACCACGGTCATCACCGTGCCGCCGTCTGCATCGGTCTTGGCAATGGAGGCCTCGGCCGGGAACTCCTCGCCGTCGCTGCGCAGCGCCCTGATCTCGAGGCGCTCACCCATCTGCCGGGAGGTGATGGACGAGCGGGCGAACCGCTCCACGTGGCACCGGTGCGCCTCACGGAAGCGCTCGGGCAGGAGGATGTTCAGTGGCCGGCCCAGGACCTGGGACGGGGCGTAGCGGAAGATCCGCTCCGCGCCGCGGTTGAAGAAGATGATGTTCTGGGCCTCATCGATTGAGATGATGGCCTCGGCCACTATGGCCAGGACGGACGAGAGATGACCCACGTCCTGCCCCGGCTCGAGCTTGCTCCGCTCCGCCGCTCCAGAATCTATTCGATCGTGCATGTGCAGCGACTGGCACCCCTGAGATGAAGGCGCGGGGGCGACCGACCACCGGCCACCCCCGCGCCGCGATCGTTGATCGCTCGAGCCCTGGACACTAACGCCTCTGGTCCTGACCCGCAGCCGTCCGGGCCGGCGCGCCCGCCCCGGCCCGGTCCAGGTCCCGATCCGGCATCATGCCGTCGCCCTGGAGGAACGTGTCGAACCATTCGAGCATACGCAGATTGTAGTCCAACCGCGAGGCTGCGCGGATCGTGCCATGGCCCTCACCGGGGTAGAAGATCAGGCGCACCGGCACGTCGGGCCGCCGGACCACCAGGTGGCGGTACAGCTCCAGGGACTGGCCCGGGTGTACCCTGGTGTCTTCGGCGCCGTGCATGATCAGGAGCGGCGTCCGCGCCCGGTCCACGTGGTAGATGGGGCTGCGCTCCAGGTACTTCTGCCAGTTGTTGTTCTCCCACAGCCATTCACGGGAGTGGACCAGGTACAGCTCCATCGGGATGTCACTGGTGCCCCACTTGGAGATGTTGTTGCTGATCCCCACGTTCATGACGCCCGCGGCGAACCGGTCCGAGTAGTAGGTGCTCATCCAGGCCGTGGCGTAGCCGCCGTATGAGCCGCCGGTCACGCCGATCCGGTCCTGGTCCGCGATCCCGACCTCGATGAGGTGGTCGACGCCGTCCACCACGTCGTCGAACTCCTTGCCGCCAGCGTCGCCCTGACTGCTCTTGATGAACTCGAGCCCGCGGCCCGTGCTGCCCCGGTAGTTGGGGTAGAAGACGGCGTAGCCCCGGCCCGCGGCCACCTGGCCTGGCAGGTTGTGGCCGGTGAGCCACCCGTTCAGGTAATGGGCTTCGGGTCCGCCGTGGACCACGGTGATCAGCGGCACGCGCGTGCCCTCGACGTAGCCCACGGGCAGCATCAGGAGCCCTTCGATGTCGAACTGTCCGTCCCGGGCGGCGTACCGGACCACCCGCTGCTCGCCCAGGTCCACGTCCGCCAGCCACGGGTTACTGTCCGTGAGCCGCTGGAGCTGCCGGCGCCGGCCTTCCAGTGTGTAGATCTCGTTCGGGTGCCGCGGCGTGCTGGCCACGAACGCCACCTGCCCGTCGCCCGAGCGGGTGAAGCTGCTCATGGCCACGTCGTCCTCGCCCGCCAGCCGCTCCATCCGGGTGCCGTCAGGACGGATCCGGCCGAAGGCGCTGGCCGTGCTCTCGCTGGCGATGAAGTGGATCTCGTTGGCGCCGGTCCAGGCGATCTGCTCGAACTTGCCCTCGAAGTCGGGCAGGATGTTCACGGGCGTGCCGCCAGTGGCGTCGACGATCATGATCCTGCCGTCGATGGGATCGTGGATGTTGTGGCCCGCCACCAGCGCCAGCCGCTGGCCGTCCGGGCTCCACTCGATCTGGCCCAGCTTGCCGGCGTTGTCGATGTCCACCACCACCTGGAGCGTGTTGGCGTCCACCACCTTCACCGACTTGGCCATGTAGGAGTCGTCCACGCTGGGCGTGGGCGTCACGGCCACGGCGATCCTGTCGCCCCGGGGGCTCCAGGCCATCTCGTAGTACGAGCCCCGGTGCTGGAGCTCGCGCACCGCGCCCGCCGTCCGCACGTCCGCCACGTAGGCCATGCGCTGCGGTATGTTCTCCTCGAAGAAGTCGGGCCGGTACGGCAGCGGGGTGTCGGGCTGGGTCACCGCCTCGTTGGCCACGAACGCCACCCGTACGCCGTCAGGCGACCAGACATACGAGAGCATGTGCCGGTCGAAGTCCACCAGCCGCTGGGGCGTGCCGCCGGTCACCGGCACCTCGTAGAGCCCGCGCGCCACGCCGGGCTCCGTCACGGCCATGAACGTCACCGTGTTGTGGCCTGGCCGGAACGAAACGGCGGCGGCGCTGGAGATGGTGTGCAGGACCTGCGACGTGCCCGTGCGCCGGTCGAAGACGTGTAGCTGGGCCGTAGCCGGCACGTTCCGCTGGAACGGATCGGCAGGGACCAGGCGGGTGAAGGCGACGTAGCGGCCGTCATCGGAGATGGCCGCGCTGGTCACTACCTCGGTCTGGGCCACCTGTAGCGGTGTGAGCCCCTGCTGGTCCTGTGCCACGGCCTCATGCGAGGCGAGGGCGAGCAGGACCAGTACGGGCAGCACCGCCCGCCGGCCGACGGCAGCACGAAGAGATCTGTTCATATTGTCCTCGAAAGAGTCCGTGTCAACGGTCTTCGCCCTGGCTCGGGCAAACCGCAACCTGCTGTGCCGCAACCACATGGGCGCCAGGACAGTCCGGAATCTGGCCCGGATCGCCCTGGCGCGCAACTGCCGGTGGAGGAAGGATCATCGGCCCCCGGGAGGCGCGTACTCCCCGATCCATTCCCTCACCTGTTCGTACCAGTATAGCGAGTTGTTCGGCTTCAGGATCCAGTGGTTCTCGTCCGGATAGTAGATGAGCCGCGAGTCGATGCCGCGGTGCTGGAGCGTGCGGAACAGCTCGAAGGCCTGCCCCACCGGGACCCGGTAGTCCAGCTGGCCATGGATGATGAGGGCCGGTGTGCGGAAGTCGCCGGCGAAGTAGTGAGGCGAGATCCGCTCGTAGATGTCGTGCTCCCAGTAGTCGCCGAACCGCTGGGTGTGGACGGCGAAGTCGGCGGCGAGCTGGGAGTACATGTTGTAGACCGGCGCGTGGATGACCAGGGCCTGGAACGGGTGCTCCTTGCCCAGGAGGATGCTGGACAGGTAGCCGCCGTAGCTGCCGCCGCCGGCCACCATCCGGTCGGCGTCGATCCACGGCTGGTCGGCGAACCACTGGGCGGCGAGCCTGGTGTCCTCGTAGGGCAGGGTCAGCCAGTCGGGGTTGATGGCGTCGGTGAAGTCCTGCCCGAAGCCCGACGACCCGTGGAAGTTGTGCCAGGCGGTGACGTAGCCCCAGGACGCGAAGGTCTGGGCGTTCCAGCGGAAGTGGAAGCCGTCGGTGATGCCGCTGTGGGGCCCGCCATGGATCAACAGGAACAGCGGGTACTGCTCGTTCGGGTCGAAGCCCGGCGGGTAGTGGACCCACATCTGGATGGGCTGACCGTTGGCGCCGGTGTAGGTCACGGACTCGTAGGTGCCCAGCTCCACGCCGGCCAGGATGTCATCGTTGATGGTGTCGATCCGACGGGTCTGTCCGTCGCGAGGGCTCACCACCACCAGCTGGGGCGGGTGGAGGAAGCTCTGGTTCAGCGCCACCAGCGTCCCGTCACGGGACACGTCCAGCGATGCGAAGTCCGTCTCGCCGGTCACGGCCCGGGGCGCGCCACGGTCCACGGGGATGTGGTACACCCGGCGGGTGCCGGCGTCGTCTATTGCGCCATATAGCCCCCGCCCGTCCGGCGCCCAGACCAGACCGTCGGCGGAGCGGTCCCACTCCGTGGTCACCTCGCGCCGGGTGTCGGTGGCGACGTCGTAGACCACCAGCCGCCTGGTGTCGGCATAGAAGCCGGGGATCCGCTGACTCGTGTACGCCAGCCGCCGGCCGTCGGGGCTGAACAGGGGGTTGGCGTCGGGGGCGTCGTTGTCGGGCGTGATGTTCCGGGCCTGGGCGCTACCGGGCCGGACCAGGAACAGGTCCATCTTGGGGCTCACGTCATCGCGTCGGCTGTCTGCGCTGAAGACGACGAGGGAGCCGTCGGGCGCCACGTCGTAGCTGCTCCGGCTCTGGCCGGAACGGGGCAGCTCCCAGCCCGTGGGCAGGGTGATGGGCTCGATGTCGCCACCCGCCGCCGGGATCCGGTAGAGGTGGGCCTGGCGCGTCTCGTCCAGCCAGTGGTCCCACGAGCTGGTGGGCAGCTCGTTCCAGGTGTGGGCCGACTTGTGGCTCTTACGCCGCCGCTCCAGCTCTTGCTCCATCTCGTCCCACGACATCTCCGGGAAGACGCTGGAGATGAAGTAGATATGATCGCCCACCCAGGCGGGGGCGCTCACGCCCGTGGGTACCTCGGTGAGGCGCCGCGCCTCACCCGGCTCGGCCATGGGCAGCAGGTAGATCTGGCCCGCGTCGTCGCCCTCACGGCGAGTGACGAAGGCCAGGGTCCGGCCGTCAGGGCTGAAGAAGGCCTGGCCCGCCGCGGAGCCGTGCTGCGTCAGCGGCCGCTCCACCGACCCGTCGGTGGCGAAGAGCCAGAGGTCGGTGTGGCTCTTGTCGTCCTCCACCGTGTAGCGGGTCACCGGGGCCACCGCCCAGCGGCCGTCGGGCGAGACCACAGGGGCGCCGACGCGCTGCATCTGCCAGAGGACCTCCGCGCTCAGGGTCCGGTCCGCCGACTGCCGGTCCGCCGTCGGCTGCCCGAGCTGGGCGGTGGCCGGCGAAGCCACGAGGAAGAGGACCAGGGGGAGAGTAGCGAGGCTGCTAGCGGCCCGGCCGCGGGCCCACGGTCGCCTGATCATGACGGAATCTCCTGCTGAGAAGTCACTCGATAGTGAATGGAGGAATACCGGGAGCCGGAGGCAGGGTCAAGGTTCTGGACCTGATGCATCCTCAGCCTCAGCTCGCCACCGGCTCGAGGCCGTAGTCCCTGGCCATCTCCAGCGCCGCGGCGAACTCACGGCTGGTGAGGCGGCGGTCGATGTCGCCGTACTTCTGCCGGCCGGCCGCCGTCCGCACCTTGCCCGCAGGACGGTACTGGTCCATGAGGTTGAGGTAGGTGCCCGGCCCCAGCTCAGTGGCCAGCCATTCCAGCACTCGCCGCGTCTCCTCCAGCATGCCGGGCATGACCAGGTGCCGCACCAGCACCCCCTGTACGGCCAGGCCCCGCTCGTCCCGGACCAGGTCGCCCACCTGGCGGTGCATCTCCTTGATGGCGGCGGCGGCCGTCCGCGGATAGTCGTCCGCCTTGAGCAGGCGGCCCGCCGCCCCGGACGACAGGAGCTTCAGGTCCGGCATGTAGATGTCCACCACCCCGTCCAGCCAGGTCAGGGACTCCATGGCATCGTAGGCGCTGGTGTTGTAGACGATGGGCAGGTGTAGCCCGTCCTCCACGGCCAGCGCCAGGGCCTCCAGGACCTGCGGGACCACGTGCTCCGGTGTGACCCAGTTGATGTTGTGACAGCCCCGCTCCTGCAGCGCCAGCATGAGGCCGGCCAGCCGCTCCGGCTCCATCCCGGGCTCCGCGTGACCCGGACGCATGTCCTGGCTGATGTCGTGGTTCTGGCAGAACACGCACCGGAGGTTGCAATGCCCGAAGAAGATGGTCCCCGAGCCCGCCCACCCGCGCAGGCAGTCCTCCTCGCCGAAATGGGGGAACGCGCTGCTGACGACGGCGTAGCGCCCCGTCTTGCACGCCGACCACTTGCCGGCCAGACGGTCCACGGCGCAGTCCCGCGGACACAGTCGGCAGGAGGCCAGAGCCGCCACCGCCTCGTCCGCCCGCGCCCGCAGCTCCCCCTTCTCCAGCGCCAGATACCTCGCCTTCATCCTGATCCCACCTCGGCTCAGCTGCCCCCGCATCCCCCTCACCACCGCTATCGGTCTCTGTCAGCAGCAAGTGTGGGTACCCATCATCTTTTCGGCCTCAGCGACTTGCCCGCTCCGGTAGGTACCCGTGGCGGAGTCTGCCGTTTCATCACCTCGCACTGCCCAAAGCCCCGCCGGTCGCTTATACTTTCACCCTGTCCCCGGGGTGGGCCGGTCGGATCACCTGGCCGGCTCCACCGAGCGAGCCGAAGCGAAGAGTGCCATGAACCGCACTACCAGCAACCCGTCCGCCACGGGCGCCGGCACCGGCGACTGGCGCCTCCAGGTCCCCGAATCCGCACGTGGCCGCATCCGGACCTGGCTCTGGAGCATAGCCGGCATGACGTTCCTGGTGCTGATCGTGGGCGGCATCACCCGCCTGACCCAGTCCGGTCTCTCCATCGTGGACTGGGACCCCGTGATGGGCGTTATCCCGCCGCTGAACGAGGCCCAGTGGCAGGAGGCGTTCGACCGTTATCGCCAGTTCCCGGAATACCAGCAGCTTCGCCGGGGGATGACCATGGGCGAGTTCCAGTTCATCTTCTTCTGGGAATGGTTCCACCGTGTGGTGGCCAGGGCCATCGGCGTGGTCTTCCTGGTCCCGTTCCTCTTCTTCTGGCTCCGCGGCCACCTGACGCGGGCGATTACTGTCAGGGCGCTGGTCCTGTTCGGTCTGGGCGTGGCGCAGGGCATCATGGGCTGGCTGATGGTGGCCAGCGGCCTGGTGGACCGGCCCACGGTGAGCCATTACCGGCTGGCGGCCCACCTGTCCCTGGCCTTTGTCATCTTCGGCTACGCGGTGTGGCTGGCCCGTGAGTTGAAGACGGGTGAGACGAGGGTGGCGGTCCCGGTGGGTGCCAGGCCCATCATGCGACGGGGCCTGGCCGCCGTCGGGGTGCTCTTCGGGCTCCAGGTGGTGTGGGGCGCCTTCGTCGCCGGGCTGAAGGCCGGGGCGTACCACAACACCTTCCCCCTGATGGAGGGGCGGCTCGTGCCGCCCACGCTGCTGTTCATGGAGCCGACGCTGGTCAACTTCGTCCAGAACCCCATCGCCGTGCAGTGGGTGCACAGGGTGCTGGGCACGATCCTGGGGCTGGCGGTACTGGCCTTCTTCTTCCAGGTCCTGCGGGCCGGGGCGGACGTGGTCTCGCGCAGGCTCAACGTGGCGCTACTGGGGCTCATGGCGCTCCAGTACGTGCTGGGCGTCCTGACGCTGATCTACTTCGTGCCGGTCAGCCTGGGCGTGATCCACCAGGCCATGGCCATGGTCATCTTCGGCGTCTGGGTCTGGTGGGTGCACCACGTCCAGAAGGTGGCGGTGGAGGTGCGGCCGACCATCCAGGCCACTACTCGCGCGCAGGTCCCGGCCTGAGACGGGAGGGCCGGGGTCGCGGGTCAGCTGGGGGTCAGGCGGGGTGCCGCATGGCCAGGACCTGATTCGCCGCCCGCACGCCCGCCTGCCATGCGCCCTCCACCGTGCCGACGGACTCGCTGACGGCCTCGCCGGCCAGGAACAGGGTGCCGTCCACGGGCTCGGCGAGCACCGTTGGGGCCTCGGCCCCGCCCACCAGGGCGTGGGTATAGGCCCCACGAGTCATGGCGTCGCGGCCCCAGTCCCGGCAGGCGGCGCCCTCGATCTGGGAAGCCACCTCCCTGGCGGAGCGGCCGATCATGGTGGCGAGCTCGGCCACGGCGAGCTCCACCAGCTCCTTCCGCAGCAGCCCGCGCAGGCGGGCGGAGGCCGACCCTCCGGCCCAGGCCACGAGCCGGGGCGCGTCACCCGGCCCGGTCCACCAGGTGGGGAAGGCTCCCATGGAGTGGAGGAACTTGGGCAGGTCGTGGTCCTTACGCAGGTCCAACCAGAAATCTCGGCGGAGCCGGAGCCCGACCTTCATCACGCCGCCCATCCGCAGCAGCGCCAGAGCCCGTCTGTGCCCGCGGGGGAGCGCGCTCTGCAGGAGCACCCGGGCCAGAATGGCTGGCGGCAGTGTCAGGATCACACGTGGCGAAGTAACGGTGCCGGGTCCGTCCGGGCCCTCCAGACTCAGCCGCACGACCCCTTCGCCGCGGACCACCTGCCGCACGACGGTGCCGTAGCTGATCATTCCTTCAGGGAGCGGTCGGCTCAGGGTCGTGGGCAGCACGTCCAGCCCGCTGGCGACCTGGACCTGGGCATCACCACCGCCCGCGCCTTCCGAGCCCTCCTCGATCCGCGTCACCCAGAGGGTGCTCACTGAACCGACTGGTGCGGCGTGATACTGCTCCACGTAGCGGGCGGCCATGGCCCTGGCGTCGGAGTCGCCGGAGGTAGCATGGAGGGCGGCGGCCAGGGGGAGGTCACCCTCCGCCGTCAGGTCTCCCGCCTCCCGCAGCACCCGGAGCGCCGGTCCGAAATCGACCGCCTCCAGCTCGCCGTGGTGCATGCGGCCATGGGTGACGGGCACAGGGCACAGGGTGGCACCGGCCGCCCGGATCTCCGCGGCGGCCGGACCATCGGCCTGGAGGAACTCGGCGCCCAGCTCCAGCGGCGGATCGCCGGCTCGGGTGCGGACCCGGCCGCCGGGCCGGTTGCGAGCCTCTAGCACCCGCACACCTGCGCCCGCCTCGTGGAGCTCTCGGGCCGCCACCAGGCCAGAGACACCGGCGCCTACCACTACCACATCAGGAGAATTCATCATGGCCTCGTCGTCGTCAGGATGCATGCCACACTGCTTCCAGTGCCCGCCTCGCCGCGCCTCGAACAGGCAAGACCATATCAGGGGCGACGCGGACGGGAGTATCTTCGAGCGCCCGCTCCAGCCGCGAACGGAGCGGTCCACCCACACCTACGAGCCCACCCGCCGCAGCCACCACGGGCGGCTCGGGCCACGGCTCCAGGGCCCGGCGGACCGCTTCCACCGTATCCGCCAGCTCCCGGGTCGCCTCGTCAGCCAGGCCGGCCGCCACGGCGTCGCCCGATTCGGCCGCCTCCAGGACCAGGGGCGCCAGCCCGGCCACTTCACTCTTGTCGGCACCCGCGGTCCAACGGATCAGGTCTGATGGATCGGAGAGGCCCAGCGTGGCGAGCAGCCGAGTGGTCAGCTCGGTAGCAGGCGCGCGACCGTCAGCGGATCGTGCCACAACCCTGAGGGCCGCCATGCCCAGGGCCCAGCCACCTCCCTCGTCGCCGAGGGGATCGCCCCAACCACCCGCACGGGCGGTGCGGCCGTCAGCGGACCGGCCCAGTGCCATCGATCCCGTACCGCCCAGCAGGAGGATACCGGAGCCAGTGCCGAACGCGTCGTGGAAGGCCACCTCGGCATCAGAGAGCACCTCCACCTCCCGCGCCACACCCATGGGCTCGATGGCGGCCCGGACAGCGGCGCTCACCGCCGGTCGACCCGCTCCGGCCAGCCCCGCCACCAGGCGAGTCACGGGGAGCGACGACCCCGCGGCCACAGCCACGTCGCCGACCAGCTTCGCGACGACCGCGGCTGCGTGCTGCACGGTGGTATCACGGACCAGGGCGTGCTGGCCCTCCGCCCTGCCCCGCTCCCGGCCGTCCAGGTCCAAGGCGATAGCCCTCGACCTGGTACCGCCGCCGTCGACGCCCACACAGATCTCCGCGCCACTCATCGGTGCACAATACCCACACCCATGGCCCTACGGCCAGGTGGAGCCGCTCGCGGCCTGGTTCCAGGGGTGAAACGTTGCCAAGGATGGGGCAGGTGTTCTACTGTCAAGTATACTCCCACAGGAGGCCGGAATGGCGTGGACCGGTAGTTGTTCCCTCCTGATGTCGCCGCGCACGACGAGGTGACCAAGGATGGCTGAGCCCCGACCGGACCCGCCGCGCAGCGTCACGCCCGAGCTGCTGCACAGGATAGCCCGCCGCGGCGTGGGTCATGGACAGGACCGTGAGGAGATCCAGGTCATCTCCCCATTCACCGGGCACCCCTTCGGCACCGTGCCCGCCGCCACCCCCGACGACGTGGCGCTGGCCGCGGACCGTGCCAGGGCGGCGCAGAGAGAGTGGGCCCGCAGCTCGTTCCGACAGCGCGCCGCACCCCTGCTCCGGTTCCACGACCTGCTCCTCGGTCGCCGCAACCAGATCATGGACCTCATCCAGTGGGAGACGGGGAAGGCCAGACGAGACGCGTTCGAGGAAGTGGCCGACACCGCCATCGTCGCCCGCTACTACGCCGTCAACGCCCGCCGCCACCTGCGCGCCGAGCGGCGGCGAGGCGCCATACCCCTGGCCACCCGCACCACCGTGGTCCATCACCCGGTGGGTCTCGTCGGGATCATCGCGCCGTGGAACTATCCGCTGGACATGACCATTACCGACGGCCTCCCGGCACTGATGGCCGGGAACGCCGTGCTCCTCAAGCCGGACCGCCAGACACCCTTCACCGCCCTCTGGGCCGTGGACCTCCTCTATGAGGCGGGGTTGCCCGAGGGCCTCTACCAGGTGGTCAACGGCCAGGGCTCCGTGCTGGGCGAACATATCATCGACGCCGTGGACTTCCTGGCCTTCACAGGTAGCACCGACACCGGGCGGGTCGTGGCCCGGCGGGCGGCGGAAAGGCTCATCGCCTTCTCCCTGGAGCTGGGCGGCAAGAACCCGGTAATCGTACTGGACGACGCCGACCTGGACCGGGCCGCCCGCGGAGTGGCGCGCGCCTGCTTCTCAATGGCCGGCCAGCTGTGCGTCGCCGCCGAGCGGGTGCTGGTCCACCAGGACGTGGCCCAGGACTTCAGCCACAGGCTGGTAGAGCGGGTGCGGTCAATGCGGCTGAAGCTGTCTCTGGACTGGGACGCGGACATGGGATCCATGATCTCCCGGCATCAGCTCGAGGCGGTCCAGGCACAGCTGGACGAGGCGGTCCGGCGAGGGGCACGGATCCTGGTGGGCGGGCGCCACCGCCCGGACATCGGACCGTTCGTCCTGGAGCCCACGGTGGTGGCCGACGTGCCGCCCGACGTGGACCTGGCGGTCGAGGAGACGTTCGGGCCGGTGGTGGGTATCTACACGTTCCGCGACGACGACCAGGCCGTCAGCATCGCCAACGCCAGCCGCTACGGCCTGAACGCCAGCATCTGGGGCGGAAACGAGCGGCGGGCCAGGGCCGTGGCGCGCCGGCTCCAGGTCGGCACCGCCAACATCAATGATGGCTACGCCGCCACCTGGGGCTCCGTCGACGCGCCCATGGGTGGGTTCAAGGACTCCGGCCTGGGCAGAAGGCACGGAAGGGAAGGCATCCTCAAGTACACCGAGACCCAGACCATCGCCCGCCAGAGATGGTTCGAGCTCGGGACCTCGGTCTGGATCTCGGCCCGCTGGTTCGCCCGCCTCGTCACATGGTGGCTCCGCCTGCTCCGCAGGGCGCCGGGAAGCCGGCGATAGCGGAGCCCACGACCGACGCACCTTCTCTCGCTCAGGAGTGTATATCAGCGGGCGGTGTCGCTGACGCGATGTCACGGGATCCACCGGGCTCGGCAGGCGGCCCCAGGTCCTCTTCCTGGAGACTAAGGATATGGAGAGCAGGCGACGCAGGCTGGTACTATGGGCAGGGGCAATTGTCGTCGTACTCCTCGTGGTGCTGGCGACGGCGCCTCTCCTGTTCCGGGACCGGATCGAGTCCGGGCTGAAGGCGCGGATCTCGAGCGGCGTCGACGCGCAGGTGGACTGGAGCGGCGTCGGTGTGAGCCTGCTCCGCAGCTTCCCGAACCTGAACGTGCGGGTGCACGACCTGGTGGTCACAGGCGCCGGTGCGTTCCACGGTGACTCCCTGGTCACGGTGGAGCGGTCCACGCTGGTGCTGGACGTGGTGAGCGTGATCCGGAGCCTGCGGAGCGACCACCCGGTGGTGGTGAGGTCGTTCGAGCTCCACTCGCCGGACCTGCGGCTGGTGGTACTGGAGGACGGCCTGGCCAACTGGGACATAGTGGCCGCCGCGGCTGAGGCGGACCCGGCGGACCCGGCCCGGGATTTCCGGCTCACCCTGAGCGCCTTCACTTTGCGGGACGGGAGCATCAGCCTGGACAACCGCCAGGCGGGTATACAGGCCTCGGTTCACGGTTTGCGCCAGTCCCTCCGTGGAGACGTCGGTAGCACCCGATTCTCGCTGGACACCGAGACTTCGGCGGACGCGGTCTCGGTGCAGTTCGCCGGGATCCCGTACCTGAGCCGGGCCCGTCTCCATGTGCGGGCCGACCTGGACGTGGACACGGAGGCGGGGCGGGTCCAGATCCGGGAGAACCGGATCCGTCTGAACGACCTCCTGCTGGACCTGGCGGGCTCGGTGGCCATGGTCGATGACAAGATGGCCCTGGACCTGAGCTTCGCGGCGCCGGGCACCGAGTTCCGGGAGATCCTGTCCATGGTCCCCGCCGTCTACGCCGGCGAGTTCGAGCACGTCCGGACGGCCGGGACCATGGCCATCGCGGGCTGGGTGCGGGGGGAGTACGGACCTTCCGATTTCCCTGCCCTGGCCATTGAGGCGACGGTGACGGACGGGAGCTTCCGCTATCCTGACCTCCCGCTCCCGGCCCGCGACATAGCCCTGGACCTGTCCGTCACCAACCCGGGCGGCCACCTGGACCGCACCGTCCTGGATCTGCGGCGGTTCCACCTGGTGCTGGGTGACGACCCGGTACGCGGCTCCCTCCGCATGAGCACGCCCGTGTCGGACCCGGACGTCCGGGCCAGCCTGACGGGTCGGGTGGACCTGTCGGATCTGGGCCGCACCGTCAAGCTGGACGCGGTGGAGGAGCTGATGGGCATCGTAGTGGCCGACGCATCCGTCCAGGCCCGGATGTCGGACCTGGACGCCGGGCGCTACGACCGGATCGACGCCGACGGCACCATCGCCATCTCTGACCTGACGCTCCGGGCCATCGATCTGCCCCACCCGCTGATGGTGGACGAGGCGCGCCTCCGCCTGACGCCCCAGCACGCGGAGCTGGCGGCGTTCCGTGGCCGGTTGGGGAGCAGCGACCTGGCCATGACCGGTCGCCTGGACAACCTCCTGGGCTTCGTGCTCCGGGACGAGGAGCTTCGTGGCGAGGCGAGTCTGACCAGCCGCCTCGTCGCCCTGGATGAATGGCGCTCCGAAGACGATATCGAGGCGATCCCGGTGCCACGCAACATCGACTTCGTCCTGGACGCCGTGATCGACCAGATCACGTTCGGCGACCTGGACATGCGTGACGCCCGGGGCGACCTGCGGGTCCGGAACCAACGGGTGACGCTCCAGGACTTCAGCCTGGCCATGCTGGGCGGGGGCATGACCCTGACGGGGTACTACGAGACCCTGGACCCGACCCGGCCCGCGTTCGACATGGACCTGCGCCTGGCGGACCTGGACGTGCCGGCTTTCGCCGGGCTCGGCCCGGTCCAGGCCTTCGCCCCGGTGGCCAGCTACGCGGTGGGCAATATCTCCGCGGAGCTCAGGCTGAACGGCGTCCTGGGCCCTGACCTGCTGCCCCAGCTCGAGGTGCTGTCGGGCCTGGGCTCGTTCCAGACCGTGGGCATCAGGCTCCAGGACTTCCCGCCGCTGGACCGCCTGGCCGACGCGCTACAGATGTCCCAGCTCAACGACCCGGGCTTCGTGGACTTCGGCTCCACCCTGGTCATCCGGGACGGCCGGCTCCACGTGAGCCCGTTCACGGTCGCCGTCAGCGACATCGCCATGAACATCAGCGGCTCGAACGGACTGGACCAGTCCCTCGACTACAGGCTGGCGCTCGAGGTGCCTCGTTCGATGCTGGGCAGCGGTGCGGAGCGAGTTGTCACGAGCCTGATCTCCCAGGCCGGCCGTACTGGGGTGGAGCTGCGGCCCACGGACGTGATCACCCTCGGCGCGGCGCTCACCGGGTCAATCATGAACCCGGCCATCGCCGTGGACTTCCGGGGCGTCGCCGCGTCGGCCGGCAGGGGAGTCGAGCAGGCGGTCCGCCAGGAGGCCGACCGGCGGGTCGAGGAGATGGAGCAACGGTTGGACGCGGCCGCCGAGGAGACCAGGCAACGGGCCCGGGAGGAAGCGGAGCGCATCATGGCCGAGGCCGAGCGGCGGGCTACCGGCATCCGCAACGAGGCACAGCGGCTGGCCGAGGTGGTGCGACGAGAGGGGAACGAGCAGGCCGACGCCCTCCTGGGCCGGGCCACCACGCCCGCCGCCAGGCTTGCTGCCCGGCCGGCGGCTGATCGGCTCAGGCGGGAGGCGGAGGAGCGGGCGGACCGGATCATCCAGGAGGCGGACGAGCGGGCTGATGCACTGCTGGCGGAGGCACGGGTCAGGGCAGACCTGGCAACGGAGCCGTGACGCGACCGGGAGCCTGGTGACCGGGGGCGGTGCCGGCTACTGGCCGGCCTTCTGCTCGCCGAGCCGGACCAGGCGTCGTCGCGAGCCCCACTGTCCCGGCCGCTCCTCGAACACGCCGGCCACCGGCACGCCGCAGTCCGGGCACGCCCCATCGCGCAGCCGCCAGGCGGTGAGCTGATAGCCGTCTCGCCCGATCAGCAGGGTCCCGCAGGGGTGGCAGCGCGTTTCGTGTCCCTCCGCATCCCGTACGTTCCCGGTGTACACGTAGCGAAGCCCGTTGGCCAGTGCTGTCCGTCGCGCGCGACGCAGAGTGGCCAGGGGCGTGGGCTCTCGGTCCAGCAGGCGGTAGTCGGGGTGGAACGCGGTGAAGTGGATCGGCACGTCGGGTCCCAGCTCCGCGGCGACCCAGGCGGTGAGCGCCTCCAGCTCGGAGGGCGAGTCGTTCTCTCCCGGGATCAGGAGAGTGGTAAGCTCCAGCCAGACGTCTGTCTCGTGACGTATGTAGCGCAGCGTGTCAAGCACCGGCTCCAGGTGCGCCGTGCTCATCCGGCGGTAGAACCCCTGGCTGAAGGACTTCAGGTCCACGTTCGCCGCGTCCATGTGCCGGTAGAACTCCACCCTGGGCTCAGGCTCCACGTAACCCGCTGTCACCGCCACGGTGCGGATCCCTCGCTCACGGCATGCTAGCGCCACGTCCACGGCATACTCGTGGAAGACGACGGGGTCGTTGTAGGTGAAGGCCACGCTCCGGCAACCCAGGCGGGCGGCCGCCGTTGCGATCGCTGCCGGCGTCGCCAGGTCAAGGAGCCGGTCCGTTTCCCTGGCCTTGGAGACGTGCCAGTTCTGGCAGAACCGGCACGTCAGGTTGCAGCCGGCAGTGCCGAACGAGAGGACGGCAGAGCCGGGAAGGAAATGGGAGAGGGGCTTCTTCTCTATGGGGTCGACGCAGAACCCGGTGGAGCGACCCCAGGTGAGCAAGGCTACCTGCCCGCCCACGTTCCCGCGCACGAAGCACAGCCCCCGCTGACCCCCGCGCAGGCGACATCGGCGAGGACAGAGGTCGCATTGGACCCGGCCATCCGGTAGGGAGCGCCAGTAGCGGGTCGGGTGGACGGCAACGTTTGCGAGATCACGCATGCTGCGGAATTACGGTCGTTACATGCCGCCGGACCGGCGGCTCAACTCACCCTTCAGCCACCGCCCGGCCAGGCCCCCATGGAGCAGGCGCCTCCTGGACCACCACAGGCAGAGCCACCGGCGGGGCCGGCGCCAGCAGCACCGCTCCCACCCACAACGGCGGCAGCCGACATGGACAGCCCGGTCTCCTCACTCCCGCACTGGACGCAAGGTGGCCCGTCCGAGCGCTCACTCATCCTCCGTATCACTTCGAACCGGCTATCGCAGTCGCGGCACCGGTACTCGTAAAGTGGCATCGCAGAACTCCCAGGTTTGATCTACAGGGGAGTATAACGCACCGCACTCGGGCCAGGTATCCCGTCTTCGAAGCAAACGGGATACCCTGGTTTCCCCGAGCTGGCGGCGAGCTAGCGGCCGGTGTAGCCGCTGCGGGCCAGGACCTGGGCCACCGGCATCTCGAGGATCTCGTGCCAGGAGTCGGGGCCGTGCGTCGCCACGTATGCCTGCACCATCCGGAACCCCAGGAAGTAGCCCGCGGCGCCGGGGCTGCCGGGGATGAGCTGGCGGCCGCGATGTGACACGAGGTCGGTGTCGGCCCGGTCCCTGGAGGCGAGTATGGACTGCGCCGCCTCCCACAGCGCCTCTTCGTGCTCCAGCGCCCAGTCCCACTGTCGCTCGTTGAACGATACGGCCCATGCGGGGGTGCGCTGGCCGGCGGCGTGCACCCACGCCGCATAGCAGGCCAGGCCCTCGGCCAAGATGCGGTACAGCACGGTGCCACCATCTGGATCATCGACTTCCGCCACCTTGTGGACCTGGTGGGTGAGCTCATGGGGCAGGAGCCCGGCGATCTGCGCCGAGTCGGGAGGCATGTTGCTGAAATCGGCCAGCATGCGGCCATCGCCCAGGCCGCCCATGTTCGTCCAGCCCGGGCCGAACAGGATGTACCACCTGCCGGCGGGCCGGCGGCCGGTGGTGCTCTCCATCCATTCCACCGCATCCTCGAACTGTCGGTCCAGATCCAGGGCGAGCAGGACCGGGAGTCGGTCATGAATGGGATGATCCGGGTCGAGCAGGGCCGGTGCCCACCGGCGGAACGCTGCCTCGTCGCCCAGGTACCCGGCCCAGAACTCCGGGTACGGTGTGAAGACCTCCTCGACCAGGCGGGCCACGACCCGCTCCTCCGGCTGGCCCGCCTCGTCCAGCAGGATCCTGGCCTGGACCCGGTACAGGTTCACCAGGCGGAGGCTCCCTTCAGCCACGTCCACCTCTACGGGCAGCGACGCCAGCTCCGTCAGTCCGGGAATCGTCCCGGCGGTCGCGGTTGGTGCGGGTACCTCCTGTGCGTGCAGCGAGGGCGCACACCAGAGCAGCAGGGCGGCGACAGCCGCTATGATCCTCATGAAGCTCATTCCTTTCCTGTGACATCAACTGGCGCCCGGGCCGGTGGTCCGGCCGCCACTGTCTCTGGCACTTTGACAGTGGCAAGGCACACAGGGTTGGGCGATGCTGCTTCCGGCACCTCAACAGCAGTCCGCGACGAGGCGAACCGACGGCTACCCGGTGGACCCCGGCCCGTGTGGTGCGCGCGGTACCGTGGTCTACCCGACCGTGGTCTACCCGGGTCGGTCACCTGCGGCCCGGTCGGCCGGGGCGGCGAGCGTCGGCACCCAGCGGAGCTGGTGGACCTCCCAGCGGGCCATGGGCGGGATGCCGTGCGTCCGGTACCGTGCCATGGCTTCAGCGGCAGGGATGATGGCAACACCCTGCGGGTCATGAAACTGGTAAGGGGGGCCGCCACGCTCCTCCTCGACCACATAATCCTGGAGCTGGCGCAACAGAGTGGGCTCCTGCTCCAGGTCCAGCGGGACGAATGGCGTGCTCGCCACCACGCCGTCGTAGAGGAAGTGGGGGTAAGCGTCCAGCAGCCGGCTCATGCGCTCCGGGCCGTACGCCGACAGGGCCTGCATGAGCAGCATGCCTCCCGGGACGAGGAAGTCCGTCGCCCCGGCCAGGACGCGGTGGCGGAAGGTGAAGCCGTCGTCGCCCTCACTGGCTGGCGGGTTCGCGGTGATGAACCACACCCCGCTCCGGATCTCGTCCACCGCCCGCTGCCCTTCCGGGTCCAGCGGGCTGTAGCTATCAGCCAGGTAGAAAGCTGTCTTCGAGGCGACACCGCTGTCGCGGGCGTTCCGGCGGGCGACCAGGATATCGTCCTCCGAGATGTCGAGACCAACCACATGGCTCACGTCGGCGCTGAGCGCCGCGGCGATGGCAAGGGCACCGGTGCCACAACCCCAGTCGAGGCCCTGTCCCCTGAGAGCGCGGGCCGGGTCGGTTATGGCCTTCACCATGACCCTGGTGGCGGGCGACGGCGCGAAGGTGCCGGAGGGGTGTGCGATCCTGATCGAGCCGAAGCGGGTGTCGATTACGTCGTGCATGTGCTCATCCGGCGGGGGAATGGTCCTTGCCTGCGTGAGGTGCACCGTCGAGCTGGTCCGGCACCGACGAAGCCGGCGGGGCGGCCGTGGGGCGCCCAGGTTCCGAGCTCGTACAAAGGGTCTCTGCTGTAGGCAGAAAGCGAGCAGATGGAAGGATGAGAAGAGTTCAACCGCTGGTGTTCATGGTCGCAAGCCTGTTCCTGCTCGCGCAGCCTCTCGCGGGCCAGCGATTCCCGGCCTTCGGGGGCGGCGAGGTGCGGGCTGGCATCGTCCTCCCCGACGACGCCGAGCGAGCCGTCGGCATCGGCCTCGAAGTGGATCTGGGGCGCTTCCTGCCACTGACCCGCGTGTTCGTCGGCGGCCTTGGCTTCGATGCCGATGTCGACCGACTGATCGGCGAACGGCAGGTTACGGGCGACATCGCGGTGCGGGGCGGTCGGGCCGGTATCCGGCTGGAGCCCCTGGGCACCCGCGCCTTTACCCCGTACTTCGCCGGCGCGCTCAACGTGTTCTCCGTCTCCGCGGATGCTGATCAACCCGGAGACCAGGACGACATTGAGGCCGTCTACGAGGGTACGTACCTGGGTCTGTCCGTGGCGGCGGGCGGCGTCTATCCGCTGGATGCCACCCGGCAGGTACTGGGGTTCGTGGAGCTGCGCCGCGCCTTCGTGAGCACCGTGGGCCACTGGGCCCTGGACGCGGGACTTCGCCTCAGGTTGCGTTCGCCGTAGGCACAGGGCCCAACGGCGGCTGGTCGGGGCTGCCATGCCCGATCCGGGAGCTACCGCCCACCGACGGCCGGCTCCGCCGCCATGGCCGAGCGGAATCGCTCGACCAGCAGGCGCGCCGTCTCGTTCAGGCACCGGCGGCCCAGCGATTCCGACATTCCTCGCGCGTCGCCCAGGATCCCGTTGGGAGTGACCGCACCGATCCCGTCGCGGAAGACCCGCTCCAGCACCTCCGGCGTGAGGTCGCCCCGGTACCCGCCCTGTCGCGAGAGACTGACGCAGTAGTCGTAGCAGAGGGCCTTGAACGTATCCACCCGGAGACTCATGCTACCGGCGAACCGCATGTGGTGCTCGGAACAGCCCACCCTGATGGTCGGCGCCACCAGCGCGTTACCCAGTCGCCGCGCAACCTCCTCAGCCAGCCACACCCCGTGCTCCGCGTCCATGAACAGGGGGAGGTGCGGGCCGTGCTGCTCGACGGCGCCACAGGCGACGACGGCGGTGGTCCGACCCTCGTCGATCGCCGCACGGACAGCGGGCGACGTCATTCGCTCCAGGAAGATCTCTTCGGACATTGCTCTCTCTGTCGATCCAGTTCTCGATTACCCGAACGCCCTGCCCGGCCCGGTCGGTGACGCCACGGGGCGCGGCGACGTCCCGTGAGTCGCTCTCACACGCCCAACCTGCCGTAGCTCCCGTAGAACACGACCCGGCCCACGAAACCCGCGCCCACGGCCGCGGCGAAGGCGAGCGCCGCCAGCGGCAGGCCGGCGGCGGGCGGAGCCCCGCCGGGCGTGATGATGAGCGTCGCCACGCCAGCTAAGAGCAGCGCGGTCACCAGCAAAACGCATCGGAGGGTGCCCAGCCGGTTCGCCCCGCCATAGCCACGGACCAGACCACGATCGAGGCGAGTCACAGCAGCCCGTCGACGATTCCGCCACGCAGGCTCGAGCCACAGCTCCAGCGCCAGGGCGACCACCGCCACCAGCATGAGGACCCATACCGCTGACCAGACCGCGCTGGTCCCAGCCGGGACCAGGTCGCCCGGAACGGCCTCAGCCGGAATACCCTCGCCCAACGTCGGCGGAACGGCCTCGGCCTCCGGCGTACGAGCCGCGGACGTCCCTGGCAACGCCGCCGTCCCCAGCGCCAACATGACCGCCGTCATCAGCGCCCCGGAAGAGACGGCGGTGAGGAAGAACGAGGCCGTGGTGAGCCTCGTGTCCCACGCGGGCACGGTGCGGAGGCGGTACACCCTGGCCATGCTGTAGACCAGCCCTACACCGATAGAAGAGACGACGAGTGCAAGGACCAGGCGGAGACCGGATGGACCGATGGCCAGTCCATGGGCCACTGCCAGGACGGACCAGCCAGCCACCAGGAGCAGGGCGAGAAGGACCTCGCGGCTCAGCCACGAGGTGCGGAGGCCCGCCAGCGCACGCCACGCCCTGGCGGGACTGCCCAGGTGCAGCAGGGAGGCGGCCAGCCCTCCGATCGCCAGCGCACCCACCGCCAGGAGCGGCAATCCGATCAGACCCTCGCCCGCGTCGCCCAACAGCCACCAGACGGCGGTGAGCGCCCAGAGCGTGCCCACCGCCGTCTGGGCGAGGAGAGTGAAAGCCACCATGGACCGCTCCCTCATGGAGACGCCACCTCCTCCCGGTTGCCCACCCTGGCCGCGGCCTCTCCGTCCCGCCCCAGCGTGCCTGCCGGGACCGCCTGCCGGTGAGGCCTCATCACCAGCGACGGCCCGGTGAGCGCCGGGTCCGGCAGCGGCTGCACCGCGCCCGTCCGGCCATAGCGCTCTTCCAGCTCCTCCCGCAGACCGAAATCAAGCGCCCGGAGCGGGCAGGCCGACACGCAAGCTGGCACACCGCCACCATCCACATCATCAACACAGAACGTGCACTTGGTCATCCGACCGGCCGCCTCGTCGTACTGGGGCGCCCCGTACGGGCAGGCCCACTCGCAGTACCGGCACCCGATGCAGCGATCCGGCTCCAGCAGGACCAACCCGTCCTCCCGCTGCGTCATCGCCGCCGCAGGGCACACCTCCACGCAGATGGGCTGCTCGCAGTGGTTGCACGAGATCGAAAGGTTGTAGGCGACGACGTCGTTCAGCCAAGCCCCGTCCCGACGCTCCCAGCCACCGCCCACCACCTCGTACACCCGGCGCCAGCGCACACCCGGCCCGAGACCGTGGCGGTCCTGACACGCCACCTGGCAAGCCTTGCACCCCGAGCAGGCCGCCGAATCCAGATGGAACGCCCAGCGGCGCGACGGGGCGGCGACGGCACCCGAGAGTTCATCCGCTAGCGTCCCGGCCCCGACGTGGGCTGGGGCGGAACTCGAGGGTTCATCTGCTGGCGTCCCGATCCCGACGCGGGCTGGGGCGGCGCCTCGAGCGGGCTGTTCAGGCGTAGTCCGATCCGACACCCTTCCTGGCACCCGCTCCACCTCGGCCGTGCAAGTGTGCTGGGCGGTCGCGAAGGCCAGGGGCGTCCAACGCTCTGAGGTGAGGACATTGATGGAGCCCCGGCGGTCAACGCCCTCCTCGTCAGGCGACCACCACGCGCCCTGGGGTATGTCGATCACACCGGGCATGATCCTGGGCGTGACCCGACAGGCCAGCGCCATCTCGCCCCGGTCGTTCCAGACCCGGACCAGGTCGCCGTCCTGGATGCCCCGGGCGGCGGCATCCAGGTCGTTGATGAAGACCCGCTGCGGGAACCCATCGGCCAGCCAGTCGTTGTTGTCGTGGGTCGAATGGACACGGGCCATGCTGTGGTGCCCGACGGCCTGGAGCGGGAAGGGTCCGTTGCCCGGGCTGCCACCGCGACCAGGCGGGGCCGATGGGGCGCCCGGGCTCTCCCACTCCTGGATGTACTTCGGCACCGCCGGCACCTCCGGGTTGGCCAGGTCGTGGAGCGCCTTCGAGAAGACCTCGATCCTGCCCGACGGGGTAAGCAGCGGGTGCGCCTCCGGGTCGGCCCTGAAGTCCGCCAGGGCCACGGCCGGCTGGGTGACCGGCCGGGAGTGGACGCCTCGGTTGGAGGCCTCGAACTCGTCGAGGGACGGGAGGTCGGGGAAGCGGGTCTCCCGGTACCTGTCCAGTGCCCATTCGACCCACCCCCGCTCGTCGCGGCCCTCCGTATACGCCTGGCCGATGCCCAGTCGCTCGGCCACGTTGGCGCAGATCCGGTAATCGCTCCGGCACTCCCCCGGTGGGTCCACCAGTGGCGGCATGAGGAGGACCTCGTCGCCGTACTTCCAGCCGTCCTCCAGGCCCCAGGTCTCGAACTGGGTGCAGGCCGGCAGGACCAGGTCCGCGAACCGGGCGGTAGGGGTCAGGAAGTGGTCCTGCACAGCGATGAACTCGACCCGCGCCTCGTCGGCCAGGATGCGGGCGGTGCGGTTGATGTTGGCGTGCTGGTTCACCAGGGCATTGGTCGCCACCGCCCATATCAGCTTGATGTCGCTGTCCAGGCGACGACCGACGTCGACTCCTCCCCCCGCCACCGCCGCCGCCGCGCTCTCGGACCCCTCGACGCCGTCAGGACCGTCGAAGAGCACACCATGCTCGCTGCCCAACTCCGTCCCCCTGAGCACCGCTTCCGTCCAGAGAAAGCAGGGGATGGCGGCGCCCACAGGATTCTCACCCACGGGGAAGACGTTCCAGAACGGGCCGCCGTCGGGCGCCTGGAGGGCCAGGCCACTGGCCCAGCCGCCAGGTACGCCCACGTTGCCGGTGAGGGCGGCCAGCGCCGCGCCGGCCCGGACCACCTGCTCGCCGTACGCCCTTCGCTGCATCCCGTAGCCCTGGTAAAGCACTCCCGGCTTCGTGGTGGCGTACTCACGGGCCAGTCGGACGATGCTCTCCCGGGGCACGCCGGTGATAGGCTCCGCCCAGGCCGGTGTCTTGGGTTGCCCGTCACGGGTCCCCAGCAGGTAGTCGCTCCAACTGTCCGCATCTTCACAGCCGGGAGGCATCTGGGTCCGGTCAACGCCCTGGCAGTGGGTGCGGACGAAGTCGGCGTCGTGGAGGCCCTCGGTCAGCATCACGTACGCCATAGCGCTCATCATGGCCACATCCGTACCCGGCCGGATCGGGACCCACTCGTCGGCCAGCGCCGCAGCGCTCATGCTCAAGCGCGGATCGATGCACACCACCCGGGCACCACGCTCCCGGGCCAGCTTCACGAAATACTCGCTGTTCGTGCCGTCCCGCATCTCCGCCGGGTTCCAGCCCCACATCAGGATGAGCCTGGCGTTCAGCCAGTCCTGCCGCTGGTTGCCCGTCTGGGCCGTGCCGTAGACCGTGGGCGTGGCAACGTTGGTCGCACCCCAGGAATAGCTGTTCCAGATCCCCAAACAGCCGCCATACAGGTTGAGCAGGCGACGCGCCGTCTGGGACCCGTTCGTCTGGTTGTAGCTGCCAGTGCCGTAAGGAACAAAGAGGGCACCATTACCGTAGACCTCCCGGACACGACTTATCTCCCCCGCCAGCAGGTCGAGCGCCTCATCCCAATCGATCCGCTCGAACCGACCCTCGCCCCGCCGGCCCACCCGCCGGAGCGGGTGCATGAGCCGGTCCGCGTGGTACTGACGACGCAGATAGGCGCGCCCGCGCGTGCACGCCCTGAGCTGTGGGTCGGACACCTCGTCGGGGCGATCGTCCGTCTCCAACCGGACGATCACGCCGTCCTGGATGTGGGCGCGCAGCAGACAGCGGCCGCCGCAGTTGTGGGCAGGGCACCCAACGCGTACGATCCGGTCCGCCGGGCTCACCGTCGCACCTTGCCTGGGCTCACCGTCGCACCTTGCCTGGGCTCACCGTCGCACTCTGGTCACGGGCGTCTTCACTTTGGCACAGCCTCGTAGCTCTCATGAGACCGACACGTTGCTCACGTATGATCAGGCCTTCTGCGGCGGCGGACAACCCCGGTCAGCGCGCGACGACGTTGCCGGAACGGCCCTTGCGCCCTACCACCGTCGAAGCCTGACACGAGAAATCCTGAGCGGAGGCATATATGAAGAGCCGCTGGTGGACGACACTTATTATTCCTGCCGTCGTCTCTCTCGGCGCCTGTGAACCCCGGCCAGATCCGGCAGAAGACGTCACTCAACCAGACACGGTGTTCGACCCCGGCATGCAAATCCCCGGCGCGCCAGGGACCATCACCAGGGACGTGGACAGGCGACCCGAGCCCCGGTTGCGACCCGACACGCCGCCTGAGATGCCGGAGACTCCCGATCCGGCACCCGACGAAAGGGACTGACCGGGCGGACCTGATCCAGTCATGACCAGCGACCAGTCCGTACTGATCATCGGTGGCGGGATTGGTGGGCTCTCCGCCGCCCTGGCGCTGCGCCAGGTCGGCGTCAGGGCCCAGGTCTTTGAGCAGGCCGAGGCTCTGAAGGAAGTGGGTGCCGGAGTCAGCCTGTGGCCGAACGCCATGCGTGCCCTCGCGCAGCTGGGGCTGGCAGAGCCCGTCATGGCAGATCACCAGAGGCTCGAGCGTATCGTCATCCGACGCAGCGACGGGGCACACCTGCTCCGCCTCGATCAGCCCGGGCGCTACCCGGAGCCGGCAATCTGCGTCCACAGGGCCCACCTCCAGGGCGTGCTGGCTGACGCCCTCGCCACCGATCGACTCCACCTGGGCCGCCGCCTGGTGAGTTTCCGTGACCATCAAGATCGCGTCGACGCAGAGTTCCACGACGGAACCGACGTCAGCGGATCCCTCCTCATCGGCTGCGACGGAATCCGTTCCACCACTCGCGCCCGCCTCCACAGCCAGGCGCCACCCAGGTACCGGGGCTATCAGATATGGCGAGGTGTGAGTCCACTCCAGCTCCCCCCCGAGCTGATGCACCAGTCAACCGAATGGTGGGGCGTCGGTCGGAGGTTCGGCATCCTCCCCGGCGAGCCCGGCCATGTCTTCTGGTACGCCACGCAGAGCGTCGACGGCGGGCCCGAATTCAGGGAGGGCGCAGCGAGGCCCGCCCACAAATCTGCGCACGACACCCTGTCCGAACGACGCCGATCCGGCGAAACACCAGGATCCTTCAAACAGTGGCCGTTCCCCGTACCGGAGCTCTTGGCCGCGCCGTACCAGGGGGATCCGATCCTGACCGACGCGGAGGACCGGCCCGTCCCCCGATCCTGGGGACGAGGACTGGTCACGCTGCTGGGCGATGCCGCCCACCCCATGACGCCCAATATGGGCCAGGGTGCTTGCACGGCCATCGAAGATGCCGTGGTCCTGGCACGATGCATCGCAGCCAGCGGGGTAACGCCCGCTGCTCTCCGCCGGTTCGAGCGCCTCCGCCAGCCGCGTACCCGCCGGATCGTCCGCCAGTCGAACCGGATCGGGCGTCTGGGTCAACTGAACCGGCCCGCACTGGCCGCCATGAGGGATTCGGTCATACGACTAACGCCGCCCCCCCTACTGGGACCGCCCCAGCGCCGGGTGTACGGATACCGCGCTCCAGAAATCCGCTGATTTGACACGAACGGGATCTGGTTCGGGGTGATGAACCGCGAGCCTGACGTTACGCGCGTGCCGTCCTCGGCCAAGCGGCGGTGGGCATGTTGCCGCTCAGGACATCGAAAGGCTGTGTTAGCAGGAATTGTGGGTTGAAGCTCAGCGTTGACCGCTCGGCCCCATGACATGCCCAGTTCCCAATGGCGTCGGGACTGACTCGTAGCTTACTCGCATCGCAGCCATCCAGATTGACGGCACTGCAAGCAGATCGAGGTAGGCCAGGTCTATGCGGGTCCCACCAAGGCAATGGCCAGCCGGTCAAGTCAATGTGCGCGCCACCCCGCGAGAGATGAAGACACCTTTCAAACAGTCCACCTGATCCTAGGGGAAGGCGCAGGCGATGAGGAGGTTGTTGGCCTCGGTGTCGCTGGTGCCGGCCCTGTCGCACATGGTCAGGAAGCGGTGCCAGACCAGGTAGTTGGGCAGGTAGCGAGTGGCCACGCC
>SLCC01000207.1 GCA_007126035.1 Gemmatimonadota bacterium
ACAACGCCCGCCTGTTCCGTGACCTGGAAGCCGCCCGTCGGGATGCAGCCGAGCTGAACGAGCAGCTCGTCATGTCGAGCATACGCCAGCAGGAGCTCGCCGAGGTAGCGCGCGACGCGAACCATGCGAAGTCCCGGTTTCTGGCCACGATGAGCCACGAGATCCGCACGCCACTCAACGCCATCGTCGGGTACGCCGAACTCCTGCAGCTGGAGGTGGCGGGGGCGATCAATCCCGAGCAGAAGAAGTACCTCGATAGGGTGAAGGGCAACAGCGGGCACCTGATCGGGCTCGTCGATGACATCCTCGACCTCTCGAAGGTGGAGTCGGGACGGCTCATCGTCAATCGGGAGGCCATCGCCGCCCAGACCTCCATCACGGCCGCGATCGCCCTGATCGAGCCTCAGATCGGCTCGACCGGCGTGGGGCTCGAGATCGAGTGCCACGCCGACGACAGCGTCTATGTCGGCGACGAAGATCGGGTCCGTCAGATCCTGGTGATCCTCCTGAGCAACGCCCTCAAGTTCACCGATCCCGGCGGGACCATCACCGTCAGCTGTGCCACGACCCCGACCCCGGACGAGGAAGCGACGCTCGTCGGGGACGGACCCTGGACCTTCATCCGGGTGGCGGACACCGGCATCGGCATCTCCGAGGCCGAGGCCGAGACCGTCTTCCAGCCGTTCGTGCAGGCGGACCCGGGGAACACCCGCAAGCAGGGTGGTGCCGGCCTCGGGCTCGCCATCGGTCTCGAGCTCGCCCGCCGCATGGGCGGCGACCTGACCCTGCGGAGCGCCCCTGGAGAGGGATCCTGCTTCACCCTCTGGCTCCCGGCCTCCCCGGAACCTCGCGGCTGAGAGGACGGAAGCCCCGGGCCGCGGTCCCCTGCCCGGTGCGCACCCACACCGCCGCTGCGGATGGACACGGCGGAGGCCACGACGAAAACGTCGTGCTTGGCGACCCCGCCACCGACTCTCCACGCGAAGAAGTGGTCAGTCTCTTGATATCCCTTAGCACCGGGCGTTTCCGAAGGAGTTGAGAAGGCACGCGGGGGGAGGTAGTCCGCCTCGGTCGTCGCCTGAATCAGCTTCGGCGAACTCCACACACACACCCTGCGTGTTCTGCCGCTTCACCCGTTTTACGGATTTCGCCTGCAACGGGGCGTGGAACAATGAGGCGCAGAACGGGAGAGTGATTCAGCCGCCGGACTCGTTCTGCGAATCCCGCGGCAGGCGAACCAAAAACGTCGTGCCCACGTCCGGAGAGGAATCCACGTCCAGCGCTCCGCCGTGCGCCTCGGCCATCCGCCGGGCGATGTAGAGTCCGAGGCCCTTGCGGCCGTGGTCTCCCTCCCCGGCCGCTTCACCCGAGGCCCCGCGCTGGAACGGCTCGAAGATCCGCTCACGCGCCTCCTCGGGAATCGGAGTCCCGAGATTGTGCATCGACACGACCACGTCGCCGCCGGCCTCGTCGCCGGAGGCAGACACCGTGATCGCGGAGTCCGGCGACCCATGCTGCACGGCGTTGTCGATCAGGTTCAGGAGCGCCTGCCGGATCCTGCGCTGGTCCCATTGACCGGTCAGGTCGCCCCGGGACTCCACGCGGAACTCGCGCCCGGGATGCGTCACCTCGCTCTGCCGGACCACTTCCTCGGCGACCTCGCCCATGTCGGCGCCCGTCTGGCGGAGGGGCATGCCGGCCCCGAGCTCCGATGTCGTGTAGTCGAGCATGTCGTCGATGAGATCTTTCATCCGTAGGCCGCTGCCGCGGATCGCCTCCACGAGGCGGTGTTCGGATTGCGAGAGCCGAGCGTTCTCCGTCAGGAACGCCGAACCGTTCAGGACCGCGTCCAGCGGCGAACGCAGGTCGTGCCCCAGCACGGCCAGAAACATGTCTCGATACCGCCGCACCGCTTTGGAGTACTCGCGGATCGACTCGGCGATGGCCTGGTCGATCGCCTCATTGAAGCGAATGAGATCGTCGACCTCCGAGCGGGCCGAGCCGATTCCGGCCCGGGTCCAGTGCTGCATGACGCTCGCCCGCAGCGCCCGGTACTCCGCGAAGGTCTCGTCCAGCGAAAAGCCCCGGCGCGCGCGGTCGACGCCGTGCTCCTCGGCCGCTGTGGCCTCTCCGCCCTCCTCCGGGGCGTCGCCCTTCGCCTTTCGCTCCTGCTCGCCGCCGGTCTGCGGCTGCTCGATCTCACGCGCGAATTCGTCCAGAAGGCCGGAGGCGTGGTCCCGCAGAGCCGTGATGTCCATCGCGACCCCCGGCGAGGTATGCGTCCGTGCGAACTCCTCGAAATCCTCGAGGATAGACTCCTTGTGATCCCGGATCAGGTCTGAAAGCCGCATGTTATCGCACCAGCCTATTGAGAAGTCCGGGGCAGGCGGAGGGAGAAGGTGCTGCCCTCTCCCACCGCGCTCTTCACGTCGACGTCGCCGCCGAGGAGCCGGGCGTGCCTTCGGGCAACGGCCAGACCGAGGCCCGTGCCGCCCTTCTCTCGTGTCGTCGAGCCATCCAGTTGAGTGAACGGCTCGAAGATCTCCTCCTGTCGCTCCGCCGGGATCCCGGGCCCGGCGTCCTCCACGGCGATCTGGATCCAGTCGTCGGCCACGCTCAGCCGGACGTGTACAGGGGCCTCCGAGAACTTCAGGGCGTTGCCCACGAGGTTGACCACGATCTGGCTCAGTTTTCCCCGGTCCGTCGCCACGAGCACCGGCTCGTCGGGAACCGTCAGTCGGAGGTCGACCTCATGGTCATCCGACACGGGCCCGAGCATCTCCACGACCTCGCGCACGACATCGGTCACCGGAATCCGCTCCCGTCGAATCTCGGTCCTGCCGGTCTCGGAGCGGGCGTAGGCCATGATCTCGTCGATGATCCGGACCAGGTGCCACGCGCTCCTGCGGATCCGGGCGAGGCTCTCCTTCTGCCTTCCCGTCGTCGGTCCCAGCACGTCCGTCTCCAGCAGGTCCGTGAGCCCGATCACACCGGTCAGTGGCGTCCGCAGCTCATGACTCATGGTCGCGAGGAACTGGCTCTTGACCATGTTCGCCTCTTCCGCCGCCTTCCTCGCCTCTTCCGCCGCATCCCTCGCCGCGCGCAGCGCCTCGACCTGCTTCCGGTCGGTGACGTCAGTGATCACCAGGAGGATGAGCTGGAGGTGATCGAGGCGGCGGGCGTTGAGCAGCATCACGCGCCAACCGAGGTCCTCGAATTCATGAGTGACCTCATATCCGTCGAAGGCGTCGTTCGCCGGCAGGATCTCCTCGAGCAGGGTGTGGAGCTCGGGGATGTCCCACTGGCCGTTGCCGAGCTCGTAGATCAGTCGGCCGGTCGTTTCCTCGGGTGAAACCCGGAACTGCTCGTAGAAGACCGGGTTCACCACCCGGACACGGAGGTCGGACGTGAGGACCACGAGCGGGTCGTGAATGGATTCGACGATGTCGGCGGCCGTGATCCCCGCCTCCCGGATTTCCTCGTCCAGACGCTCGCGTGCTGGGCGGGGCTCGGCAGGGCTGGCTGGCTCGTCGGACTTTGGTCCCTCTCTCACGATTTTCCTTTCCCGACCGGCGGGACAATGCCTTGCTCGTGGCGAGGCACGTGCACTCAGCAGACGCACGCTGGTGTGCTGGCCATATCCGTGCCACGAAGCACCGGACGAAGGCATTCGCGGCCGGCGCCCGTGGCTACGTGCTGAAGGGGAACCCCCGGGACCTGCCGGTGGCGATCCGGCGCGTCCTTGATGGGGAGCTCCACCTGTCCGACGGCCTGCGCAGGAAGCTGGATTACGACCCGACGGTCTACTCCGGGCCCGGCGCTAAGGGCGCATAGGCGACGAGGAGATCCGGGGTGAGGACGATGAGCGGCTCGTGGATGGTCTCGACGATGTCGGCGGCGGTGATCCCCAGCTCCGAGATCTCGGTGTCCAGCCGCTCTCGGTGAGCCGATGGGCCCTGGGCCGGTGGACCCGCTGCGTCGGTGTGCGCTGCATCGGTCAGCCGGCAAATATAACCCGCGTCCGATGGAGGTCACATCCGTAGCTGGTCCCGCGCCCACGCCGCGTGCTCCCGCACCAGCGGCTCCTCGTCCGCGGGTGCCCCCCGCAGCACTGCCACCGCCTCGTCCGGCGGCTCGTCGACGGACGACAGCCAGTTCCCGATGGCGATGGCCACATTCCGCTTGAATCCCGCATAGCCCGCCCGCCGCATCGCCGACCCGCGCGTCCACAGATCCCACTCCGCCGGCGTCATCCGCATCAGCTGCACCAGCGACGGAGACTCCGTACCTGGTAGATCCCCTCGAGTCCCCTGGGACCCGAAGGTATGGAACCTCAGACGTCGTACGTCGCGCCGTTCCGCGGAGAAGACCGCCTCGACGGGCGCAAATGTTCCACAGGTATTCGCACCTGCGGATACGGCAAGTCGTTGAACCGCAACGACTTGCCGTATTCTACATGGTCGCGGTAGGACTCGAACCTACGACCTCACGGATGTGAACCGTGCGCTCTAACCAACTGAGCTACGCGACCTGCTGCCCGACCTTGCCCGCGCCAGCGGGCCGACTGCGGCGTCTTCGACGCCGCCCTCCTGCTCGCCACCGGCGAGCCCACCTGGCGAGCGCCCGCGAGCCCCTCCTGCGAGCGTCAGCGAGCCCCTGCAAGTACCCCCACGGGGAATCGAACCCCGGTCTCCTGGCTGAGAACCAGGTATCCTGGGCCACTAGACGATGGGGGCTTACCAGCCTTGTATTATACGGAACCCGGCCGACAAATCAAGTCCGCAACGACCAGTCGCAACGACCAGGACCCGGCGGGTGCAAATACCGGCCGACAGACTTCGTGCTCTTGCTCATGAGGGCCGTTCGACTCTCCCCACAGCGGAATGCGCCGATCCCCTACAGACGCGGATAGCGGTGGTTGGTCAATTTGTAGGTTTGGGGTATGCCGTGTCATGAGTTCTGGGAGAAGGAGCGCGCGCTGATGGGATTCAACCTGGTGCGGCCGGTCCCGTCCAGGCCGGCGGGCGGGCGTAGGCCGGTGGCGTTGCCGGTGCTGGCGGCGGCATTGCTGTGTTGTTCGGGTGCCACGGCAGCGGGCGCGCAGGCGCCGTCGGTGGGTGACACGCTGACGCTGACGCTGACGGAGGCTGTGGATCGTGGGTTGCGGGACAGCGAGGAGGTGCGTAGCGCGCGGACCGGCCGCCGGATCGCGGATGCCCATGTGACGCAGGCCCGTGCTGGCGCCTTCCCTCAGGTTTCCACTTCACTTGTCTACACGCGGACGCTGGCATCGATCTTCGACGACATCTCGTTCGGCCCGCCGCCGGGGGAGGTGGACGACCCTGGTCTGGGCGACATGTTCGGAGACTTGCCGTTCGGCCGTCCCAATATCTGGAACGCGGCGCTGACGGTGACGCAGCCACTGTATTCCGGTGGTCGGATCGGCACGGGTCTGGAGATAGCGCGGCATGTGCGGCGGGCGGCGGACCTGGAGGTTGTGGAGGCTGAAGCGGAGCTGGCCCTTCAGGTACGCACCGCGTACTTCCAGACGATTCTAGCCGGGGAGTTCGTTGCGATAGCGCGTGAGGCGTACGAGCTGGCGTCTGCGCAACTCGAGCGGGTGGAGCTGTTCCGCCGGCAGGGCACGGCCTCGGATTTCGACGTGCTCCGTGCCCGGGTCGAGCGTGACAACCTGGAGCCTAGCATAGTGGAGGCCCGCAACGCGCGGGCGGTGGCGGAGCTGAACCTGAAGCGGCTGATCAACGTCCCGGCGTACCAGCCCGTGTCGCTGGTCACACCGCTGGACCCGCGGCTGGTGGACGTGGACGCGTCGGTGCTGCGGGAGTCGCTGGGACGGCGTGCGGCGCTGGGCGCCCTGGACGCGGTGATCGCGGCGCGTGAAGGTGCGGTCCAGATCGCTCGGGCTGAGCGGCTGCCCACGTTCGGCATGGCCGCCACGTTCGCGTACCAGTCGTTCCCGATCCCGGTGACGCCTATCGACGCGGACTGGCGGCGGGACTGGATGGTCTCGTTCCAGATGTCGGTTCCGGTCTTCACGGGGTTCCGCACCCACGGCCAGGTCCAGCAGACCCAGGGCGAGCTGGACCAGGCGCGGCTGCAGCGGGACCAGGTCCGGGAAGGGATGGCCCTGGAGCTGGAGGCCGCTCTGGGCGAGTTCGAGTCGGCCCGTGCCCAGATCCAGGCGAGGCGTGCCACGGTGGACGAGGCTCGCCGGACGCTGGAGCTGGCGGAGCTCCGGTTCCGCTCCGGCCTGGCCACGCAGCTGGATGTCTCGGGTGCCCGGCTCCTGCTGGAGCAGGCCCGGGTAAACGAGGCGCAGTCGCTGTTCAACTACATGCACGCGCTGGCGCGGCTGGAGCGGGTCTCGGGCGGCGAGATCCCGCTGGTCACCGAGCGTATGCGTTCCGACGGATAGGTCGGGAGGACGAGGCATCATGGCGAGGATCGATCTGAGGCGGCCGCGCGTCTGGCTGCCGGCGTTGTTGGTGTTGGTCGTGGCCGGGATCGTGGTGCTCCGTGTGATCCAGGCGGGCGCGACCCAGCCCGAGCTGCCCACCGTGGAGCAGATCCGTGCGGAGCGCGGGGTCCCGGTGACGCTGGCCACCGCGGTGGAGGCGCGTCTCGAGGTCTGGCGCCAGTACAGCGGGACGGTGACGGGTGCCCACGAGGCGGTGGTTCGGGCCAGGACGGGCGATCAAATTGCCGCGGTGGCGGTGACAGTGGGCCAACGTGTCCGTGCGGGCCAGACGCTGGTGACCCAGTCGGGAGAGGGCACGGAGGCCCGGGTCCGGCAGGCCCGTGCCGCCCTGGCCCAGGCCCAGCGCACGGCCGACCGGCTGCGTCCGCTGCACGAGGCGGGCGCCATCAGCGACCAGGAGTGGGAGCAGGCACTGACGCACCTGGAGCTGGCGACGGCTGACCTGTCCGCCGCCCGGGACCTGCTCTCTCTGGCCAGCCCCCTGGCCGGGATGGTCACCGAGGTGCTGGCCCGGCCCGGGATGATCCCCAGCGCGGGCGACCCTCTGGTCCGGGTCGCCGACCTGTCTGGCCTGGTGGTCTACCTGCGGGTCAGTGCCGCTGAGGCCGGGGCGCTGCGGCTCGGTCAGCCCGCCCGGGTGGTGGGGGTCGGAGCGGGAGGGGAGGGCCGGGTCCGCCGCGTCTCGCTCCAGGCCGATCCCGCCACCCGGCTGGTGGAGGTCGAGGTCGAGTTCCCGCCCACGGCGGGGCTGGTGGCCGGCACATTGGCCACGGTCCAGGTGGGCGTGGCGTCGGCGGACCGTGCCGTCCAGATCCCCCGTCCAGCCGTCCGCGACGGTGCGGTCTGGGTGGTGGACGGTGCTGGCCGGGCGGTGCGGCGGGCCGTCAGCACCGGCCTGCTGGGCGAGGACAACGTCGAGATCATCTCTGGCCTCGAGCCGGGCGACCGGGTCGTGGTGCAGGGCGGCACGCTCCTGAGTGATGGCGCGGTGGTCCGGGTCATCAACGACGTGGATTACGATGTTTGACTTCCTCCCGGCCCTGGCGGTCAGGCGTCCGGTCCTGACCACCATGCTGGTGGTCGTGTTCCTGGTGATGGGCCTGTTCGGGTTCTCCCGTCTCAACACCGAGCTCTTCCCGGACATCGAGTTCCCCATCGTCTCGGTGGTCACGATCTATCCGGGCGCCGGCCCGGAGGAGATCGAGCTACAGGTTACCGACCGTGTCGAGGACGCGGTCTCCGCCCTGGCCGCGGTCGACCGGCTGTTCTCCGTGTCCCAGCAGAACATGTCAATGGTGGTGGTCCAGTTCGACCTGGGCGTGGACCTGGACCAGGCGGCCATCGACGTGCGGGACCGGGTCGAGGCGGTGCGGGGCGAGCTTCCTGGCGGCGCCGAGACCCCGGTCGTCCAGAAGTTCGACATGGGCGCCATGCCCATCATGGACCTGGCCCTGTCCGGGCCTCAGGGGGTGGACGCCCTGTACGAGCTGGCGGACCGTGAGCTACGGGAGCGGTTCTCCCGGGTCGACGGCGTGGCCGCCATCGACATCGTGGGCGGCCGGGCCAGGGAGGTGGAGGTGCTGGTGGCGCCCGACCGGCTCCAGGCCTACGGCCTGGCCCTGGGCGACATCGTGGACCTGATCCGTGCGGAGAATGTCTCGGTCCCGTCCGGCCGGATCATCGAGGCTGCCGCCGACGTCCCGGTCCGGGTGGTGGGTGAGTACCGTGCCATCGCGGAGATCGAGGAGCTCCGGCTCTTCCTGGCCGATGGTCAGGTGGCCCGACTCGGGGAGCTGGCCGTGGTGCGCGAGGGGTTCCAGGACGTCCAGCAGGTGGCCCGCTACAACGGTGAGCCCGCCGTGAGCATGGGGATCCAGCAGCGCAGCGACGCCAACACCGTCGCTACCGCCGCCGGCATCATGGCCGAGGTCGAGGCCCTGCGCCAGACCCTGCCGCCGGGCGTCCAGATCACGGTGGTCCGGGACGCCAGCGAGTTCATCCAGGACTCGATCCGCGACGTGCTCCAGAACCTGCTCATCGGGATCCTGCTGACCACGGCGGTCCTCTTCTTCTTCCTCCACTCCTGGCGGGGCACGATCATCGCCGCCGCTGCCATGCCCGCCACGGTGGTCTCCACGTTCCTGCTGATGGAGCGGGCCGGCTTCACGCTCAACGTGATGACGCTCATGGCCCTGGGCATCACGGTGGGGATCCTGGTCACCAACACCATCGTGGTGCTGGAGAGCGTCTATCGGCACCTGGACCGGGGCGAGCGGCCTGGCCTCGCCGCCAGGGCCGGGACCTCGGAAGTGGCCGTGGCGGTGGCCGCGTCCACATTGACGAACCTGGTCGTCTTCACCCCCATCGCCTTCATGGAAGGCATCATCGGCCAGTTCTTCTACGCCTTCGGCCTGACGGTGGTCTTCGCCACGCTCTTCTCCATCTTCATCTCCTTCACCCTGGCGCCCCTGCTGGCGGCGAGGCTGCTGCGTGTGAACGAGACGGCGCTGGAGAAATCCGAGGGGCGGCTGGCCCCGCTGTGGCGCCGCTGGGACGAGGGCTATGACGGCCTGCGGTCCGCCTACCACGATGGGCTGGCCTGGGCGCTGGCCAGGCCGCGCAACGGCTGGGCGGTCATCGGGGCCACCGTCATGGCCTCGCTGCTGGCCCTGTTCGTGGCGGGGCGGTTCGTGGGCGGTGAGTTCATCCCACAGGGCGACGAGGGCGCGATCCGGGTGGAGCTCGAGCTGCCGTCGGGCTCACCGATCGACCGTACGTCGGAGGTGGCCGCCCGGGCCGAGGAGCTGATCCGCGGCGTCCCCGATGTCGATGCCACGCTCACGACCATCTCCACCGGCGGCGGACTCTTCAGCTTCGGCGCCGCGGCGACCCGGGCGAGGATCCTGGTAACGCTCCACCCCGATGCCCGCGAGCCGGGACAGGTCCTGGCCGAGCTGCGACCGCTCCTGGCCGACCTCCCGGACACCCAGGTCACCGCCGCCGCCGTCGACCCCAGCGCCATGGGCCCTGGCGGGGATGCACCGATCCAGGTCCAGATCTCAGGGCCGGACCACCGCGTGCTCCGCGACCTGGCGGACCGTGTGGCCGCAGAGCTGGCCATGGTCCCGGTCCTCACGGACGTCACCAGCACGGCGGACCCGCCGCGGTCCGAGCTGGTCTTCCGGCCCGACCGGGCCGCCCTGGCCGACCACGGCCTCACCGTGGGCCAGGTCGGCCAGGCCCTGCGCGCCTCCATCGAGGGCGTCACGCCGGGCGTGTTCCGGGGCGAGATCGGCCGGGAGCGGGACATCCGGGTCCGCCTCACCGACGACGCCCGGCAGCGGGTCGACCAGGTGGGCGACGTCCAGATCCGGACCATGCGCGGCAGCGTGCCCATCGCCGCCCTGGGCGAGATTCTGGAGACCGGGGCGCCAACGGCCATCCAGCGCGTGGACCGGACCAGGGTGGTGGACGTGGACGCCCACATCGGCTACGGCAGCCTGACCGACGCCGTGGCCGCCATCGACGCGGAGCTACAGGCTTCGCCCATGCCACCGGGATACGGCTACCGGATCACCGGCGAGTTCGAGTACTTCCAGGACGCTCTGGACACCATGTTCCTGGCCCTGCTCCTGGCCATCGTGCTCACGTACATCGTGCTGGCCATGATCCTGGAGTCATTCGTCCACCCCATAACCATCATGCTGACCCTGCCGCTGGGCGGCGTGGGCGCGCTCCTGGCCCTGTTCCTCTGGGGCGCGTCCATGAACATCTTCAGCATGATGGCCATGATCATGCTCGTGGGCATCGTGGTGAACAACGCCATCCTCATCCTGGACTACGCCGGCCAGCTCAGGCGTCGGGGCGCGGGCATAGTGGAGTCTCTGCTCGAGGCGGCGCCGGCCCGGCTCCGGCCCATCGTGATGGCGAACATCGCCATCATCTTCGCCCTCCTGCCCCAGGCGGTGGCATCGGGGCCGGGCGCGGCCTTCCGGGTGCCCATGGCCGTGGTGACCATGGGTGGGGTGGCGCTGTCCGCGGTCTTCACCCTCTTCCTGATCCCGGTCATCTACGTGAAGCTCGACCGCTTCGCCCGCACGCGGACCCTCCTGGAAGACGAGCCGCTGGACGAGGCAACGCCTTCGGAAACGGCCAGGCCAGTCCGCCAACTCGAGCCCGCCAGTTGACAGCCTGCGTGCCGTCGCCCGGGGCGCCTTGACGGCGGCACGATTCTCTGGCGGTCCCGAATCGACCGATGCAATACTGGTCTGACGGCGCGCTCTGCGCCACGGGATCCCGGCCACGGAGGTGCGTATGCCACTCGCCAAGCTCACGGAGCTACTCGACCAGCAGCAAGTCGACTACCAGGTCATCCCCCACTTCACGGCCTACACCGCGCAGGAAGCGGCGGCTGCGGCCCACATCCCGGGCCGCCAGGTGGCCAAGACGGTCATGGTGAAGATCGACGGCACCATGGCCATGGTCGTGCTGGAGGCGCCCGACTACGTCCACCTCGGACGCCTCAAGGAGGTAGCCGGGGCGGGCGAGGTGGAGCTGGCCGGGGAGTCGGAGTTCCGGGACCTCTTCCCCGACTGCGAGCCTGGGGCCATGCCGCCGTTCGGCAACCTGTGGGACATACCGGTCTTCGTGGACCAGCGGCTGCGGGAGGACGAGCGGATCGCCTTCGCCGCCGGCACCCACCGGGAGCTGGTGCGCATGGCCTACGGCGACTTCGAGCGGCTGGTCAACCCGGCGGTGGCGGAGCTGTCCACCCGGTCGGCCCGGGCCTGAAGCCCACCCGGCACCGGTGCAGGTGGTCAGCTCAGCCGGTCCACCACCGCCCAGGCCAGGAGCGGGATCATGATCTCGTGGTGCCCGATGATCTGGTAGCCCACTCCTCCGCCGGTCCGGGTGGGTCTCTCCACCACGTTCACCCGGGGGCGGTAGTGGGAGATCATGTCCAGGTCCGCGGTGGTGAACGCCCGGGGCCGGCCGGCGTGGATGTTCCGGCAGACGGTGAGGGCCTTGAGGAAGACCTCCGGCATCATCACCGCCGAGCCCAGGTTCAAAACGACTCCGCCCTCGAGATCGACGAGGGCCGCGGCCAGGCGGCGGAAGTCCCGATGGCTGGTGGCCCCGATGGCAGCACCATCGGCGGCGGGGTGCTGGTGGATGATCTCGGCGCCCAGGGCGGCATGGACGGTGAACGGCACGCCCAGCCGTCGGGCCGCCAGCAGGAGCGAGAGCTCGGGGTGCTGGAGCGCGCCCTCCGCGGGCGCCTCCGCGGGCGCCTCCACGGGCGCCTCCGCCAGCGCCTCCGCCAGCGCCTGGCCCAGCGCCTCGCCCACGCCCCACCCCTCTTCAGCGCCCCGGGCGATGGCCAGGTTCATCTCCCGGCCCGTCTCCTCGGCCATGCCGAACGTCCCGTCGGCCAGCCCCGCCTCCACGTCCTCGCTCGTGCCGCCCCAGCGAGCCAGCTCGTAGTCATGGATCACGGCGGAGCCGTTGCTGGCCAGATGTGTGATCACTCGCCGCTCCATCAGGTCGACGAGGAGCGGGCCGACGCCCGTCTTGACCACGTGGCCGCCCAGCATGCAGAGCACGGGGCGGTGGTCGCGGGCGGCGGCGGCGATGGCGTCGACCACGGCCACGAAGCTGCGGGCCTGGAGGATGTCGGGCAGGGATCGGACGAAGGCGTGGAAGGAGGTGTCGGAGCCTGGAGGCCGGGCGAAGTCGTCGCCCCGGACCCTGTTCGGGCGGTCACCCACGGGGACCGTACGGACCCGTCGCAGGTCGATTCCGCCGTCGTCGTCGGTCACGAGGTGGTGTTGGCGGCGTCCCGGCGAGGGCCGGCCGGGTGCTGGTCGACCCCGTTGCCGCCTGCCGCCTCCGCCGGCGGTGGGGGCGTCTTACCGCTGCCACGGCGACCGAGCAGTTGGGCCAGCTCGAGGGAAGTGCGCAGAGGCCGGAACCTGCTCTCCCGCTGGAGCCGTGCGTACCGGACCTGCACATCCACCGCCTCGGTCCGGCGGGAATGGGGCAGGACCCGCTGGAGCAGCTCCGCGTTGGCGGCCCAGCCGTCGGTGGTGATGAGTGGCGCGTCGCCCGCCTCTTCGATGGCCTTGCGCAGCGTCACCACGCGGTAGGCGCGGAATCCGGACAGGATGTCGCCTCCCACGGCGCCGCCCCGGGCGCGGCGGAGGAGGAGGTGCCAGATCCCCCGGGACCAGCGCATGGCCCGGGGCATCCCGGCGGCCACGGGCCGGATCCGGGCCGTCACCAGGTCCGCCCCACCCTCGACCCGCTTCACCAGCTGGGCCACGTCGTCGGGCTCGTCGGTGAAATCGCCCTGCAAGGTGACCACCACGTCGCGCTTCGGGTACGCGGACCGGGCGTTCGCCTCCCGGACCAGCGCCTCCACCGACGGGCCGTAGCCCTCCCGGCGCTCATGGTTCCGGACATGCACGGGCATGATCCGGGCATAGGGCTTCATCACGTCCTCCGTCCCGTCGGTGGAGCCGTCGTCCACCACCAGGACCTCGTAGTCCCGACCGAACTCGGACATGACCTGCCGTATCTTCCACAGGACCACGCCTATGGTCCGTTCCTCGTTGTAGACTGGTATGCAGATGTAGATCATAGCCAATTATACCGATTGCGGCAGCGGGCCGTTCCGGGCGGCCGGCGGCGCGGTCTTCCAGCGACGATGGTGCCAGAAATACTGCTCCGGGTGCTCGCGGACCGCCCGCTCCAGCGCCCGGGTGAACGCGCCGGTCAGGGCCTGCACCCGCTCGTCGAAGTCACCGTCCGACGGACAGGGGACCCGTTCCAGCCAGCCCTGATAGAGCCCGTCTCTTCCCCGTGTCATCACGCCCATGAACAGCGGGGCGCCGGATCGCAACGCCAGCACCGCCGCGCCCCGGTGGGTGGAGGCGGGGCGTCCCAGGAACGGCACGAAGACGCCACGGTTGCGGGCGTCCTGGTCGGCCACCAAGGCCACCGCCCGTCCCTGCTCCAGGGCTGCCAGCGCAGCCGTCGTCGCGCCGCCCTTGACGATGACCCGCAGCCCGAGCCTGGCCCGGGCCCGGTTGATGAGTCGATCAAAATACGGGTTGGCCTGCCTCTGTGCCACGGCGTCCAGGGGAATCTGGCGGGCGGCAAGAGCCGCGCCAGCCACCTCCCAGTTGCCCAGGTGGCCGGTGGCCACGACGGCGCCGCTGCCCTCAGCCAGCGCCGCGCGCAGCTCGTCCAGGTCGATCCTGGTGGCGGCAAGGACCTGCTCGCGGCCCAGGCGAGAGAGCCGGAGCAGGCTCATGCCTTCACGACCCAGGTGGGCGTAGGAGTCGGACGCGGTACGCCGGATCCAGGGTTCGTCCCGGTCGGGAAACGCCTGCCGCAGATGCGCCTCCACCAGGTCGGCGCGGATCCGCAGCGGGCGGTACGCCAGGCGCCCCAGCCCCGCCGCCAGCCGGCCCATCAGGCGCGCGCCCAGGAGCCGGTCCAGCGCCCGGGCACCCAGGATGAGCGCGTATTCCAGCAGGTGGCGGAGCCGCCGTGGCATGGTAGCTGACGCCTCCTCAGGCCGGGAGTGGCTCGATGGGGTCGCTGAACTGGAGCTGGTAGAGCCGCCGGTAGGGCCCGGGCCGCTTGATGAGCTCCTGGTGGGTGCCCTGGTCCACGATCCGGCCCGCCTGCATGAGGGCGATGCGGTCGGCCTTGCGCACGGTGGACAGGCGGTGGGCGATGACGAGCACGGTCCGGTCAGCCATGAGCCGGTCGATGGCCTCCTGTACCAAAGTCTCGCTCTCCGTGTCCAGGGCGCTGGTGGCCTCGTCCAGGATGAGGATCGGTGCGTCCCGGAGCAGGGCCCTGGCGATGGCGATGCGCTGCCGCTGACCGCCCGAGAGCCGGGTCCCTCGCTCGCCCAGGACCGTCTCGTACCCGTCGGGCAGCTGAGCGATGAACTCGTGGGCGTGGGCCGCCCGGGCCGCTGCCTCCAGCGACTCGCGGCTCACGTCGCCCAGGCCGTAGGCTATGTTGGCCCGGACCGTGTCGTGGAAGAGGATGGTCTCCTGCGTCACGATGGCCATCAGGGAGCGGAGGCCGCGCACCTCCAGGTCACGGATGTCCTGGCCGTCCAGGGTGATGCGGCCCGCCGTCGGGTCGTAGAACCGGGGGACCAGGTTGGCGATGGTGGTCTTGCCCGACCCGCTGGGGCCCACCAGCGCCACCACCTCGCCGCGACGGATCTCCAGGTCCACACCGTCTAGGACCGGCTCGCCCGGCTCGTACCCGAAGTCCACCCGCTCCAGCCGGATCGAACGGGAGAACCCGAGCGCCGGGACCGCGCCCCGCCGGTCCGTCACCTCCGGCTCGGCGTCAACCAGCTCGAAGGCCCGCTGGGACGCCGCCAGACCCGGCTGCACCAGCGACGGGAACCGAGCCAGCCACTTCACCGGCGACAGGATCCGGGCCGCCATCACGGTGAACGCGATGAAGGCATCCGGCGCCAGCGTCCCCTCCACAAGCACCAGGTGGCTGCCGAACCAGAGGACCGCCAACAGCGCCGTGGCGATGATCATCTCGTTGGCCGGCGGGAAGAACTGGCGCCATCGCTCGTTCCGGACCACCGCCTTGTAATGCTTACGGGTCAGTGCCCGGAACCGCTCCGACTCATAGTGCTCAGCGCCGCTGGCCTTGACCAGCCGCACACCGCCCACCGTCTCCTGGATGTGGGACGACAACTCGCCCACGGCGTTCCAGACCTTGAGCACGCCCTTCCAGATCCGGTCCCGGAACCTGTTCCACAGCCCCACCATCAACGGCAGCGCCACCAGCGTGGCCAGGGTCAGCTGCCACGAGATGATGAGCAGGACGCCGAAGAAGACCAGTGTCTGGATCAGCTTCGACAGCCCGTCAGCCAGGTTCCGCGTCACCAGCGTCCGGAGCTGGTCCACGTCGTTGGTGATCCGGGAGATGATCTGGCCCGAGCGCGTACGTTGGAAGAAGCCCAGGTCCAGCTCCATGAGGTGCTCGTAGATCTGGTTCCGCAGGTCGCGCGTCACCAGCTGCTCGATCACCGCCACCGTGTACATCTGCACGTACAGGGCGATGTTCTTCACCAGGAACACCGCGAACAGGATGAGCAGGACGTTGCGCAACGCGTCCATGGGCGCGCCCAGGGGGATCAGACCGCCCACCAGCCGCTCGAGCAGATCGTAGATCGCACCCTCTCGCCCCTCGAACAGCCCCAACGCCGCCTCGTCCGGCGTCCGGAAGAGCACCGTCAGGAACGGGATCAGCAACGTCATGCTGAACGCGTCCAGCGCACTGAAGACGACCATGGCCACGATGGACACCACGAACAGCATCGTGTACGGCCGCAGGTAACCCAGGATGCGCAGATAGAGCTGCAAGGTGGTTTCGCTCAACGGGTGTCTCGTGTCTCGGCAGGGTCATAGTACCTTGGAGGGACCCGGAGGGTCCAGGGGGGCGGCCCTCTGGGCCGCAGGTGGGCTCGGCTACGCCTCGCAGGTGGGCGGCCTGACGGCCGCAGGTGGGCTCGCGGGGCTCGCAACGGCGCCGCCTTGGGCGTCGCAGGGGGGCGGCCTGACGGCCGCAGGGGGGCTCGCGGGGTTCGCAGGTGGGCGGCCTGGCGAACGAGACGGAGTTACAACAGGCGCGGACCGACCCATGCCCTGTCCGGGTGACTGCGGTCGCTTCGCTAGGCCCCCGTCAACGTTGATCTCGTCCTGCGAGTTTGCAGCGTCCCACAGGGACGGACCTCAGCGCAACCGAGCCGTTGCCAGCGCAGCCCGGGGCTCTTGCGAGGCGCAGCCGAGCCTCTTGCGAGCGCAGCCGAGCCTCTTGCGAGGCGCAGCCGAGCCTCTTGCGAGGCGCAGCCGAGCCTCTTGCGAGGCGCAGCCGAGCCGTTGCGAGCGCAGCGAGCCCCTCTGGGGAGGCGAAGCCGACCCCACCTGCGAGCGGAGCGAGCCCTCCTGCGGCCCGCAGGGTCGCCCTCCTGCGGCCCGCAGGGTCGCCCTCCTGCGGTGCTGCGCCCGCGCTCAGCGCG
>SLCC01000081.1 GCA_007126035.1 Gemmatimonadota bacterium
ACTAGCGCTCCGTCTCGTGGTCCAGGGCGTCGTGCCCGCTGGTCCGGTCGATCCGGGTCTCCCGGACCCGGCCCTCCGTGTCGATGTGGAACGCGTGGATGAGCGTCGCCGCCACCAGCCCGCCCCGGAACCAGTTCGAGAAGCCGCTCTTGAACCGGTCGTTGGTGGTCCGGGAGGACGCCCGGTCAGCCTTTCACCCGCACCAGGTACGCGCCGCCCCCCACGTCCACCGCCCAGTCGGCCACCCGGTGGGCGAGCCAGCCGTTGAGGGCGTCGCGCACCACCTGCTGGAGGACGGGTTGGCCGGCCGAGCCGGCGCCCCGGCCTGTGATCACCCGCACCACCTCACCCGGCGCCGTCACGGCGACCCGGTCCAGGAACATCTCCAGGCGCCGCTCCGCCACGGCGGCCGTGAGGCCGTGGAGGTCTAGTCGGTCCGCCACCACCGCCCCGTGGAGCGTGGCGGGCGTGGACGGCTCTGGTCGGCGGTCGCGGCGTCGTCCCATGGGCGCGCCTTCAGCCTGCCTGGGCTGAGCTCGGTGGGCTCTGCGCGTCGGGCGCCGGCGGCCGCGGCTGCACCGTCCCGCCGCCGCCAGGCGGCGAGAGCGATTCGACCAGCTCGTTGTGCCGCTCGGTGAGCGCGCGGCACTCGGCCCAGGTATCCTCCAGCGCCTCCGCCCGCTCGTGCCAGGCGGCCACCGCCTCGTTGTGCGCGTCGAAGGCTTCCAGGTACGCCTCGTAATCTTCCGCGGGTACCGTCCGCTCGTCGGACTCGTAGTGCTCCACGATGGCCCGCAGCGAGTCCACCCTGGCCTCGTGGGCCTGGAAGCGGGCCTGCTCTTCCGCGACTTCCACGTTGCACTCCGCCACCGCCTCTCGGAGCTCCGCCAGCTCGACGAGGGCCCGGTCCCGCTCCACGTCGTCCGGCGCCCCGTCGCTCCGCAGCACGTCGCGACCCACCACCATGACCGTCACCAGCACGAGTGCCAGCGCCAGGCCACGCAACCATCGGGTCCGGTTCATCATCCCCTCCTCCGTGTCGACCTCGCCCAATATCACAGGACGACCCGGTCGGGGGAACCCGCCGGACCGCTACGGCCGTCGTCCCGGAGTCGTCGCCCTGGTCGTCCTCAAGTCGCCGGCCCGGTCGCTCCGGAGCCGCCGCGACGGGCCACGAGTAGCCCGTCCCGTATGGGGACGACGATGGTGGTCCAGCCAGGGTCGGCGGTGATCCGGCGAGTGAGCTCCCGCACGCCTTCAGTGGCGGGGGAGCGATCGGCGTCGTCGAATACCCGCCCGCGCCAGAGCATGTTGTCCACGATGAGGACGCCGCCAGGGGAGAGCTTGTCCTCGATGACGGTGAGCGAGTCGGGGTAGGCCTCCTTGTCAATGTCGTTGAAAATGAGGTCGAAGGGACCGTCCGCCTGCCGTAGCGCCGCCACGGCCTCGCCCACCGTGTGTCGCACCAGGTCGTCCAGCCCCAGGGCCGTAAGGTGCCGGCGACTGCGCCGGGACAGCTCCTCGTCCCACACCACATGGTGCACCTCGCCGCCGCCGTTCTCCCGGACCGCCCGGGCGAACCAGGCGGTGGAATAGCCGAAGCCCGAGCCCAGCTCGAAGACCCGGCGCGCCCCGGACAGGCGGGCCACCAGGTAGCAGAACTGTCCCGCCGCCGGACCGATGATGGGGAAGCCCGTCTCCGCCGCGTCCGCCTCCATGGCCGCCAGCTCCGGCGGTCGGGGCGGGACGAGGGATTCCAGGTACGCGCCGAGCTGCTGCAATGGCCGGAGGTCCATCATCCGCTCCTGTCTAAGGTCGTCCGTACAAGATAATGTTCGTTCGCGACGGCGACGGCGACGGCGACGGCGACGGGGGCATGCCTCTCGGCTGCTCTGTCCGAAACGATCCAGGAGACACCATGACAGACGTGGCGACCCTGCTCCGCAGGCCCGAGTTCCCCAGGTCCAACGACTATGATCCGGACTGGGTCATGGAGAACCAGATGGGGCCCAACGCCCTCTGGCTGATGGAGTGGCTGTCGGAGAGCTTGCCGCTCCGGCCGGGGATGCGGATCCTGGACCTGGGCTGCGGCCGAGCCATGAGCAGCATATTCCTGGCCAGGGAGTTCGGCGTGCAAGTGTGGGCTGCCGACCTCTGGATCCACCCGGACCGGAACTGGGATCGGGTGGTGGCGGCGGGCCAGACGGCTCGTGTCTTTCCTCTGAGGGCCGAGGCTCATGCTCTGCCGTTCGCCCGGGGATTCTTCGACGCCGTCGTCTCCGTGGACGCATACCAGTACTTCGGCACCGACATACTGTACCTGGACTACCTCAGCCGCTTCGTTGCGAGCGGGGGCGCCATCGGGGTCGTCTGCGTAGGACTCGCTCAGGAGACCGACGGAGTGCCGGAGCACCTGGCCCGGCCCCAGTCCAACGGCAAGGTCTTCTGGGAGGACAGCTGCTGGAGCTTCAAGACCAGAGACTGGTGGCGGGAGCACTGGCGGCGCACGGATAGGGTCACCAATGTGCGCGCTGACACGCTCCCCGACGGATGGCGTCATTGGCGAGACTTCGAGCAGGCCGTCGCACTCAGCGGACGCGGTACATTCCCCTCCGACGCGGAGGCCCTGGACCTCGACTCCGGCCGCTACCTGGCGCTCCACCGCTTGACCGCCCAGCGCACCGCGCTCCACGGCGAGAACTACTACGACCCCGCCCTGGACTGCTCTGCGAAGACGCCGGCTCCGCCACTCAACCTCGGACCCCGGACCTCTGACCTGCCCCATAGAAGGTCGGAGGTTTCTGAGGCGCCGGCCGCATGAAGAAATGGGGAAACTCGTTCTGCCTCCGCTTGCGGCGGTGTCCCGGCGATGGTTATGATGCGTGCGGCCTTCAAACATCCAGCAACGGTGCGGTTTTCTGCTCGTTATGAACCTTTCTTCCAAGCAGCGGGCGTATCTTCGGTCCCTGGCTCATTCACTCAAGCCTGTGGCGCAGGTCGGGGCGGAAGGGGTGACCGACGGGCTGGTGGAGTCGGTGCGTGAGGCGCTGAACACGCGTGAGTTGTTGAAGGTCAAGGTTCCGGAGAGTGCTCCCGAGGATGCCCGGGGCGTGGCGGACGAGCTGGTCCGCCGGCTCCCGGGCGCCCACGTCGCTCAGGTGATCGGCCGTACGATCGTGCTGTACCGGCCGTTTCCGGACGAGCCGGGGATCCGCCTCCCGTCGTAGCCTGCCCACATCGAAGTCCTCTGCGGTGCCCCCGGCGCGGCGGATCCCTGGCCTCTGGTCGTCACCTGTTCTGCTGCCGCTCCACCTGGAGCTGGGTGATGTCCGCGCTCCAGTTGCTGTCACCCAGGAGGTGGTTGACGAAGTACTCGGCCCGGAGCCAGAACCAGTAGTCGCTCATGTTGCCGAAGCCATGGCGCTGGCCGGGGAAGATGAAGAAGTCGAAGCGCTTGTTGGCGCGGATCAGTGCTTCGGCCATGCGCAGCGTGCCGGCCATGTGGACATTGTTGTCCACGTCACCGGTGGTGAGGAGCAGCCGGCCCTTGAGGTTCCTTGCCAGCGACGAGTTCCGGTCGATGGAGTACTCGAAGGTGACGCTCCCGTCCTCCTCGTCGACCACTTCCTTGACGCCGTGGTGCGTCTCGGACCACCAGCGGTTGTAGATGTCGTTGTCGTGGTTGCCGGCGGATGAGACGGCCACGTGGAAGAAGTCCGGGTAGACGAGCATGGCGGCGGTGGACATGAAGCCACCACCGGAGTGCCCGTAGATCCCGACGCGCCCGATGTCGACGAAGGGGTGGCGGTCGGCGAGCTGCTCGATGGCCACCTTCTTGTCGGCCAGCCCATAGTCCCGGAGGTTGCCGTACCCGTAGGTGTGGTACCACTTGGACCGTGACGGGTGGCCGCCCCTGTTGCCCACGGTGATGACGACGAACCCGAACTGTGCCAGCGCCGTCTCGAACCGGTTCGTCGAGAAGGACTTGGACACGGCCTCCGTCTGCGGCCCCGGGTACACGTAGGCGATGATCGGGTAGCGCTTCGACGGGTCGAAGTCGAAGGGCAGGTACATCACGCCGTACAGGTCCGTGATGCCGTCGTCGGCTTTGACCGTGAACGGTTGGGGCATCTGCCAGCCGGCGTCGGCGAGGCGGGAGAAGTCGGCGGTCTCGAGCTCCAGGATCTCGCGGCCGTTGGCGTCTTGGAGCGTTGCCCTGGGCGCGGTGTCGACACGGGAGAAGTTGTTGACGAAGAACCGGGTCGACTCGCTGAGCGAGGTACGGTGGTCGTAGTTGCCCGGGTTGAGGAGCCGCAGTCCCGAGCCGTCCACGCGGACGCGGTAGAGGTGCTCGTAGTACGGGTCCTTGTTCTCCTCACGGCCGGCGGCGACGAAGAACACCTCGCTGCCCCGGTCGTCGACGCCGGTAATGCTCCGCACGGAGAAGGGCCCCTCGGTGAGGCGGTTCTTGAGCGTTCCATCGGCGCCGTAGCGGTAGATGTGGCCCCAGCCGTCGCGTTCCGACCACCAGAGGATGTCTCCGTTGGGCAGCCGTTCCGGGGTGCGGGTGCTCAAGTGGGTGTTGAGCCGGTCCTCGATGAGGACGCGGGCCCTGCCGGTGGCGGCGTCTGCCACCATCAGGTCCGCCCGGTGCCGGTCACGGCTGAGGCGGACGTAGTGGAGCTCGTTCGAGCCGGGCGCCAGCCAGAGGGCTCGCCGGGGCTCGGTGGAGTCGGGATAGCGGAACTGGCGGGCGCTGGAGATGCTCAGGCTCTGGTCCTGCCATGGTGACGTCTCCTCGACCTTCACGGCGCTGCGGCTGGCCAGGTCGTAGATCCAGATCTCCTGCTGGGTGACGTCCTCCTCGCCCGGCATGTCGTACGGGTAGCTCTCGAGCTCGGGACGCTTGTTGCGCACGTGGTGGATGACCCACAGGTGCTCGACCTCCCGCTGGTCGGAACGCACCAGGGCGAAGCGGCGGGAGTCGTCGGCCCAGACTATTGGTGCCCGCTTGCGCTCGTCGGCTTTCTCCGCCCGCTCCTTGTCCGTCCTGCCGCGCTCGAAGGGCGTGTAGCCGTAGAACTCCTCGCCGTCGTCGGTGAGCTGGATCTCCTCGACCTCGACCTCGTCCTCCGCCTCCTGCGCCTCGTCGCCGGTCTTGCCGCGGCGGGCGTCCAGGATCCGGGCGTAATCCTCGCCCGACATCATGTGGAGGTTGTGGTCCCTGACGAAGACCACGGTCTGGCCGTCCGGTGAGACGTTGGCCCAGCCCGGGTGGACGTCGGGTGCCTCGTAGTCGTGGAGCTCACGGAGGACCTGGCGGTCCACGTCGTACTCGAAGTAGTGGATCTTCTTGCGCGGGGTCCGGCGCCGCTGGGGCCTCCGCTCCTGCTGGTCCTGCTCCTCCTCGCGCTCGACCTCTTCCTTCGGCTCCGGCTCCTCGTCCCTCGAGGACTGGACCTCGAACTGGAGGACGGACGGGGAGACGAACCGGATCCGGCGGATGGGCAGGTTCTGGGCGTCCCACGGGTCCCTGGTGATCCGGGTCAGCTCCGCGGCGATCCGGTCGCGGTCGAAGATCTGGCGCTTCGTGCGCCGGGTGGGGTCGACTATGTAATAGAACTTCCCGTCCGACGTCTCCCACTCGTACCAGAACCTCTCGCCGCCCTCGATCCAGCGAGGATTGACGGTGGTGCTGTGTATGAGCTTGTTGATGCGGTACGGGGCCCACCGGGAGGCCAGGTTGTAGTTGGCCGAGCCCTCGCCGCCCACCAGCAGCTGGTTGTCGGAGGCAGCGGGCACCATACCCGGGGCCTGGGCGATCGTGGCCGTGGCGCCGAAACCTGCCAGCGCGGCCAGAGCTATCAACAGCGCCGCTGCCGGTGGTGCCGGGCGGCGGGTACTAGTGCGACGTCGCACGATCATGATCTCTCCACTGGTCACAGTACGCGAGACTACGTTACACCTGACGCGTAGCCCTTCCTTTTCGTTGTGTCGGGTCAGCGCGTACAGCGCCCGCTCCGGAAGATAGGGGGGAATACCCGGCAGGGATTGCGGTAAAGCCCGATAGCAACAGGTGTGGTGGTGGTCCACTTTCACCGCGCGCGGGTGGATGCCGGCTTCCTGGCGGCCGCCTCGTGCCGGGGAGGGGTGGTTGTGAGCGACGACGCCAACGGGTGCCGAAAATACCAGTTAACGATATGACGAAGAGGGCGTACAACTCGTTCGAGATGGCGCAGTCCCAGTTCGACCGGATAGCCGACAAGCTGGACCTGGAGCGGGGGGCGCGGGAGCTGCTGCGTGATCCCGTCCGCGAGTACAGCTTCGCGGTGCCGGTACACATGGATGACGGGTCGGTGCGGGTGTTCCGCGGCTACCGGGTCCAGCACAACGACGCGCGTGGTCCCAGCAAGGGCGGGATCAGGTTCCACCCCCACGAGACGATGGACGGGGTCAGGGCCCTGGCCATGTGGATGTCGTGGAAGTGCGCCGTGGTGGACATCCCCCTGGGTGGTGGCAAGGGTGGGGTAGTCTGTGACCCCCACGACCTGAGCATGCGGGAGCAAGAGCAGGTGGCTCGTAACTACGTGCGGCAGATCCCCCGTGAGATGGGTCCGGTGCGGGACGTGCCGGCGCCGGACGTGATGACGAGCCCGCAGCACATGCTGTGGATGCTGGACGAGTTCGAGACCATCCACGGCCAGAAGCTCCCCGGTTTCATCACCGGCAAGCCGGTGGGGATGGGTGGCTCGCTGGGCCGGAAGGAGGCCACGGGTTACGGCGTGGTCTACACGATCCGCGAGGCGCTGAAGCAGTTGGGCATCCCGGCGGACCAGACCACGGCCTCGGTGCAGGGCTTCGGGAACGTGGCCCAGTACGCGATCCAGCTCTACACGGACCTGGGCGGCGCGGTAACCTGCGTCTCCTGCTGGCACCAGAAGGACCAGGTCAGCTACGCCTTCCGGCGCAAGGAGGGCGTGCACCTGGGCGAGCTCCAGGGCATCACGGACCGGTACGGCGGGATCGACAAGGAGAAGGCGCAGGGGCTGGGTTACGAAGTGCTGCCGGGCGACGCGTGGCTGGAGCAGGAGGTGGACATTCTGATCCCCGCGGCGCTGGAGAACCAGATCAACGCCGAGACCGTCCAGCGCATCCCCGAGACGGTCAAGATCGTTGCCGAGGGCGCCAACGGCCCCACCAGCCCGGAAGGTGACCGCGCCCTCCACGAGCGCGGGGTCTTCATGATCCCCGACCTGCTGTGCAACGCTGGCGGCGTGACCACCAGTTATTTCGAGCAGGTCCAGTGCAACATCAATTACTTCTGGGAGCTGGAAGACGTGCTGAACCGGCTCGATACGAAGATGACCTCCGCATTCGCCGCCGTGAGCGATGTGGCGGCCAAGCAGGACCTGTACATGCGGGACGCGGCGTACATGATCGGCGTGGACCGGGTGGCCCAGGCCTGTCGTGAGCGCGGCTGGATCTGACCTGCTGTGGCCGGGCCCCGCCAGTGTGCGGGGCCCCGGCACCAGCGTAACGGTGTGGTGGGTATGAGGTGGTGGGTATGAGCGAGCAGTGGCGTGTGATCGTGGAGTTCCTGCAGCGGACCGATCCTGCTCTGCTGGAGTGGATCACTCGCAAGATGTTCAACCACGTCCGCTGGAAAGGCGCGGAGGAGGCGGCGGCGCTGCTGTCTCCGGTGGCGCGGGTGACGGAGGAACTGCGCAACGGGGAGGAGAACCGGCCTCTGGGCCGGCTGAACCACGAAGACGCGCAGCTGCCGACCGACGCCGTCTTCGAGCTGGCGTCCCGGTACATGAGCAACGAGGAGATCCTGGGCCACATCGAGATGTGGACCACTCAGGACAAGGTGGCCTTCCTCGTGCACCTGCTGGAGGACCAGGGCAGCTCGCTGGGTGACATCACGCAGGCACTGGAGCGGTTCCACAGCCTGGCGTTGGACGAGTCGGCACTGCCATTCTCGGTCCAGACCATGATCCGGGTGGCCCTGCTCCGCCGCTTCTTCACCGATCAGATCGATTACATCAACAGCGCACGCAGCGTCACCACCGTCAGGGACTTCTACCAGCTGTCGCGGAGCCTGGTGGCACCACCTCGTAGCCACGGCCGGTTGGGCGGCAAGAGCGCCGGCCTGTTCCTGGCCCATCGCGTAGTGGAGAACTCACCCGAGTTCCAGGGCATACTGTCGGATCTGCGAGTCCCGCCCACCTGGTACCTGGCGTCGGACTCGGTGCTCACCTTCATCCGACACAACCACCTGGAGGACATCTACGACCAGAAGTACCTGGACACGGACCAGATCCGGCAACAGTACCCGCACGTGATTCAGGTCTTCAAGAGCAGCGAGTTCCCGCCGGAGCTGAGGAAGGGTCTGGGCGCTGCCCTGGACGACCTGGGGGAGGGCCCCCTCATCGTGCGGAGCTCGAGTCTCCTGGAGGACCGGACGGGCGCGGTGTTCTCGGGTAAGTACAAGAGCCTGTTCCTGGCGAACCAGGGCACGAAGAAGGAGCGTCTACAGGCGCTCCAGGACGCGGTGGTCGAGGTGTTCGCCTCCATCTTCGGTCCCGACCCCCTGGCCTATCGTGCCGAGCGGAACCTGCTGGACGTCCACGAGGAGATGGGCGTGATGATCCAGAAGGTGGTGGGGCGCTGTATCGGCCGCTATTTCCTGCCGTCGTATTCCGGCGTCGCGCTGAGCTACAACGAGTTCCGCTGGTCGCCCCGGATCAGGCGGGAGGACGGCCTGGTCCGGCTGGTCATGGGGCTGGGCACGCGGGCGGTAGATCGCCTGACGGATGACTACAGCGTTCTACTGTCGCCCGGCCAGCCTGGACTCCGGGTGAACCAGGCGACGGACGCGGTGGTCCGTTACTCGCCTCGCTTCGTGGACCTGATCGACCTGGAGCGGAACGAGTTCGCCACCGTTCCCGTCGAAGAGTTCCTGCGGGAGTGCGGGTCCGAGCTCCCCGAGGTCCGGAAACTGGTCTCGATCCTGGAGGATGGCCAGGTCAGGCGGCCCAGGGGTCTGGCCATCGACTTCGAGCGGGAAGAGACGGTGGTCACGTTCGAAGGACTGGCGTCCGAGTCGCCCTTCCTGGGGAAGGTGGCCACGCTGCTGGAGATGCTCAAGTCCCACCTGGGCATGCCGGTGGACCTGGAGTTCGCTTCCGACGGGGAGCATTTCTACCTGCTCCAGTGCCGGCCCCAGAGTTTCAGCGGCGCCACGGCGCCCGCCCCCATACCGCGGGACGTGCCGGACGAGCGGGTGGTCTTCACCGCCCGGGGTAACGTCTCCAACGGCCATGCGCCTGACCTCACGCACGCGGTCTACGTGGTCCCCGACGGGTACGCCGCCCTCACTGACCGGACGACCATGCTGGAGGTAGGACGGGCCGTGGGCCGCCTGAACAAGATCCTGCCCCGGCGCAAGTTCATCCTGATCGGCCCGGGCCGCTGGGGCAGTCGGGGCGACATTCGCCTGGGCGTCAGCATTACGTACGCCGACATCAGCAACACGGCGATCCTGGCGGAGGTGGCCAGGCGCAAGGGCAGCTATGTTCCCGACCTGAGCTTCGGCACCCATTTCTTCCAGGATCTGGTCGAGTCCCAGATACGCTATCTGCCCTTGTACCCTGACGAGCCGGGCAACTATTTCCGGGATGAGTTCTTCACTACGCCGAAGAACCTCCTGCCGGAGCTCCTGCCCGAGTTTGGCTACCTGGCGGACACGATCCGGGTGGTGGACGTGAGGGGAGCGACGGGTGGTCGCACGCTCCAGGTTGCCATGAACGGGGAGTTGGACGAGGCCATGGGCTACCTGGGCGAGCCGGAATAGACGCTTCCGTCGTCGCCCATCTTGCGCGACGACAGCGGGTTGTCCCATGTTGCCCGCGATCCTGAAACGTCTCGCCAGAACGAGCGAGAAACGACGGGCAACCCCCTCTGATGGAAGAGTTCATGGCAGCCACCGATCCGGCCCGGGCGCATCGCGCCAGCGATGTCGCACATCCCTGTTCACCTCTTCTGTTGGTCCTTCTGCTGCTGCTGGCGGGTGCGTGCACGCCGGCGGGCCGGAGCAGTCCGGTCGAGCCGGCGCCCGAGCCGCTCAGCGCGGATCGGGTGGACCCGGACAGGGGCGGCGAACCGGCGGGCGTGGAGGAGCTGCTGCGGCAGGCCGAGGTGGAGGAAGAGGAAGAGGCGGAGGCGCCTGCCGAGCCGCTGGTCCTGGACCAGGACGGGGTCGCCAGCGACCTCGTGCACAGTTTCCCCGGGCTGCTGGCCAGCGGGCTTCCGGCGCCGGCTCTGGACACAGTGCTCCATTATGTGCGCCTGTTCCATTCCGGTCGTGCCCGCTCGAACTTCGAGAGGTGGCTGGTCCGCGAAGGCCGGTACCGCGAGCTGATCCTGCGGGAGCTGGAAGCGGCTGGCCTGCCGGAGGAGCTGCTGTATCTGGCCATGCTGGAGAGCGGGTTCCTGCCCACCGCCGTGTCCAGGGCAGGCGCGGTGGGGCTGTGGCAGTTCATGGCCGCCACCGGTCGCGAGTCGGGGCTGCGGATCGACGGGTGGGTGGACGAGCGCCGGGACCCCATCGCCTCCACCCACGCCGCCATCGGGCACCTGGCCATGCTCTATGAACAACTCGATGACTGGGCCCTGGCGGCGGCGGCATACAACGCGGGCCTGGGCCGGGTCCGACGAACCCGTGGCAACTCCGAAGCCAGCTATTTCGACCTCACCCTCGCCGGCCGGCTCCCGGCGGAGACCCGGAGCTACGTGCCCCTCATCCTGGCGGCGAGCCACGTGGCCAGGAACAGGGAGTACTACGGGTTCGTGGACATCCAGCCCGACCCGCCACTCCGGTACGATACCCTCACCGTGGAAGGGCGTACACGGCTCAGCGCCCTCGCCAGGGTAGGCGGTATCCCCCTCGAGGAGCTCACGGCGCTAAACACCCACCTGGTCAGGGGCGCGGCTCCGCCAGCACGGGAATACGCCCTGAGGGTTCCGGCGGGATCGGGGTCGCCGGAGATCGTGGCCCGCCTGGCCGCGCTCCCGGCCGAAGAGCGGCTCCTGCCCGAGTACCGGGAGGTCTGGGCCACGGTCCGACCCGGTGATAGCTGGTGGCGGATCGCCAACAACCATCAGGTGACGGTGCGGAGCATGCGCGCCCTGAACCCCCGGGTGGGCGACATGATCCACCCCGGTATGCGGCTTCTGGTGGAGCGCCGCCGCGTCACCGACGGCGAGGCGCCGGTGCGTGTGGCTGCCAGCGGCACCGGGACCACCGTGGTCTCGACTCCGGCGCCGGGGGACGGCGGCTCGACCGTCGGCGGTGCCACGGCCAGACCTGCGCGCTCGTCGTCACAGCCCGCCGCGGACGGGACGTACCGCGTCCGCAGGGGCGACACCATGAGCGAGATCGCCGCGGCCCGGGGCATCAGGCTGGCGGACCTGGCACGCTGGAACGGGATGGGCTCGCCCCGGCCCCTCAGAGAGGGCGAGATGCTGCGGCTGAGCCCGCCAGAGCCGCGGCGACACCGTGTGGAGCGAGGCGAGACGTTGACGTCCATGGCCAGACGCTTCGGCGTCGAGATCCGGGACCTGGTGGAGTGGAACGACCTGGGCTCCGCCCGCCCGCTCCGGGAGGGTGAAGTGCTGCTGGTGGAGGCGCCGGCAACGCGTTCCTGAGTTCTAGAGAGTGCAGCCCGGTGGCCCGCCAGCGCGTTGGAGTCTCGGGCCACCGGGTCGTCGCCACAGAAGAAATCCCGGTCCCCCACTTTCCTTCCGCCATCTCCTGCGCAAGATTTGTGGTGGGCCGCCGGCAGGATGCGAGTGGCCTCTTGTCCGTGAGCGAGCTAGGGAGGCGAGGTGGCGTTACCGGCCTGCGGCAGGTGCGGGAATACTGATCCGAGCAGGATGATCGGCCTCATGACCATCTGGTTCGGGCCCTTCATCGACCTGGGTGCCGATCCCGGCTATTTCCACGTCTGCCCGGCCTGCTACAAGGAGTGGATCCAGCCACACATGGACCAGGTCCAGGGCCGCTTGATGGACCTCCATCCCCTGGCCCAGCACCTGGCCCTCACCGGAACCCCGGAAGAAGGTGACCTGGCGGCTCAGCAGGAAGACGGCCTGGCGGCTCAGGAGGAAGACGGCCCGGCGGCTCAGGAGGAAGACGGCCCGGCGGCTCCGGAGGGAGAGGGCCTGACCGCTGGCGGCGAGCGGCTAGCCGTCCATGGGGAGCCGGCGGAGGCGACGGAGCCTGGCGGCGCCGGGGCTGAAGATGCGGCGGAGGCGGCGCCAGCACAGCTGGGTCGGCGATCGGCTTGAGCCATGAGGATACTGCTCACCACAGATCTGGTCGGCGGCGTCTGGCGCTACACGGTAACGCTTGTGCGCGAGCTGGCGGCCCGGGGCCACGACTGTGCGGTTGCGGTGGTCGGTGATCCTGATCCCGAGCGGGCGGCGGAGCTCCCGCCGGGGGTTGAGCTGATGAGCCGTGACCTTCGCCTCGAATGGATGCCGGGCGCGGCGTCGGACCTGGAGGTGGGCACGGAGTGGCTCTCGGGGCTGGCCCGGGGCTGGAAGGCCGACCTGGTCCACTTCAACCATTTCGCATATGCCATCGGTGAGTATGCGGTGCCGGTGGTGGTGGTGGCGCATACGGACGTGCGTTCCTGGTTCGTGGACGTGCGCGGGATCGAGGCTCCGCCGGAATGGGACCAGTACACGGAGCTGGTGCGGCGTGGGCTGCGTGCGGCAGACGCGGTGGTGGCACCGACGGCCTACCAATCGGGGCGGTTGGCCCAGCACTACGGACGGACGGCGGCGATGGTCATCCACAACGGGATCCACATGCCGGCGCCGGATCCCGCGTCCCCACCGGCTTCGGACCGGCCCCTCCTGCTGGTGGCGGCCCGGGCATGGGACGAGGCGAAGGGGATCGCCATGCTGGACGAGGCGGTAGACCTCCTGGGCTCGGACGCTCCCACGGTACATCTGGTCGGCCCTACCGAGGGCCCGGCTGGCGAGCGCATCCGGGTCCGGAACCTGGTCCCCCATGGTGAGGTGCCGGGCGATGCCATGGCCAGATTCTATGACAATGCCGCGGTCTACATATCACCGTCAAATTACGAGCCGTTCGGCCTGACGCCCCTCGAAGCGGCGGCCCACGGCTGTACGCTGCTCCTCAGCGCCATCGGGTCGTTCAGGGAACTGTGGAACGAAGCTGCCACGTTCTTCGAGCCCCAGTCGCCGGCGGACCTGGGTGTTCGTCTGATGAACCTGCTGGAGGACCCGGCCGCCATGGACGCACAGGCGGCGGAGGGCCGGGCCAGGGCTCGCTCGCTGTACACGGCTGAGCGGATGACCGACCGTTACGAGGCTCTCTACCGGCGGCTCACCGGCGCCACGGGCGCCGGCAGCGCGCCCGCCGACGGTCAGGCTATCAGGACCGGCTCCTGACGTCGGAGCCGGCCCCGGCCAGCTCCCGCACGCCGTCCACCAGCCGGTCGACCTCTTCGGCCGTGGTGTAGGCGGCGCAACCGGCCCTCAGCATGCCGTCGTCGCCGTAGCCCAACCGCCGGACCACCGTGGTGGCGTAGAAGTCGCCATGGGTGATGAACACCCCCCGCTCCGCCAGGGCCGCGGTGGCCTCCGCCGGGCGGATTCCCGGGATCATGAATCCCAGCGTTGGGGTGCGATCCTGGCCGGGTGGGCTACCGTGGACCCGGACGCCCGGGACCTCGTTGATGCCGGTCCACAGACGGCGAAACATACGGTCCCCGTGCTCGTGGAGCGCCGCGAAGGTTCTCGCCAGTCGGTCCCGCCTGCTGTCGCCGGCGTCGTCGCCCCGGTCCGGGATGACGGACGCCAGAAAGTCCACGGCCGCGGTCCCGCCGGCGATGGCCTCGAAGCTCTGGGTCCCGGTCTCGACGCGCTCCGGTGCCTGGTCGGGCGAGGACTCGACGCGGGGCAGCTCCAGGGCCTCGAGGTGTTCTCGCCGGCCCCAGAGCACGCCGAGATGCGGTCCGTAGATCTTGTAGGGCGAGATCACCAGGAAGTCGGCAGCCATGGCCCGCACGTCCACCAGCTTGTGGGCGGCGTAATGTACGGCGTCCACGTACACCAGGGCTCCGGCGGCGCGGGCCATACCGGCGACGGTGGGGACGTCGGTAATGGTCCCAATGGCGTTGGACGCGGCGCCCATGGCCAGGAGGCGGGCGCCCTGGAGCTTCTCCTCAAGGTCTTCCAGGTCCAGGGCCCCGGTGGCCGGGTCCATCCTGGCGACGCGGATCTCCGCGCCTCGCTCCCCGGCCAGCGCCTTCCACGGGTCCACGTTGGCGTGGTGGTCCAGCTCCGTCACCACAACCGGGTCACCGGGTCGGAGTGACTGGCCCAGCGCCCGGGAGATGCGGAGGGTGATGGTGGTCATGTTGGCGCCGAAGGCGATCTCGTCAGGCCGACCGCCCAGCAGGTCGGCGAAGGCGGACCGGCCGGCCGCCAGCACGGCGCTCGTCTCCTGGCTGCTTGGGTAGTTCCAGCCGGCGTTGGCGTTGTGCTCGACCAGGTAGCGCCGCACCTTGTCGGCGACCTCGGCCGGGACCTGTGTCCCGCCCGGCCCGTCGAAGTAGGCCACGGGTCTGCCTGCCACCGCGCGCCGCAGGGCGGGGAATCGAGAGCGCAGGGTGCTGACATCCAGCTGCCTTGCCGGACCCGGCCCTGCCGGTGCCTGGTATCCCGTCTTCACTATCCGCCTCCCGCGGTACCTGGTATCCCGTTGTTCATTTTCCGCCGGCGGGCGGTGGCGCAGCCCGCGGGCGGGGCCCGCCGTCCTCTACGATCCAGACGATCGGTGCGTCGGGTTCCGGGCCGCTCCGCGCCACGACGCGGTCGACTGGCCCCAAAACCCCGGGCCCTGTCCCTTCCAAATGGACGAAGAGGCCCTCGACTTCCAGGGATTGGCGGGCCACCGTCTCCCGGAGGTCGCCCAGGTCACCGATCCTGGGGTCCAGCCAGCGGGAGGCGTCGCCGTACTGAACGGCCACGTCGGCCAGGAAAGGAGCGCCGCGGCCCCCGTCCTCTCCGGCGATGATCACCTGGCCGCCGCGGAGGACCAGGTCCACGGCGGCCGGCCCGTTGAAGGGGAGCGACCGGTACCAGTCGGGCGACACGTCGCGATACGTTTCGCTGGCGATGGCTTCCAGCGCGGCCAGGAGTCCGACGAAGTTGACCAGGCGCAGGTGCTGCTTCTCAGGATCGCCATCCCAGCCGCCGGACTCCACCAGGATGGTGCTGGTGCCCCAGCGCTGCATGGCATCGCCGAAAGCCCGTGGGCTGTACGAGTCGTCGTAGCGAGCGATCCTACCGTCCGTCAGGCTGTCCATGGCCAGCCGCATCAGGCCGGCAAGACGGGCGGCGCTCTCCCGCACGTCGTCGTCGTCCCGGGACTCGCCCCAGGGCGGCGCCAGCAATGCCATGGCCGCCTGGCGATCGCTGCGTCCAACGCGGGTGCGCACGTTCTGGTCGTGCAGGTTGAAGCCGAAGTGGGGCTCGAAGCGGTCCCGGACGTCCTTGAGGGCACGGGCCTCCGGCGAGGCCAGGACCTGGGCGTCCCGGTTGATGTCGATCCCCAAGGCGTTGCGGCGCTGGAAGCGCTGGGCGCCGTCCGGGTTCAACATGGGGATGGCGACGACGGTAAGCCGGTCAGCCAGCCGCCGGGCCAGCGGGTGGTCGGGCCCGGAGGTGAGGAAGGCAAAGATATCGGCCAGCGCCATGGTGGCGGTGGGCTCGTCGCCGTGCATCTGGGACCAGAGGAGGACGCGAGTAGGGCCGTGACCGTAGTGGACGGTGTTAATGGCGCGACCTTCCACGGACTCGGCAACCTGTTCGAGGCGGAGCGGGCCGGCCTCGACGATCGGGGTGGCGATGGACCAGAAGGTGGCGTGATCGAAGTCGCGCAGCTCGAGGCCCTGGATCCGGTGCCGGCGATGGAGGTCGGCCAGCTCCGAGGGTGGCGTGACGCCGGGCGGCGCCATGGGGGCCAGGCTCTGCCAGACCAGGGCGGAGAGGTCTCGGATCAGCGCGGCGCTGCCCCCCCGGTCCTGGATGCCCCGCGTCAGCGTAACCAGCACGTACGGCTCGCGGCCAGGCGGGTAGACGACGGCGGCGTCGTGGTCGATGGCGGTGATGGACCCCGTCTTGTTGGCCACGCGCACGCCCGGCGGGACCCCGGCGGGGATACGGTCGGTGAATTCCTGCGCCGCCAGGACGTCCATGATCCCTGCGCAGTCGCCGGGCCGCAGGGGTCGGAGGGCCGGGGCCACGTCGCCCCTCTCGCACCGGACCAGCGCTGCCAGGATGGTGGCCAGGGCGCGGGCGGTTGTGGTGTTGCTCAGCCCCTTTTCGAAGGCCGGGATGTCCTGGACGCCACGCAGCACCGTCATCTCACCGGCGCCAAGGGCGTTCATTGTGCCCTGGATCGCGTCGGCTCCCAGCTCCTCGATGAGCAGGTTGGTGGCCAGGTTCGACGAGCGGACGATCATGCGACGGCTCAGCTCCTGGCGGCTCACCTCCCGGCCCACGAGCCGGTACAGGGCCCGCTCGCCGTCATCCTCGGCGGACAACTCGTATGGACTCCCGTCGACGATGCTGGCGAAGGTGGCTCGCACCTCGACGGGATCCTGGAGGCCGAATCGACCTTCGGCCATCTGGCGGTACAGCTCCACCAGCACCGGGACCTTCATGGTGCTGGCCGCGTGCATCACCTCGTCGTCGCCGATACCGATCCTCGCCCCACTGCCGAGGTCCAACATGACCACCGACACCTCGCCCGCCGCCGCCATCGCTCGCGCCTCCAGCGCCCGGCGCAGCGCGTGATCGTCGTCGTGGTCAGGGGCGACCCGATTATGCGGATAGCCGTGGGCGACCGGGCCCGTGGCCTGGTCCATCCTCACCGGGCCCGGCGCCAGGTCGGCCGCCGACGGGGCCATCAGGGAGATGAGCAGGATCAGGCTGGCAGTCATGTTACCTCCCTTGCTGAGGATAAGCCTCAATCCAGGTCGAACTCGCCCTCGTAGCGCAGCTCGCCCTGGAGGTAAAGGCGGTAGTAGTACCGTCCGTTCTCCAGGTCGAACTCCTTGGACCAGACGTTGACCTCGCGGGCCGGCCGGTCGGCGATGGTCCGGGCGTCCGCTGGGAAGAACTGCTTCGTCCCGGTGCCCCGGTCATCAGCGTAGCCGCCGTAGAAGTTCGCCTCGTACTCCGTGCCGTCCGGGTGGCGGTGGTCGTGGGCCAGCCGCAGGCCTTCCTCCGTCACGGTGAGGATCCAGGTGCGAGAACGGTCGCCGTTGACGTGGAACGGGATCCGGACCTCGTCCTCGGTGCACCGCTCCAGGGTCATGGTGAGGGAGGCCCCCTCGAGGGGGTGGTCGGGGCCCAGGTCTACCATGACCGTCCGGCCGGTGAACGTCTGGCCGCAACGGTCGGCGTAGTGGGCCAGGAACTGGCGCTGCTCGGCGGTCAGCGGAGCGGCGACGTCGGCCACGGCCAGCTCCCCGTCGGCGGCACGGGGGCGGGCGTCGTCGCCGCACGCGGCGATGGTGGTGACTGCCAGGGCGAATATTGCTGCTGATGTTGGCTTCATAGTGTCAGATGGCAAGAATGAAAAACGGGATGTCTGGTACCTCTCGGGCATGGTACCTCTCGGTGGCACAACGCTCCCGGCGCCTCGTGCGTCCGTTTAGGTGTAGCTGATAACCGGATCCATGGCAACAGGGTTGGGGGTGACTGGCGGGAACCAGGCCGCCCCGCACAGGTGTGGGTGCTGTCGGATGGATTGGCTGGCAGCGCCCACACTACCTGCTGACAGAGACGGATGCGAGACCGAAGAGCCCCGCCGGGCTGAGCGGGTCGCGTCCACGGACCCCGATGGTACCGGCGCCTTACCGGATCGCCCAGGTCGCCCGGAGCGCCTTCCCGCGTCCGCTCTCACCCACCGGCTGCCCGTCCTTCCAAACGGGCTCTCCTCCTATCCACACCATAAGCATTCCCTCGGCCAGTTGGTGGGGTTGGTGGTACTGTGCCCGATCCTGCACCTGTGTCGGGTCGAACGCTACCAGGTCGGCGGCCCAGCCGGCCTCGATCCGACCGCGCGACACGTCTACTGGCCCGGCGTCGTCCAGCCCCACGATGGCCGCGGTGAGGCCGGTCATCTTGCGGACGGCTTCCTCGAGCTCCAGCAGTCGCTCCTCCATCACGTACCGGCGGATCACCCGGGCGAACGCCCCGTAGCCGCGGGGGTGGAGCATGGTGGGGCTGCCGTCGGAGGAGATGACCACGTACGGGTCGGCCAGGAACCGTGACATGACGGCCTCGTCCATGACGAAATAGGCTGCACTGGCACCACCGGGCCCCAGGTCCACCAGGATCTCCTGGAATGGCCGGCCCTGTTCCCGGGCGACGTCGGCCAGGGTGCGGCCGGCCCAGCGTCCGGTTCCCAGGAGGGTCGCTTCAGGGCCGTTGCGACTTTCGACCCGGCGACGCAAATGGTCCGCCAGCTCCTGGCGACGCTCCCGCACCACTGCTCGATAGTCGTGGGGCGGGCGTGCCCATTCGGGGAAGAGGATCGAGAGGCCGGTGTAGCTGGCGGTGTAAGGGTAGACATCGCCGGTCACGTGTATCCCCTCGGCCCGGGCGGCCGCCATCGCGGCCAGCAGTCGGTCGGCCAGTTCCGGGTCCTGGCCCAGGACCACCTTCATGTGGGCGGCGTGGACGTGCGCGCCGGAGCGCCTACCCTGTTCGATGAGCTCGGCCAGCGCGTCGTCGACCCGGTCCGCGTCCTCGCTCCTCATGTGGCTCATGACCACACCGCCCGCGGCGGCCACGGGCGCCGCTATGGCTGCCAGCTCTTCCGCCCCTGCCCGTGCGCCTGGATCGTACTCCAGGCCGGTGGAGAGCCCGAAGGCTCCGGCCCTCAGCCCCGTCTCGACGAGCCCCGCCAGTCGTGCCAGCCCCGCCGGGTCCGGGTCGTCATGCCCGACACCCGACTCGCGACGGATGGTGTTGTGACCCACCAGGTAGGCGACGTTGACACCGGGAGATGCCGCGTCCACCGCGTCCAGGTGGGCGTGCAGGCCTCCAGCTTCCGGCCCACCACCGTCCTGGCCCAGGACGATAGTCGTCACGCCCATGGCCAGGAAGTTCGAAAAGGATGGATCACCCACAGGGTCGCCGTGGGCATGGGCGTCGATGAAGCCCGGTGCCACGACCAGGCCCCGGGCGTCGAAGACCTGCCGCGCGGCCACGGAGCTCCTGTCCACCTGGCCGACGAAAGCGATACGACCGTCACGGATCAGGACATCCGCCGCGCGGCCCGCCGCGCCGGTGCCGTCCACCACGGTGCCGCCTACAATCAGCCAGTCGTATGGAGGCTCTTGTGGCTCGGCCCAGACGCCCGCGCCCAGGGCCAGGGGGATCAGGACAGCCATTGTCACCAGCATTAGCCACTCCCGGTTCGAAGGATCGGAGCCGTGCCTGAATGTTGTACCCGATCCGGTACGGCGCCAGCCGCGTGGAGCATCCGGTATCGCCCTTGCACTGCGGCTGCGCCACGCATTCGGTTGCCCGGGAGGCGGTGAAAGATGAAGAACGGGATACCTGGTCCTGCCGGTGAACGCCGCTCGGGTCTGGGCGGCGGGGATCTCTATCGCTTCGCGGGGCTCCTCTTCCTCCTGGCCCTGCTGCTGCTCCACTTCGATCCCGTTACCCGGGTCCTGCTCCTGGCGTTCGTGGCGGCGATAGTGGCGGTGGCGCTCAACAAGCTGGTCCGTCTGCTGCCTCTGAGGCGGAGTCTTGCTACCGCCTTGACGGCTCTGGTGATAGTCGGCGGGCTCGGCACGGGGCTGTATTTCCTGGGTCGAGCGGTGGCTCGTGAGATCCGGGCTTTCGTCGAGCAGGCTCCGGAAATCTGGGATACGCTCCAGGAGTGGGAGGCGACGGTCCGGGAGGAGACGGGGCTGGATGTGGAGCTCCTCGGGCCTCGTACCCTCGAGCTGGTGGAGCGGCTTCCCGGCCTGCTGCTCCAGGCCGTCGGTCTCCTGGAGCTGGTGGCGCTCATCGTTCTGGTGCTGTTCGGCTCGATATTCGTGGTGGCAAAGCCCAACGAGGGCTTGCTCACGCCGTTCCTGAGGCTGATCCCCCGTGAAAGGCGGGGTGCGTGGCGTCGCATGTTCGAGCTCCTGGGCGACCGCCTGGGCGGATGGCTCATCGGTACGTTCATCTCGATGGTGGTCATCGGGACCGTGAGCGTCATCGCCTTCATGCTTCTGGGCGTGCCGTACCCTCTGCTGCTAGGCGTCCTGATCGGGCTGCTGGAGATCATCCCGCTGGTGGGCCCCTGGATCGGCGGTCTCACGGCGATCATCGTCACGCTCTTCCATGATCCGGCGTTGGCGCTGTGGGTGGCGCTTGTGGTGCTGGCCATACAGGAGCTGGAAGGGAACGTAGTGCATCCAGTGGTCATGCGGGGCGCTGTCCGCATCCACCCCTTCGTGACGCTGCTGGCCCTGCTGCTCTTCGGCTCGATGTTCGGTCTGCTGGGCGCGGTCCTCTCACTGCCTCTGGTCCTGGCCATCCAGACCATGGTCCAGGTGTTGTGGGTCGAGAACGCTATCGGCACGGGTGAGGACGAGATAGAGCCGGTGGTGAAGGAGTAGGTGGCGTTTCCCGGCCGGTGCCCTCTCAGAGCCGGCGCGGCGGGGGCTGGTGCTCCCGCCGGGGAGCGACTGGCGGCTGGTATGGTGGTCCCCTGGGGCGTACTGGTTGGGCTCAGTCTGGTTGGCCGCCTGTGGCTGCCCTGGTCGTTCCCGGCGCCCCCCGTGGGTAGCAGGGTGTGGAGCGCCACCAAGGCGGCGGGATGGCGGCTGGGGTCAGGGGCGCGGCTCGGGCTCGCGCTCCTTCTGCTACCGGCCCTCCTGGCTGCCGCCTTCCTGGGCCGGACATAGGCTCCGATGTCGAACTCTCCGGCCCGCGACGTGGCCCGAACCCACTCAGCTCGCGGCGTCGCCCCCGGTGGTCAGCGTCAGGAGCAGAGCGCTTTCTTCGTCAGCCCGGATGTCATGGGCCTCGCCGGGCCCGAAGCACACGACCTGGCCTTGGCGGAGGCGGTGCTCCTCGCCGTCGACGCGGAAGCTCAGCGCGCCCTCCAGCAGCTGGATGGTCATGGGAGAGTCGGCGTGGTGGGTTCCGATCTCGATGCCAGCATCGAGTGCGACCAGCGTCAGTCTGAGCCGGCCGTGCTTGGCCAGCGTCAGGCCGAGCCGGCCGCTGCGTTCGTAGGAGCTGTCCTCGCGCAGTTCGCGCAGCCGCGGCGCCAGGTCGAAGATCATCACGGGTGCGGCGAGAGGTCTCTGGAGCGGGGCCATGGGCACGTATCCATCTGAGGTTGTGCACCCCGCAAGCTGCAAGAACTCTTCCCCCGGTGCCGATCACCCTCCCAGCGCCTCGTAGGCGTGGCGCACCTCGAGCAGCTCGCCCATCAGCGCCGGCTCCGGGTTCTCCCGGAGGGCCAGATAGTGCGCGTATGCGTGGCGCGCGGCGACAGTGTCACCGATCATGGCCGCCAGCCGGCCTTCGATGCGCAGCTGGGTCGGCAGCGTGAACGGGTTCGACGACCGGCGCCGGATGACCTCCAGGGCGGCTTCTATGTTGCCTGTCTCCTCCAGCGCCATCGTCAGGAAGAGCCATATCGGCTCGAAGCCGACTCCGGGCAGGTGGACGCCCTCGTCAGCCAGCACCTGGACTTGAGCGATGGCTCTGGGCAGCAGGTGCGGCCGCTGTCGACGGGTCAGCATGGCGTCCAGGAAGGTGGCGCAGCTCTGGCGATGGACCTGGTCCGGAGCAGGGTAGCCCGGGTCCCGGAGCCACTGGATCGTCTGGCGCACCGTGGAGGTGTCGTCGTGGTACAGCTTCCAGACCTCCAAGGCGCAGACGTCGCTGATCAGGCCGCGACGCTCGGTTTGCTCGGTCACGTCGAGCAGGCCGACCCGTGCTTCCAGCTGGGTCGCCGCTTCCCGGGCTGCGGCCGGGTCTCCGCCGGCGCCCAGGGCGCTGCGGATGTGGGTGTGGAGGTAGGCGGTAGGCGCCACGTCGCGCATGGCTTCCGCCAGTAGGCGTGCCTCGGAGCGCCTGCCCCGGTTCAGGGCATGGATCTGGAAACGGACCAGCAGGTTCCAGCGCTCTGCCGGCGCGTTCCAGCGGCTGAGGTCCAGGGCGGCGATCCGATCCGCGTCGTCCAGGCCCTGGCCGAGGAAGGCAGCCGACCGGACGATGGCGCCCAGGCTGCCAACCGTCATCTCCGGGAAACGAGCCCGCAACTCTTCCAGCGCCGGCTCGTCGTTCGCCGCCAGGGCCACGCGCCAGCGGAGATAGTCGGCGTTCACCGGCTCGCCGTCCTGACTGCCTGCCAGGAGCCGGTCCAGAAGGGCCGCTGCCCGTTCGCTGTCACCGGACTCCGTCGCGAGCTCGATGAGATGGGTCAATGGCACCAGGTAATCCGGGTCCAGGGCCAGAGCGTGCTCGAACGCCGCCGCCGATCGCTCCCGGTGGCTCGGGAGCCCGATGAGCGGACCCGTGTGGAAGATGGCGTCACCCCACTGGTACCAGACCGGCGCCCGGTCCGGCGCCTTCGCCACCGCCCGTTCCCACGCATGGTAATACTCCAGGTGCGAGGACCGCTCCGGATGCCGCGGGCCCGCCGCCGCCAACACGAACTCTCGCTCCGCTGGACCCAGCTGGTCCAGGAGCCGGAACGCCAGGGGGAGGGCCAACTCCGATACATGGCCACGCACCCAGGGCGCGGACAGGTGCGGCTCCACCAGACCGAATGCCGCCGCCGCGAATGCCGGGTCATGACGAAGTGCCGCATGAAAACGACGGTCCGCCTCCTCGTAACGCGTCTGGTTCAGCGCCTGTCGGCCCAGGAGATACGCGTGCAGGGCCGCCGGTGTCGTGGCGCCCAACCGCTCCGCCTCATCCTTCCTCGCCCCCAGGCTCATGGCCAGGAGCCGGCATGCCAGCTGCCGCGCCAGACCATAGACGTCGTCCGCCGAACCAGACACGGCCGCTGTACGGGGTGGGTTGAGTCCGTGGAGGTCACGGATCGTGCCGCTGAGGCGAACGTCACGGTCGTTACCCATCACCTCGCCGTGGATGATCCACCGCGCGCCGGTGCGCCTGGCTCGGCTCGCAACATCGGACCCGCCCCCAATGGCAAACCGACTCAGACGCGATCGCCTCGCCGCCACTGCCGCAGGGCCTACCTCTCCCGTGAAGACGGCGCCCAGCAGGTCCACCATGCCGTGTCGGAGGAACGAAAGCGAGATGTCGGCCTGAGATACGTTGAACGGCGCTACCAGCAACAGGTCCGGGCCGTCTGTTCCCTCCGCCAGAAGGCCGCGCTGGCTGGGCAGTAGCCCGAGATAGCTGAACCCCAGCGCCAACAAACCTACGACCAGCACCATCGCTGCAACCGCCGTCCGGGGTGCGCTCGAGTTGCACCTGCAATTCGGCCAGCCCGGTAAGATGCGCCAGCCCGTCAGGCGACGGACCCCCACACCGGTCTCACGCCGGTCATTAGGCTCGGGTACTCGCTCTGCGTCCGGCTCCGCCATCGCGGCAGTGGCGTCAGGACCCGACCGCTCAGCGCTCGCCTCGTCGACCGCAGCGTCCACGGCGTTCGCAGCATTCGCGGCGTCCGAGCCTGCCAGAGCCGGGCCTCGCGCACGGTCCGCCAGCTCACGCGTGCGCACACTGGGAACGGCCTCGAATTCCTTCGCCAGCCACGTCTCGAACGACTCGTACGCTCGCAACGCTCCCGCACGGTCGCCCGACCACAGGAGCAGACCCATGAGACGACGCAGCCCCTCCTCATCGGCCGGAAGGATCTCCCGGGCCCGCCAGGCGTGGCCCTGAGCCGCTACAGCGTCACCCTCGTCCCGCGCCAACTCGGCCAGCTGCCAGCAGGCGTCGGCAGCACGACGGGCCACCTCCTGACGACTGACGGAAAGCCACTGCTCGAAACCAGGAGCAGCACGCACCTCCAGACCCTCGAGTAGCTCGCCATTGTACAGCGACAGGGCACCGGAAAGATCGCCGGCCTCCAGCAGCGCGTAGAACCGCCAGATGTCGCAGTCCACATGCGCACGACTCACGCCCACCCAGTTGCGGCCCTGCGTCACCAGCAGGTCGGAACCCAGCGAACGCCGCAGGAACCGCAGCGCCTGCCGCAGCGCCTCCCGCGCACGGCGCTCATCCGACTCGGGCCACAGCAGCGCCAGGAGCCGGTCCCGGGGCACCAATGGCTCCGGCGACAACGCCAGGTAGGACAGAAGGGCCAACCGCTTCGGCTGGACCAAAACGGCCTCGATACCCGCGTCCGAAGAGCCGGTCATCCGGACCGACCCCATGACCTTAAGCTCGATCATGTCCCCTGCAAACGTGACCTGAACGTGATCTGGCGAGAGATTGAAACGCAAAAGATAACTAATGGCACGCTGTTTCGCAGTATGCTTCCAGCGGATCACAGCGGGGTCACGGGCCGGGTGCATATTTGGCGTATGTGGCGAAGGCGATACCGGATTTGCCACGGTTAGTCCTGCCATCTCGCACGCGGGGTTGGCCCCCTGGTCTTCGCGACCGGGTCCCCACGCCTCCGGCCTGCGCCGTGTGACGAGAGAGAGGCCGCAGTGACGAGGCCCTGCGGTTCCTCCCGCAGCCGGCACCGGCGGCGGCTCTGCCGCCGCCGGTGCACACACCTTGCTCTATATTCTTCTGATGCCGAAGTCCCTCATTGGGGCAGGTCCGTTTCAGGAGGAGCGATCCTTTGGAAAGCATGGACCGGAAGCTGTCGCGCCGGTGGCGGAGCTGGCTGGGAGCGGCGGCGGGAGTTCTCCGGGAAGGTATCCGAAGCTGGTGGCCTCCTCCGGCGGCGCACGTGGTGCTGGCGGTGTTTGTTGTGCTGGTGTTCACGTGGCTGGGGTGGCGGACCTGCGGGTACTCCGGTTGTCCGGCGGTAGGTCGTCTGGCGGCGTATCAGCCAGGGGGCGCGCCGGTTCTGCTGTACCGGTCGGGCGAGGAGTTGGCGCGACTTTCGCCCGTTTCCCGGGATCTGGTGACCCTGTCGGAGCTTCCGGACTATGTGCCGGCGGCGTTCCTTGCGGTGGAGGACCGGCGGTTCCGGGATCATGCCGGGGTGGACTGGCGGCGTACGGTTGGCTCTGCGTTGGTGAATGTTCGCGCCCGTGGCGTGCGAGAAGGAGGCAGCACGATAACGATGCAGCTCGCCCGGAACGTGTTCCCGGACCGGTTACCGGGTCAGGAGCGGAGTTTGCGGCGCAAGGTCATGGAGGTCCGTGTAGCACGGGAGATCGAGGGTTCGTTCTCGAAGGACGAGATCCTTGAGCTGTACCTGAACCACATCTACTTCGGCGGCCCCGTGTACGGCATCGAGGCGGCGTCGCGATACTACTTCGGTAAGGGTACCTCGTCTCTGAGTCTGTCGGAGGCCGCCACGCTGGCGGCGATGCCCAAAGCGCCGAACCACTATAATCCCAGGTCCCATCCGGAGCGCACCCGGGCGCGGCGAGACCTGGTCCTGGACCTGATGGTGGAGCAGGGTCTGGTGGCGGAGGCGGAGGCGGAGGCGGCGGGATCGGCCCCGATCCGGACGGTGGCGGAGCGCCGTCCGGCGCAGCGGGAGGCGCCGGCGTCGCCGTACTTCGTGCAGGCGGCGCGGCGGATCCTGGAGTCGGAGCTGGGCGACGCCTTGTACAGTCAGCCTCTCCGGGTCCATACCACCCTGGATCGCCCCATCCAGGAGGCGACGGAGCGGGCGCTCCTGATGCAGTTGAGCGCCATCGAGCGAGGCGCGCGGGGCCGCTTCCTGGGAGACACCCGGTACGGCTTGGCGGCGGGCGCCACTCCCGAAGGTACGTTGTATCTCCAGGGTTCGGCGGTGGTACTGGAGGCGGAGACGGGCGATGTCCTGGCGCTGGTGGGCGGACGTGACTTCCGGGACTCGCCCTACGATCGGGCGCTGCAGGCCCGTCGCCAGGTCGGCAGCGCGTTCAAGCCATTCGTCTACGCTGCGGCCATTGCCGACGGCTACGCGCCCAGCCAGCGGCTCACCGACGAGCCGTTCGAGCTCGAGCTGCCTGGCGGCGAGCTCTGGGCGCCCCGGAACCTCGACGGCACCTACAGGGGTGAGGTCACCCTGCGTGATGCGGCGGTCCGCTCCAACAACGTGGCCACGGTCCGTCTGGCCATGGCGGTTGGCATGTCGAACGTTACCGGGACCGCCCGTAGCTCCGGAATCCACAACGGGCTCCACGAGCTGCCATCACTGGCCCTGGGCACCGCGGAACTCACGCTGCTCGAGTTGACCGCCGCCTACACACCGTTCGCCAACCTGGGCAGCCGCACGCGTCCGCGCCTGGTCCGGCTCGTGGAGGACAGCGCCGGGAGCACCGTCTGGTCGCCGAAGGTCGAGCGCCGGCGGGTAATGGACGACGGCGTCGCCTTCCTGGTCACCGACCTGCTCCGGGATGCCGTGGACCGGGGCACTGGTAGGGCGGTCCGCCAGACGGGCTACGACGGCCCGGCCGCAGGCAAGACGGGTACGACCGACGCCGGCAACGACGTCTGGTTCGTCGGCTACACCCCCGACCTGGTAGGCGGCGTCTGGATCGGGTTCGATCGGCCCCGGCCCATAGCGGTGGCCGCCAGGGCAGGAGAGATGGCAGCGCCGGTTTGGGGCCAGATCATGCGCTCCGTCTACGCTTCCCGATCTCTGCCCGAGCCCTGGGAGCGACCCGGGTCCGTGGTCGAGCGCCAGGTGGACCCGCCCAGCGGCCTCATCCTCGCCGACGGCTGCCGTCCGGAATCCGGCGACCCCGTGAGCGAGCTGTTCCTACAGTCCGATCTGCCCGCCACAATCTGCCCGGCAGGCGAGGAGGAGGGTCGAGGCGTCTTCCGCCGCCTCGCCGACGGTGTCGGCTCCCTCTTCGGCCGTGCCGCCAACTTCGTTACCGGTTTGTTCCGCGGCGAGGACGAGCGGGAGGAGGTGGAGCGTCGGCGGCAGGAAGAAGATCGCTACCTGGGTCGGCCCCGGCTGCCACGGGCCAGCGAAGCGGCCCGGGACGACGAGCCCCAACCCCTGGGCGTCCCCGTGGACTCGATCCCGGGCTGGGGCGAGGTGCCGGTCCCGCCGTCCGACACCATGGCGGAGCCCCGACCGAGCGGCCCGCCCGACACGACCGGCCCGCCCGATCGGCCCGGTCCGCCCGACACGACCGGCCCGCCCGACACGACCGGCCCGCCCGACACGACCGGCCCGCCCGATCGGCGAAGCTAGGTCTTGCTTCTCATGGACAGCCCGATGCGGTTCCGCTCCAGGTCCACGGACAGGACGGTGACCGAGACCTTCTGTCCCACGTGCACGATGTCGGCAGGGTTGCGGACGAACCTGTCGGCCAGCTGGCTCACGTGCACGAGGCCGTCCTGGTGTACGCCCACATCTACGAACGCGCCGAAGGCGACGACGTTGGTGACGACCCCTTCGAGCTGCATGCCTTCCTTGAGGTCCTTGACCTCCGCCACGTCCTCGCGGAAGGCGGGGGCCTCGAAAGCGTCTCTGGGGTCGCGGCCGGGGCGGAGCAGCTCGTCCAGGATGTCTTCCAGGGTCGGGTGGCCCACGTCGGCGGAGACATACCGACCGAGGCGGATGCGGCGGACCGCCTGCTCGTTCTCGATCAGCTCGGCTAGTGGCGTGCCCACGTCCCGTGCCATCTGCTCCACCAGGCCGTAGCGCTCCGGGTGTACGGCGGTGCGGTCCAGGGGGTGGTCGGCGCCCCGGATCCGGAGGAACCCGGCGGCCTGCTCGAAGGCTTTCGGACCCAGTCGTGGCACGGACAGGAGCTCGGCCCGGGAGCTGAAGCCGTCCCTTCGGTCCCGGTGCTTGACGATGTTGCGGGCCAGGGTAGGCCCCAGGCCTGCGATGTGGGAGAGGAGCTGGGCGGAGGCGGTGTTCAGCTCGACACCCACACGGTTCACGCAGATCTCCACCACCTCGTCCAGGCGGGCACGGAGGCGTGGTTGATCCACGTCGTGCTGGTACTGGCCCACGCCGATGGACTTGGGATCGATCTTGACCAACTCGGCCAGCGGGTCCTGGAGCCGCCGGGCGATGGAGACGGCGCCCCGGAGGGAGACGTCCAGCTCTGGCAGCTCGGTACGGGCCACCTCCGAGGCGGAGTAGACCGAGGCGCCCGCCTCGTTGACCAGGACCACGGCAGGTTGGTGGGCGGAGCTGGTCTCCAGCGCCGCGCGCACCGCCTGCTGCGTCTCACGGGAGGCGGTCCCGTTGCCGATGGCTATGAGGTCCGGCCGGTGTTTCCGGACCAGGTCCAGCAGGCCGGCGGCGAAGCGTTCCCCCTGGTGGAGGTAGAGGGTCCCCGTCTCCAGGACGGCACCGGTGCTGGAGACCATGGCCAACTTGGAGCCGGTGCGGAAGCCAGGGTCGATGCCCAGGACCGGTCGCTCGCCCGCTGGCGGCGCCAGCAGCAGCTGCTCCAGGTTCTGGCCGAAGATGTGGATGGCCTCGGCGTCCGCCCGCTCCTTCAGCTCCAGGCGCAGCTCGGTCTGGATCGACGGCGCCATGAGCCGCCGGTAGGCATCCTCCGCCACCCTCGTGAGCTGGCCCCGGGCCGGTCTCCGGCCGACCACCCTGGCGGTGAGCCCCGCCAGGATGTCGTCAGCGGGTCCCTCTATCGACCAGGCCAGCACCCCTTCCGCCTCGCCCCGTCGGATGGCCAGCATACGGTGGCTGGGGATCGACGTCGCCTTCTGGCGGAACTGGAAGTAGTCCCGGAACCGCCCCGCCTCCGGAGACTCCTCCTTGCCCTTCAACACCCGGGACGCCACCTCGCCCTCCGCACGGATCCGGTCCCGGACCCAGCCCCGGCGCGACGCATCCTCGGCTACCCGCTCGGCCAGGATGTGGCGGGCGCCCTGGAGGGCCGCTTCGCCCGTGTCCACTCCGCGCTCCGGGTCGACGAACTCCAGGGCGCGGGCCTCGGCGCCGGCGTCGTCCACCCGCCCTTCCCAGACGGCCTCAGCCAGCGGCTCCAGTCCGCGCTCCCGGGCGATGGCGCCCCGGGTCCGGCGCTTGGGTTTGTACGGGAGGTACAGGTCCTCCAGGTCCTGCTTGGTGGCCGCTTCCTGGATCCGCCGTCTCAGCGCATCGTCCAGTTTGCCCTGGACCTCGATGGACTCGAGGATCGTAGCCCGCCGGTCCTCGAGCTCTGCAAGGTACGTGGCCCGGTCCCGCACCTCCCGGAGCTGGACCTCGTCCAGCCCGCCGGTTGCCTCCTTGCGGTAACGGGCGATGAATGGCAGCGTGGCGCCGCCGGCGAACAGGTCGAGCGCGGCATCCACCTGCTTCCCGGAGAGTCCCAGCTCCCGGGCGGTCTGTTGCGTGATTCGCGGCTGCTTCAGGTCCGTCATGCTTTCCTGGTCCGTAGTGCTTCCTGGTCCGGTGGGTTCGTGATTCTGGCGCCAAAGGTCGCGACGATGACCCGGGTCCACAACCAGGCCAGTGTGGCCAGTGGACCGGACTGATAGAATGTACCGCTCCGGGTGCCACGGGCTTCGGTACTGGAACAGCGGCGGTGAGTCGAGGACTGAATGAGACCAACAGATCGTCAGGCGAAGGATCGACGGTGACACCCACACAGCCGCCGACGGCCCGGTCCATCATCCTGTTCTGGCTGCCCCTGGCTGCCACCTGGGTCATGATGGCCCTGGAGGGGCCGTTCCTGGCCGCAATCATCGCCCGGCTGGCCGATCCCACGTTCAACCTGGCCGCCTACGGCGTCGCCTTCGCCTTCGGGATTCTCATCGAGTCCCCGGTCATCATGCTCCTCAGCGCGTCCACCGCGCTGGTCACGGATCGTGACAGCTACCTGAAGCTGCTCCGTTTCTCCAATGCCCTGAACGTGGGCTGCACCGCACTCCTCCTCCTGGTCCTGGTCCCGCCAGTCTTCAACACCATCATGCTCGGGCTCCTGAACCTGCCCGTCGAGGTGGCCAGCCTCACCTACGGAGCCCTCTGGATCCTCCTGCCGTGGCCCGCCGCCATCGGCTACCGCCGGTTCATACAGGGGATCCTGATCCGGACTGGCCGGACTCGCCTGGTGGCCATCGGTACCGTGATCCGGCTGCTGGGCATGGCGCTCACGGCCCTCGCGCTCTACGCATTGACCGACCTGCCCGGCGCATGGGTCGGCGCCTCCGCCATGACCGTCGGCGTCCTGGCCGAGGCCACTGCCGCTCGCCTCATGGCCATCACCACCATCCGCGAGCTGCGACACGGCCCCGGCCTCGTGCGCGCCGACGAGGCGCCCCTCGAATACGGCGACATCGCCCGGTTCTACTACCCCCTGGCCCTCACCTCCCTCATCAGTCTCACCGTCCAGCCCATGCTAACCTTCTTCATGGGTAGGGCACCCATGCCCATCGAGTCACTGGCAGTGTTTCCGGTCATACATGCCCTCTCGTTCCTCTTCCGCGCACTGGGGCTCAGCTACCAGGAGGTGGCCATCGCCCTCATGGGAAGACGCGCCGAGCACTTCCCGCAGCTGGCACGCTTCGCCGCCGGGCTCGCCATCGCGGCCATGGCCGGGTTCGCGCTCATCGCATTCACGCCTCTGGCATACTTCTGGTTCCAGACCCTGTCCGGCCTCAGCCCCGAGCTGACAGACTTCGCCATAACCCCCACCCGGATCCTGATCCTCATCCCGGCACTCTCCGTGCTGCTCTCCCTCCAGCGTGGCGTACTGGTACAGGGACGGCGGACACGGCCCATAACCGTCGCTACCGTCATCGAGCTGACCATGGTCGCCGCCGTCTTCACAGTCCTGGGATGGTGGTTTGGCCTGGTCGGCGTGGTCGCCGCCTCCTTCGCCTTCACCGCCGGCCGGCTCGCCAGTGTCGGCTACCTGGTACCCCAGATGGCAAAGGCGCTGCGCGCGCCCAGGTAAGTAGTCCAGCATGCGGACACCCGGCCCGGGCTGCCGCCGACGCTGCAACCGGGTGTGCGGCAGCGAAAACTGATACCCTGGACCTCGTAGCTCAACGGCAAAGGGAAGGGCCGCGGGCCTGGCGTGGACGCTCGGGCCCACGGGCCTTAACCTTCCCCCCATGCGCTATCCCGTTCCAGCCAGACGGCACCGGGTCGAGGAGTCGATCCGCCGGAGCCGGTTCATAACCACGGTGTCGCCAGCGCCTGACCCGGACGCGGCGCAGGAGTTCATGGCCGGTATCCGGGCCGAGTTCCCGGACGCCACCCACAACTGCTGGGCCTTCGTGGCCGGGCCGCCCGGCTCCACCGCGGCGGTGGGGATGAGTGACGACGGCGAGCCCCACGGCACCGCGGGGCGACCCATGCTCGAAGCGCTGCTCCATTCCGGCGTGGGCGAGATCGCGGCCGTAGTGACGCGGTACTACGGCGGCGTGAAGCTGGGGAAGGGAGGGCTCCAGCGGGCGTATTCAGGGGGTGTGAGGCTGGCCCTGGAGTCCCTGCCCACCACGGAGCGGGTCGACCGGGCCGCGCTGGTCCTGGAGATCGAGTACGCCGCGCTGGACCCTGTCCGCCGGCTGGCCGCCGACCTGGACGTGGTCGTCCGGGACGAGACCTACACCGACATCGTGCGCCTCGACCTCCACCTCCCCCAGGACGTCGTGGACGGCTTCCACAACCGCGTCTCCGAGCTCACAGCCGGCAAGGCCCGGGTCATAGCCACCGACCAGTAGGCCACCGACCCTGCCGTCGCGACCCGACCCCTGATAGCTTTCTTCCACCGATCCTGCTCCCTGATCAGACGAAAACGGAATATGAGATACCTGGTCCCGCTGGCCAGACGCCTGGCCCCCGTCACCCTCGCCCTGCTCATCGCCGCGCCCCTCGCCGCGCCCCTCGCCGCCCAGGTGGACGATACCGAGCGCGCCATCGCCCGGTACATCGACGACCATTTCGAGGACGCGGTGGCACTCCTGGCCCGCCAGGTCGAGATCGGTAGCGACACCCACGACCACGAAGGCGTGCGGCGGGTGGCCGACCTGCTGGCGCCGGAGCTGGAGCGTCTCGGGTTCCGGGTCGAATGGATCCCGCAGGAGCACGTGGGCCGGTCCGGGCACCTGGTGGCGGAGCGGACGGGGCCCATAGGCAAGCGGATCATCATGATCGGGCACCTGGACGTGGTGCAGGAGGGGCCGGGCTGGTTCGAGCGGGACGGCCACACCGTCCGCGGGCCGGGCGTCAACGACATGAAGGGCGGGAACACCGCCATGATCCTGGCGCTCCAGGCGCTGCACCACGCCGGCGCCCTGGAGGGTCGGACCATCCGTGTCATCTTCACCGGCGACGAGGAGTCCCTGGGCCGGCCGGTGGACGAGGCTCGCCGGGTGATGGTGGAGTTGGCCCGTGAGAGCGACGTGGCCCTCGAGTTCGAGACAGCCATCGCGGCCGACACTCACGACTACGGCACCATCGCCCGACGCGGCTCCAGTGGGTGGCTCCTCACCGTCGAGGGCCAGACCGCCCATTCCTCCGGCATCTTCTCCGAGCGTACCGGCGTGGGCGCCGTGTTCGAGGCCGCCCGGATCATCAACTCGTTCTACCAGGAGTTGGCCGGCGAGGAGTACCTGACGTTCAATCCGGCGGTGATAGTGGGCGGGACCGACGTGGAGTACGACGCCGCGGCGGTGCAGGGGAGCGCGGCTTCGAAGACCAACATCGTGGCGGGCACGGCCGTGGTCCACGGCGGGATCCGCACCATCTCCGACGCCCAGCTCCAGCGGGCCCAGGAGCGGATGCATGCGATAGTAGCCAGGAACCTGCCCCGGACCTCCGCCACCATCGAGTTCATCGACGGCTATCCCGGCATGCCGCCCACGGAAGGCAATCGGGAGATCCTGGCGATGTACGACGAGGTGAGCCGAGACCTGGGCTACGGTCCGGTCATGGAGTTCGACCCGGGCGGGCGCGGCGCATCGGACCTCTCCTTCGCCGCCGCCCACGTGGCATGGGGCTCCCTGGGCGGAATCGGCGTCGAGGGCACCGGCGCCCATACCGACCACGAGACCGCCGACCTCCGTTCGCTCCCCAAATCGGCCAAGCGGGCGGCGGTCCTGATCCACAGGCTCAGGTAACCTCCCGGACCGCCGCCAAGGGCGGCCACCAGGGCCGACGCCCGGACAAACGGTGCAGGCCGGCTCGCGCGGACCTCCCGTCGGTCCAGTCGACCTGGAGAGGCTGGCGGCGCTCCACTGGCGGGGACGGCGGTAGTCACCCCCCATGGGAGTGGCCAGCGATGCTCCGGCCGCATGAAGAAATGGGGAAACTCACAACTCTAACACCGCTTCCCCCAGGCCGCCGCTCCGCGCTAGATTACCGCCAGGAGACTCACCCACGGAGGAACCATGAACCGTACCCTGACCACCCTGGGCCTGGCCCTGGCGCTGGGAGTCGCCGGAGCCGCGGCGCCAGCCCCCGCAGCCGCCCAGGCCACACCCCTGGAGCCCGGCGTCGTGGCCCCCGACTTCACCCTGCCCGGCGCCACCCGCCACGGCGTCCTGGCCAAGCCCATCTCACTCCGCGACTACGAGGGAAAGACAGTGGTCCTGGCCTTCTTCTTCAGGGCCAGGACACGGGGCTGAACGGTGCAAATGCACGCGTACCGTGATCAGTACGCGCAGATCTTCGACAACGGCCGGGGCATCGTGCTCATCGCCGTCAGCGCCGACCCCGTGGACGAGCTGGCGGCATGGGCTCGCGACGACGAGCTGCCCTTCCTGCTGGCCAGCGACGAGGACGTGGTCGCCGGTCAGGCCTTCGGCGCCTACATTGAGCGCAACGGCCAGAGAATGACCAACCGGAGCCTGTTCGTGATCGGGCCGGACCAGCGCATCGCCCACGTCATGGCACCCTTCCGGGAGATCGATCCCACCGCCTACGAGGAGCTGGCCGCCGCCGTGGCGCGGGTGGCGTCCGCCCACGGGGAGGAGGCCGAGCCCGGGCGGTAGACCGAGCCCGGGCAGTAGACCGAGTCCGGGCGGTCGGCCGAGTCCGGGCGGTCGGCCGCCGGCCGGTCGGCCCGGCGGGGATGTCAGCTCGCGCCCGGGCGCCCGCCTCTACCTGGGCGCCCGGGTATGGATGTACCCCGTCTCCGCCCCGGCATGGCACTCCTGGCAGCTCTCGACCCGGCCGAACTCCTCCGCGACGCCGTCAGGGCCGTACTTGGCGAAGAGCCAGTCACGGTGCTCGGGGTTGTACTCCTCGATCCGCCACATCACCGAATACGAATCCAGTTCCCGGCCTTCCGTGTAGTTCTCCTTCACGATCATCGATGAGTGCGGCAGGTCCCCGGTGAGGCCTGCCTCGATGTGGGGCATGGCGATGCCGTTGGCATAGGTGCGGAGGAGTTGGCCGTGGGGCTCGGTGCCGGGGTAGAACTCGGGCAGTCTTGGCCAGTGGCTCCAGCTGTCCGCGTAGTCGATCTCCTCCAGATACCGCCAGAGCCCCTCCGGCGTGGTGTCCGGGAGCACGACCTCGGCTCCGGGCGGCGGCACCACCGCCGGGTCATGCTCGGGGATTTCCCTTTCCACCTCGCATGCGGCCCACAGCAGGACGACTGCGGCAAGAGCGGCGACGGCGCCGCCCTGAAGCATTCTGTTGATCACCACCACCTCCGGGCCGGTTCATGGGTCTGGAATACACCCATACCAGAACCGCGCCAGCGGGTGCGCCGCCCTTGGTGGCGCTACCCGTCAGGGAGGTCCTGCCAGTACGTACGCGCCCCCACCCGTGGTCAGGATGACGAAACTGCATACCAGGTACAGGAGGTCGTAGAACCAGCCCTGGCTTTCCTCGCCCCAGAACCCGGTCTTCCAGACGAAGACCTTCTTGTAGATGGCGCCCAGCATGACCACCATGAGGAGGATGGCCCCGGCCCCAGCGTAGAGACCGAGTGCCACCGAGGCCGCCCCCAGCAGCTCCACCACGCCCAGGACCACGGTGGGGAGGGGTGACATCCCGATGCTCTCCCCCCGCTCCTGCGGTCTGGTGGCGTGGGCCCAGCCGCTGGTGGCAAACAGGACGGCGATCAGTAGCCTGAGCATGAGCAGCGCCGTGTCGCTCAATGCGGCTATGTACGGTTCCATCGGTATTCTCTCCGGTCAGCCGTCAAGGGGAAGGCCGACCGGATACCAGAACCGGGCCAGACCATCAACCAGGCTAGCCAGCCGGGCTATCAGCAAGCCTTGCCAGCCGGGCCGCTCAGCGCTGGCCCACCAGCCGGGCCAGCTCCGAGTCAAGGTCCTGGTCGGTGCCGGTACCGGTGTAGACCACCCGGCCGTCCGTGTCCAGGATGGCGATGAACCCTGTACCCGGTGCCTCGAAGGCCCGGACCGCGGCGCCCCGGTCGTCCCACAGGACCTGGCCTGGCGTGCCGTGCCGGGCAAGGTGCTGGCGGACCCGGGCCTGGTCCTGGCCCACGGCCACCGCCACGAGGAGGAACTCCACATCGTCGCCGTACTTCTCGTGGGCCGCCATGACCCTGGGGTGGAGCGCGAGGCACACGTGGCACCAGCTGGCCCAGAACTCCACCAGCGCCGGCCGCTGGCCGATGACCGAGGCCAGGTCGAAGGGCTCGCCGTCAAGCGTCTCCACCACCACCGCCTCGGGCACCTCGCCCAGATCGATCCCCTCCTGGGCACCCGCAAGGGCAGGAATGGCGGCCAGGACCGCGAGCAGACCGGACGCGACGGTGAACCGGATGAAACATGCAGGCATGACGATCTACTCCCCGTAACTGGTAATGCCTCAATGTACAACAGCTCGCCCCAGCGCGGCATGGGTGAAGATGCCGCTTGCCTGTGCCCAACGCTCACCGCCACCTTATGCGTCTTCACTCAGGACATATTTCACCCAAGGAGGAGCTGGTGTCTCAGCGAACGAGATTGCCGCTGATGTTGGCGGTTGCGTTGATAGTGGCGGCGCCCTTGAGCGCCCAGACGTTCACCACCGACGACCCCGTGATCCGCGCCATGTGGACGGAGGGGATGGAGCGGTCCCAGGTCGAGCCGTTGGCCCAGGCCCTCGTCGACTCCATCGGGCCCCGCCTCACGGGCACGCCCAGGAAGGAGGCCGGCCACGATTGGCTCATCCACATGTACCAGGGCTGGGGCATCGCCGCCGAGAACGAGCAGTATGGCACCTGGCGAGGCTGGCGGCGTGGGCACACGCACGTGGACCTCATCGAGCCCAGGATCGAGACGCTGAACGCCACCCTCCAGGGCTGGAGCCCCGGGACCGGCCGGCCCGTGGAAGGCGCCGTCGTCTCCCTCCCGCCCGCCGGTGACGCGGCGGCGCTGGAGCGCTGGCGCAACGAGGTCCGCGGGAACTGGGTCCTCATCGCCCACCCCGAGGTCTCCTGCCGGCCCGTGGACCAGTGGCGCGCCTTTGCCGACAACGCCACCTACGAAGCTTTCGTCGCCCGCCGCGCCCAGGTGGAGCAGGAGTGGCAGCAGCGACTGGCCGCCCTCGGCGTTCCCGACTCCGGGCTCACCACCTGGCTCGGCGAGCTGGGTGCCGCCGGCGCCTTCACCTCCACATGGTCCGGTGGGTACGGCACCCACCGCATCTTCGGCGACCGGGAGGGCAGCATCCCCGTCATCGACCTGAGTTGCGAGGACTACGGCCTCGTACACCGACTGGCCGAGCGACGCCAGGGACCCCGCGTCCGCGTGGACGCACGAGGCGAGCTCCTGGGAACCGTGCCGGCTTACAACACCGTCGCCACCATCCCCGGGACCACGAGGCCCGACGAGTACGTGGTCCTCTCCGCACACTTCGACTCCTGGATCGGCGCGCCTGGCGCCACCGACAACGGCACCGGCACCGTCATCATGATGGAAGCCATGCGGATCCTCCAGACGGTCTTTCCCAACCCCGCACGAACCATCATCGCCGGACACTGGGGCAGCGAGGAGCAGGGGCTCAACGGCTCCCGCGGCTTCGTCGCCGACAGGCCTGAGGTCGTGGAAGGGCTCCAGGCCCTCTTCAACCAGGATAACGGGACCGGCCGCATCGCGCGCGTCAGCATGCAGGGCCTCATCAACGCTGGCGAACACTTCGCCCGTTGGCTCAGCGCCATACCCACCGAGCTCAGCGGCCCGATCAACATGACCGTGCCTGGCACACCCAGCGGGGGCGGCACCGACCACGCAGCATTCGCCTGCGCCGGAGCACCAGGCTTCAGCCTGGGATCCGATAGCTGGGACTACTTCCGCTACACCTGGCACACGAACCTCGATACCTACGACAAGATATCCCTGGACAACCTGCGCCATAACGCCACTCTCGTGGCCATGCTGGCCTACATGGCCGCCGAAGACCCGGAGTTCCTGGACCGGGAGCGGAGAGTAATGCCTACCCACAGGACCACCGGCCAGCCCATGCCGTGGCCACAGTGCCGTGAGCCCACAAGGAGCTGGGACGGCTACGGCAGACAGTAGATAGTAGACTGAAAGCGAGCACGAGCTACGAACCCCGCGGTTCGTAGCTCGCGCCCGTCAGGCTTTCCCCCACTCCCGCCGACGAACCTTTCCCGATTGCCCGGCCCTGCCCTTCGGGGCACTGTTGAGAATCAGTCTCAAAGGTGGACCAGCGGACGGGGCGGATGGGCCTGCTGACGAGGACCAACGAAGAGGGAGCCGAGCGGATCGGGCAGCCAGGGGCGGCCTCTCCGGGCGGCGTGGCGACTGCGGAGCCGGCAGGGGGTTCGTCGGCGGGTCCGCTCTCGGGGCCGTCGGCGTCGGGACCGCTCCGGGTCGCCCTGGTTGGCGCACCCAACGTGGGCAAGAGCACGCTGTTCAACCGCCTGACGGGCGCGTACGTGATGGTGTCGAACTACCCGGGCACGTCGGTGGCGGTGGACCGGGGGCGTGGGCACCTGGGAGGTGGGTCGGTGGAGGTGATCGACACGCCGGGGATGTACTCGCTACTGCCGACCACGGAGGAGGAGCGGGTCGCCCGGCGCATGGTGCTGGAGGGTGGGGCGGACGTGCTGGTGCAGGTCGCTGACGCGAAGAACCTGGAGCGTGCGCTGCCGCTGACGTTGCAGCTGTTGGAGACGGGTCGTCCGCTGGTGCTCGCGGCGAACATGATGGACGAGGCCGAGTCGTCTGGTCTGCGGATCGACCACGGTCTGCTGGCGGAGCGGTTGGGTGTGGAGGTGGTCCCGCTGGCGGCGGCCCGTGGTCGTGGCTTGCGGGATCTGGAGGCGGCGATCTGCCGTGCTGCTTCTTCGCCAGCGCCGGTCCTCCCCCGATACGGTAACGGTGTGGGCGTTGCCATCGATCGTGTACGCAGGCGTCTGAGCGGTGTCTACCCGGTGGAGGCGGCTGCGTATGCGTCGTTGCTGGTGCAGGGCGACGCGGAGGTGGCGGAGTTGGTTGCCCAGTCGGAGCCTGACGGGGGCGAGGCGGCGATCCGGGAGCTGGAGACGGCCACAGCGGAGTTCGCGGACACGGCCATCTACCGAATCGCCTTCGAGCGTCATCGGGCGTCGGAGCAGGCGTTGGCGGGTGTGGTGGACGATCCAGGTCCGTCTCCTCTCCGTCTCCGGCAGCGTTTGGAGGCGGCGCTGACGCGGCCGCTGATCGGGATCCCCGTACTCCTCCTGGTCCTGTACGTGGGTCTGTACCAGTTCGTGGGCGTGCTGGGTGCCGGCACGGTGGTGGACTGGCTGGAGGAGTCGATCTTCGAGCAGCGGCTGAACCCCTTCTTCGAGCAGGTCTTCGGGGTGCTCGTACCGTGGGATTGGCTGCGGGGGCTGTTCGTGGGGGACTACGGCGCGCTGACGCTCGGGGTGCGTTACGCGGTGGCCATCATCCTGCCCATCGTGGGGACGTTCTTCCTGTTCTTCTCCGTGCTGGAGGACACTGGCTACTTCCCCCGGCTAGCGCTGCTGGTGGATCGGGTCTTCAAGCGCATCGGTCTGTCTGGCCGGGCGGTGATCCCCATGGTCCTGGGCTTTGCGTGCGGGACCATGGCTACCATGGTGACGCGGACGCTGGAGACCCGTCGGGAGCGAGTGCTTTCGACCATGCTGCTGGCGCTGGCCATCCCGTGCTCGGCACAGTTGGGCGTGATCATCGCTATCCTTGCGGGCAACGTTGCGGCGCTGGCGGTGCTGGGTCTGGTCCTGGTCGGTGTCTTCCTGCTTGTCGGCTGGCTGGCGGCGCGCCTGCTTCCAGGCGACGCGCCATCCTTCCACATGGAGCTGCCTCCGCTCCGGCTGCCCCGTCCGGGGAACGTGCTGGCGAAGACCATGTCCCGGATGCAGTGGTACTTCCTGGAGGTCCTGCCCCTGTTCCTGCTGGTGAGCGTGATCCTGTGGATCGGTGATCTCACCGGTCTGCTGAGGGCGGCGCTGCGGGGGCTGACGCCGGTGGTGGGGCTTCTCGGACTGCCGGCGGAGACGGCCCAGCCGTTCCTGTTCGGCTTCTTCCGGCGGGATTATGGTGCCGCCGGGCTCTTCGACCTGAACCAGCAGGGTCTGCTCAGCCCCGTGGAGCTGACGGTCGCTGCGGTGACGCTGACTCTGTTCGTTCCGTGCGTGGCCATGTTCCTGATGATGTTGAAGGAGCGGGGCGTGAAGACGGCCCTGGGGATCTTCGCCTTTGTGGTTCCCTTCGCCTTCGGCGTGGGGGCGGTGCTGAACCTGGTGCTCCGGGGGTTGGGATGGACGTGATCAACTGCGGCTACTGCGGCGATGACTTCCAGGAGGATCCGGGCCAGGCCGCCTGCCGAAGCTGCCCGTTGAGCCGGGCCTGTGCCCTGGTCCGTTGTCCCAACTGTGGCTACGAGAACCCGAAGAGGCCGGGCTGGATCGACAAGCTGAGGAGGCTGGTCCGATGATGGCGTTCGTCGAGTTGATCCGGGACACCATCAAGGGCGTCGCGGGTTGGAAGGAGAGCTGCGAGGCCGGCCCGCCCGTCCCGCATTCGGGCGGTTGTCCGGGTGTGGGCTGCTCTTCGACCCGGCTCACCACCCTGCGCCCCGGCGCGGCTGGCCTGGTCACCTGCCTGGAAGAGCCCTGGTCGGGAGACACTGCGAAGCTGGCCGGCCTCGGTGTCCTGCCGGGCGTTCGAGTGCTCCTGGTGCAGCGCTACCCCGTCTACATCCTCCAGCTCGGCCGCACCCAGGTGGCCATCGACTCGGGTCTGGCGTGTCGGGTCCGGCTTCGCAGGGACTGAGCAGGGCCGTTTCCAGGCAGCCGCCTCACGGTCGGGCGCCTCGCCGGATCCGGACGGCGGCCACGATCAGGGATATGACGCTCAGGGGCAGGGCGAAGACGAGGAGGGCGTGGCGGAAGACAGGCAGCGGTCCATGCCCCGTGGCGATCAGGAGCACGTACGTCATGTAGCCGGCGAAGTATGCCAGGAACAGCGCGCCCTCCCATCTGCTCAGGCAGTGCCCCGTGTACAGGATGAAGAGAGTGGCCACCGTGACGGCCAACATGACGGGCAGATCGAAGGCCATGGCGGTGGCCGGAACCCCGATGCCCACCGGTGAGACGGCCGCTCCAGCGCCCAGCACGAGCAGGAGGTTGAACAGGTTACTGCCGAGTATGTTGCCCACGGCCATGTCCGCCTGATTGCGGACGCCGGCCACTATTGTGGTGGCCAGCTCCGGCAGGGACGTACCGATGGCCACGATGGTCAACCCGATGGCCAGCTGTGAGATGCCCAGGGCTTCGGCCATGGCTGTCGCCGCCATCACGAGCCAACGGGAACCTGCCACCAGCAGCGCCAGCCCCGCGGCGGTGATCGCTACGTCAGTGACGATTCTTCGCCGGCGGGGCGTGGGTCCCAGGGACAGCGTCGTAGATGGCTCATCGGTGCGCCGCGCGAGCTTGATCATGACGACGGTATAAGCGATCCCGGCGCCCAGCAGCAGCGCTCCCTGGACCCGCCCGATCGTCCCGCTCAGCGCCAGCAACACCACGACCACCGAAGCAGTGATCAGGATCGGTACATCCAGGCGGACCACTCGTCGACTCACGGCCAGGGGCGTCACCACGGCCGCCATGCCCATGATCAGGAGCAGGTTGGTGATATTGCTTCCCACCACGTTCCCCAGGGCCAGGTGCGGCTCGCCCCGGCCGACGGCCGCTACCGTCACTGCCAGCTCGGGTGCGCTCGTGCCGAAGGCTACCACGGTGAGCCCGATGACCAGCGGGGAGACCCTGGCTAGCGAGGCCAGACGAGCTGCGCCCCTGACCAGGAGATCGCCGCCCGCCACCAGCAGCGTCAGGCCCAGGGCGAAGAGGGCGACGATCACGGCTACGGGTCGATGGGAACGTAGGCCTCCCGTTCCACGTCGAGTGCCAGGACCTCTCCCCGCTCGATGAAGTAATGCCAGCCGTGCAGCACCAGGGCGCCGGCGTCCACCCTGTCGCGGACCAGCGGATAGGTCATGAGGCGCTTGAGTTGGAGGGTGACGGACCGTTGCTCCGTCCGGCGCAGAACGGCCTCCGTCAGCTCTGGACCCCGCTCCGATTCCGGGACACGGGCGTCCCTGCCCAGCTCCAGCCAGCGCTGTATGTGCGGCGTGTCCGGGTTCGGCGGATCGTAGGTCGCTCGCACGGCACCGCAATGGCTGTGACCGCACACCACGATCTCGCTGACGTGCAGCGCCAGCACGGCGTATTCGATGGTGGCTGCCGTGCCGTGGTAGCCCAGCGCCGGATCATAGGGCGGGACGAACGCGCCCATGTTCCGGATGATGAAGAGCTGGCCCGGGTCGGCGCCCGTCAGCAGCTCCGGCACCACCCGGGAGTCCGAACAGCCGATGAACAGCGTGGACGGGTGCTGGCCCTCGGCGGTCAGCCGCTCGTAATGCTCCCGGTACCGCGGGAACTTGTCGCGCCGGAACCGGCGGAGTCCTTCGATGAGGTCTTCAGGCATGGGTTTCCCGGAATGTGGACGGTCCTGGAGGAAGAACGTTAGCGGCAGGGGCAGCCTCGCGCGAGGTGGGATGCGGCGCCGCTCGGGTGCAACGGGCCTCAGACACCGCAGCTCCAGGTCCCACCGGGGGGATCCGGAGGTACGACAGCCCGAGCTTTCGGGTCCTGTCGGTGTGGTGGCTCTAGTAGTCCCGCACGATGGTTCTGACGAGCACCGAGAGCGTCGAAGCGCCGCGCTGGCAAGGCGCGAAGCCGAGGAATAGCAG
>SLCC01000102.1 GCA_007126035.1 Gemmatimonadota bacterium
CCCGCACCTCTCCGCCTCCGCTCCCCGGCGCGGCCCAATCCCTCTTCGGCGCATCCTTGCCTCTCCCCCGTGCGCGTGCCCCGTGCAGATCCGCTCCTCAGTGGAGGGCGTAGCTGCCGAGGCCGTCGGAGCTCGAGCCGAGCGCCCGACACCAGCCGCCGCCCGGCAGCCCACCGAAGCCCGGCAACCAGCGGCCGAGGGCTGGCTGGGCGGTCGAAGTTCGGAGCTCGGAGCTCGGAGTTCGAGTTCGAGCGCCCGACACCCGCCACCGCCCGGCAACCCACCGAACCCCGGCAACCGGCCGAAGCCCGGCAACCGGCGGCCGGGGGCTGGCGGGGCGGTCGGAGCTCGGAGCTCGGAGTTCGAATTCGAGCGCCGGATACTCGCCGTCGCCCGACACCCACCGTCGCCCGGCAACCACCGAAGCCCGGCAACCGGCCGCCGCCCGGCAACCGGCCGAAGCCCGACAACCGGAGGCCGGGGGCTGGCGGGGCGGTCGGAGCTCGGAGTTCGGAGTTCGGAGCTCGAATTCGAGCGCCGGATACTCGCCGTCGCCCGGCACCCCGCCTTGACACCCCTCCTCTCCCTCAATACCGTAGGGGGGTACCCTAAAAGGCGAGGCCGACGATGACCCAGACGGCCATCGGGGCGGAGGTACGAGCCGACGCCACCGCGCGGCTCAAGCGGATCGAGGGGCAGGTCCGGGGACTGCAGCGGATGGTGGAGGAGGGGCGCTACTGCCCGGACATCCTGACGCAGATCGCGTCGGTGCACGCGGCGCTGCGGGGTGTAGGCAAGGTGCTGATGCGGAGCCATCTTCAGCACTGCGTCACGGCTGCCCTCCGCTCCGGCGACCCGGCGGCCGCTCAGCGGACATACGACGAGGTGATGGACCTCATACACCGGTACAACCGGGATTAGCGCCATGAAGTCAGTCGAGAGAGCGAAGAAGTCGGCCGGGAGAGAGAAGCCTGGGGCGCCTGGCAAGCGGGCTGAGGCGCGTCGCATCGAGCTGTCGCTGACGGGCATGACCTGCGCCGCCTGCGCTGCCCGTGTGCAGAAGGGACTGTCCCGGGCGCCGGGCGTGCGTGACGCGGCGGTGAACTTCGCCACCGAGCGTGCCACGGTGGAGTACGACCCGGGTTCGGCGACGGCGTCGTCGTTGGTGGATGCGGTGGAGTCTTCCGGTTACGGCGCCCGGATCGAGGAGGTGACGCTGCAGGTGGCTGGGCTGGAGTGGGCGGTGAGCGGCGAGCCTGTGGAGCGTGAGCTGCTGGCCCTGGAGGGGGTGCTGACGGCGGAGGTCAACATTGCCAGCGGCGGTGCCCATGTTCGCTACCTGCCGGACATGGTGACGCCCACGGACCTGGAGACGGCGGTGAAGTCGGCGGGCTACGAGCTGGCGGCGCCTGTGGACGTGGCGGACCCTGCGGAGCGTGAGCGGCTGGCCCGGGAGTCGGAGTACCGCGAGCTCCGTCGCAAGTTCGTCTTCTCCGCGGTGGTGGCGGTGGTGGCCATGTTTGCGTCCATGCCTCTCATGGCCCGTGACATGATGGCGCAGGACGACCTGTTCCATCGCCTGATGATGCCGTTGAGCCATGCCCTGGAGCGGGCCATGCCGTGGCTCTACGCCATCGACCTTGCGGTCCTGTCCTGGACGCTCCTGGTCCTGACCACGCCGGTGGTCTTCTGGGCCGGCCGCCAGTTCTACAAGGGCGCGTGGAGCGGGCTGCTCCATCGCAGCGCGGACATGAACACGCTCATCGCCGTGGGCACGGGCTCGGGGTACGTCTACAGCGTGGTCGCCACCGTCTTCCCCTGGATCTTCCTCCGGGCAGGTCTCCCGGCGGACGTCTACTACGAGGCGGTGGTCATGATCATCGCCCTGATCCTGCTGGGTAAGATGCTGGAGGCCCGGGCCAAGGGCCGCACATCGGCGGCGATCCGTAAGCTGGCGGGGCTCCAGCCCCGGAGCGCCCGTGTGGTCCGTGACGGCGACGTGGTGGACGTGCCCATCGAGGAGGTGGCGGTGGGCGACGTGCTGGTGGTCCGGCCCGGCGAGCGGATCCCGGTGGATGGCGTGGTAACGGACGGCCGGAGCGCGGTGGACGAGTCGCTGCTCACGGGCGAGCCCATCCCGGTGGAGAAGGGCCAGGGCGACGAGGTGGTGGGCGGCACGATCAACGGCCAGGGCGGGTTCCGGTTCGAGGCCCGCCGGGTGGGCCGTGACACGGCGCTGGCCCAGATCGTGAAGCTGGTCCGTGACGCCCAGGGCACGAAGGCGCCGATCCAGCGGCTGGCGGACAGGATCTCCGGGATCTTCGTCCCCATCGTGGTGGTGATCGCGTTCATCGCCGCGGCCGTGTGGCTGGCGGTGGGTCCCAGCCCGGCGTTCATCTTCGCGCTGGTCTCATTCATCACGGTGCTGATCATCGCCTGCCCCTGTGCCCTGGGCCTGGCCACGCCCACGGCGGTGATGGCGGGCACGGGCGCCGGCGCCGAGCGGGGCGTGCTGTTCAAGGGCGGCGAGAGCCTGGAGACGGCCCACAAGCTGGACATCATCGTCCTGGACAAGACGGGCACCATCACCGAGGGCCGGCCGGCCGTGGTGGAGGTGGTCACCGCCGCCGGCGCGTCGGACGACGACGTGCTCCGGCTGGCCGCGTCGCTGGAGACGGCGTCGGAGCACCCGCTGGCCGCCGCCATCGTGGAATCGGCCAGGGAGCGGAGCCTCCCGTTGAGCGAGCCCGCCGACTTCTACGCCGTGGGCGGCCGGGGCGCGGAGGCTGTGGTGGACGGCGCCCGGGTCCTGGTGGGCAACGGCGCCTACATGCGGGACGAGGAGCTGGACCCGGGCCCGCTGGCGGACGCGGCGGAGCGCATGGCTGGCGAAGCCCGCACGCCCGTCTACGTGGCCGTGGACGGCCGGGTGGTGGGGGTGGTGGGGATCGCCGACCCGGTGAAGCCGACGAGTGCCGCGGCCATCCGGCGGCTGAAGGGGATGGGCCTGGAGGTGGTCATGCTCACGGGCGACCATCGCGCCACCGCCGAGGCCATCGGCCGGCTGGTGGCCGTGGACCGGGTGGTGGCGGAGGTCCTGCCCCGTGGCAAGGTGGAGGAGATCCGCCGGCTCCAGGCCGGTGGCCGGAAGGTGGGCATGGTGGGCGACGGCCTGAACGACGCCCCGGCCCTGGCCCAGGCGGACGTGGGCATCGCCATCGGCACGGGCACGGACGTGGCCCTGGAGGCATCCGACGTCACCCTGGTGGGCGGCGACCTGAACGGCGTACCCACGGCGCTGCTACTGTCCCGCAAGACCATGCGGGTGATCCGCCAGAACCTGTTCTGGGCGTTCATCTACAACACCACGGGGATCCCCATCGCCGCCGGCGTGCTGTACCCGTTCTTCGGCATCCTGTTGTCGCCGGTGTTCGCCAGCGCGGCGATGGCACTGAGTTCGCTGAGCGTTGTTACCAACTCGCTCCGCCTGCGCCGGGCCTGAGCCGGAGAGCGGGCCCGTCGGTGGAGCGGAGGGCTGGACCGAGCCGACTGGTCGTCCGCTGCCCAGCGGCGTGCCGCGGCGGACAAATGCTACCTGATTGGAGGGATCGATGGCGAAGACCACTCTGAACGTGAAGGGGATGACCTGCACACATTGCGTGGCCGCGGTGCGGGACGCGCTGGAGGAGATGCCAGGTGTGCGCTCCGCCCGGGTGGAGCTGGACAAGGGCACGGCCGTGGTGGATTACGACGACGCGCTGGCGAACCCCAGGGAGCTGGCCACCGTGGTCACCGCCGCCGGCTACGAGGCGGACACGGGCCGTGACGAGGTGCACTGAGGGAAGCCCGGCGGGCCGAGGCGGGCGGCGGGCCGAGGCGGGCGGCGGGGCGATGGCGAGCCGGAAGTGGCCGGGGGCCGGGCGCGACTCCGCGGCGCCCTCAGCCGGCGACCCTGGCCTCGAAACCCAGCTCCTTGATGCGTTCGAGGATCCGGTCGATCCCCACCTCGTCGTCCTCGAAGTCCACGTCGACCCTCCCCGCCGCCCTGCTCGCGACCACGCCGAAGACACCGGTCATGGCCCGGATCTCGTGCTCGATCCGCTCCTCATCGCCGGGCCCCAGCCCGTCCACGTGTAGCAGTAGCGTGGGCATGGCTCATCTTCCTCCGCGGAGGAAGATGTAGTCGTCCGCCACATCCCTCAGAACGTACCCGCGGGGCAGGATCTCGAGGCGCAGTCCTGGCGCTGATGTCTCCAGCACGGGCGACCTGGCCACGGCGAAGGTATCGTCGATCCGGACGCCGGCGGATCGCTCCACGCGCCGGCGCAGGGGTCGGTGCAGCTCGGTCCCGTGGTACTCGGGCAGCCGTCGCATGGCGGTGGCCGAGGCTCCGGCGTCGACCAGGACGGACCGGACGGTACCGGCCGCCCGCTCCCGCAAGAGCTCACCGAGCCAGTGCACCTCCTGGGCGGCGCCGCCGGCGAAGGAGAGCCGACCCCTGGTCCGCTGGAGTATGAGGTACCCGTCGACGAAGACCAGCATCCGTGCCTCGGGCGTGAGCTGGAGGATCTCGTCGTGCAGGCGCTGGAGCATGTGCGGCGCGCGCTCGGCGTAGAGCTCCGCCACGTCCTGGGGCGACGCCCCCTCCGACGGCGGCCAGCCCGGGATATCGGCGGCGATGATCCGGATCCGCCGGGCGGGACCGAGCTCCTGGTTAAGCTGCCAGACGGCGCGGTATATCTCGAGGAAGGCGCGTTCAGCCGCCCCCTGCTCCGGCACCGCGCCGGGCCGGGCCAGGAGCAGGGTGGCGTCCTCCTCGCGCCGGGTCAGGAAGCTTTCGATGTAGGGCTGCTCGTCCGACGGCACCTCCAGGACGACAGCGTCCAGTCCCGGCCCCTCCGCCAGCGCCCGGATCGCCTCCGCCGCCAGTCGCTTGGGTCCGGCGTGGCCCCGGATATTGGAAAGCATGACGATCTGGACCATGCGGCCTGCCGCCTCCACCACCTCCACCGGCGGCCGGCCCTCGGCGGCCAGTAGCTCCTGTACAGGCTCCAGCTCCGCCCGCGCGCCGGCGTCCAGCACCAGCGCGGCCACGATTATGATGGCGAGCACGGCCAGGGCAAGCGCTCCCCCTCGCTTCCACGACAACGGCTGGCGCAGCCACGCCCTCCTGGGTGGCATCACTCCTCCCGGACGGGTTCGATCCTACCCTCACCTCTGCAACCGTCGGGCCGCCCGCTGCGCCCGCGTGTCACCCGTCGCTCCACACCCGGTTCCCACGGTTGGCGTCGGGGAACCAACCCGCGGCGTCGATCTCGACCCGGACCACCCGCGGCCCGGCGGGAATGGTCACCTCCACCAGGTCGGCGCCCAGGAGCCAGCTGTCCACCGGGACGATCGATTCCACGACCTGGCCATCCTCACGGGTCACGGTCAGGTGCACGGGCATGGGTATCCAGCCGTGGTCGCGGACCACCACCAGCGTCTCCCCGGACGGCAGCCGCCGGACCGACTCCACGGCCTGGTTCAGCACCCACGGCTCCCCGTCCTCCGTGCTCTCGTGGAACCAGGACCGCCAGAACCAGCCCAGGTCCCGGCCGGAAACGTCCTCGATGGTGTTCCACAGGTCCCACGGATACGGATGGCGGAAGGCCCACCGCCGGTAGAACTCGGTCATGGCCCGCACGAACGTCTCCTGCCCCAGCACGCCCTGGAGCGCGTACAGCACCGCCGCCGGCTTGGGGTAGGAGGCCACGCCGTAGGCCGGCCCGGGGTAGTGGAAGTCGGACCAGCGCATGATGGGCCCCTCCCGGCCCAGGATCGCGGCCCGCAGGTACGAGTCCTGGTCCGCCCGGAACGGGTCCTGGTCCGGGAACATGTCCAGCCGCGCGTAGTTCTCGTTGAAGACCGTCACGCCCTCGTCCAGCCAGGTGTAGCGGCGCTCGTTGGTGGACAGGATCATGGGCACCCACATGTGAGCGATCTCGTGGGCGATCACCCGGTAGAGGGCCCGCGGGCCCTGGATGTTGAAGTCGCCGACGATCGTGATCATCGGGTACTCCATGCCGCCGCCGATTATGCCGCCCCCCTCCACCACCGTCATGTGCGGCCAGGGGTAGGGCAGCCCGGTGAAGCGGGACAGGAAGTCGATGGAATGCCGCGCGTACCTGGCAGCCTCCGGGTAGTGGACGGCGCCCTCCCGCCAGAAGACGTCGATCCGGGCGTGGTCCGTCTCACCGTCACCCGTCCGGTCACCCACCCGTGAGCGGGTGACGTCCCAGGCGTGCTCCCGCATCACGGCGAACGACACGTCGCGGACGCTGTCCGCCTCGAATCGCCAGACCAGCCGACCGTCGGGCGCCGGGGCCGTGGCCGCCCGGGCACCGCCGTGATCCACCACCCGCACCACCTCGTCGCCCTCCGCCGCGCGACGCAGCCGCTGGATCACTTCCGGCGCCAGTACCTCCGCCTCGTTCACCAGCCGGCCAGTGCTCGCCACGAGCCAGCCCGCGGGCACGTCCACCGCCACGTCGTACCGCGCGAAGTTGGAGTAGAACTCGGCGTTGCCCCGGAACGGCTCGGCGTGCCAGCCGAACGCGTCGTCATAGACCGCCAGGTGCGGGTACCAGTAGCCCAGGTAGAAGAGCTCGTCCCCGCTGTAGCCCATCCGACCACCAGCGCCAGCCTGTGGCAGGAGGAACGACCAGTCCACCCCCAGCTCGACCGCCCCACCCGCCGGCACCGCCGCCGGAAGAACCAGGTACATGAGCGTGCCGTCCACGCGCCAGCCCGCCGAGCCGGGTGCCATCACCTCGGCCAGCTCCACCCCGTCCACCAGCACCCGCTCGATGGTCTTGCCGCCAGTCACCTCCGCCGGGCGGACCCGCTCCACTCCCGGCGCATGGTAGTTCTGCGTCAGGTTCACCACCAGCAAGGTCAACGGGTCTGGTGACCGGTTGTGATACCTCACCGTCTGACTACCGCTCAGGGCCCGGGCCTCCGTGTCCAGACGCGCCCGGATATCGTACTCCGCCCACTGCTGCCAGTACGATGGGCCCGGCTCGCCCCGCTCCGTACGCGTCCCCGCCTCGATCGCCGCCCGGAACTCCGGCGCCAGCGGTACGGGGTAGGGCGTGGGCCGGGCACGGGCCGGGGCCGCCGTGTCCGAAGCCGTATCCGGCGCCGTGTGCGACGCTGGTGAAGCAGCCACCGGGTGCGGCGGGGGCGGGGCGGCGTCCGGCGGCGGCGCCTGGACGGGCGCGCAGCCCAGCAGGAGCAGCAGCAGGGCAGCGGAAGCCACCCGACCACGGGGACGAGGACCACCCGGACGGTGCACCGCTCGCCACGTCCTGACCATACGAACATTCGACTGTCCCATCCCTACCGCCTCCTCCTGTAACCTGCTGCGACCTCGTTTCACCCTACCCACTCCGCTTCCTCCGACCTCTCCGAGCCCACCGAGCTTGATCCTGGCACGAGCCTTGTTTATGTTTCTACGTTGGTCCGCGTTCTCGTACTCTCAGGAGGTTCAATGGACGAAGTGGCCAAGGACGCCAAGCGGCTGCTCCTCCGGTACGGTGCTCCCATCAGCATAGTGAGCCAGCTCAACGACGACGACCGCATCAGCTTCGCCCGTTCCGTCGTTCGTACGTCGCTCAGCGACCGTCCAGCCAAGGTGAAGGAGCTGCTGTCGGAAGGCGGTTGGCTCCACGCCAAGTGATCCGCCACGAGTGGATTACGGTACAAGGACGCCCGATGGTCAGCCATCGGGCGTCTTTTCGTTGACCATCCTGTCCATCTCCAGCTCCAGGCTCCGCTGGTGGTCGAGTCTGAGCTGGACCGGCACGCGGTACAGCGGTCCCACCTGGACCGGTGACAGCTCGGCCGGCGTCCCGTCGACCCGTGCGCTCCTCAGCCGTCCTGGCAGGATCGGCTCGAGGACGAGGGCGATGGGGGTTCCGCCTCTCTCCTGCTCGAGCGTGAACCGGTGCAGCGTGTCGGTCCGCTCGTAGAGCAGGGTGACCGCCGCGTCCGCCATGGGTACGGCCCGTGCCTGGAACCGGCTCCACTCCGACGGCGGCCTGGGCCTGAGCGTGAGGCGACCGCGGGGAGCGTCGGGCCTGAGCCCCAGGATGGTCCTCACCGCGGGCAGAACCAGGCCCGGGTCGTGGGCCGGACGGACCCCCTCCTCAGCCACCAGCTCCCACGCGTCGCTCATCCCGTCGCTGGCGGCGTCGTCCTCCTTGCCGATGCCGGCGTCCATAGCCTCACCGGTCTCAGCGGCCACCCTGCGCAGTCCTGCCAACGCCGTCCGTCGCAGCCTCTCGTGGTCCGGGGGCAGGCCTGCGCCGACCACCTGCCCCGCCCGGCTGAGCGGGGCCGCGGCACCCCTCAGCAACGCCAGGTCACCGAGCTGATCCAGCAGGCCCGAGGCCAGGACCAGGAAGTAGGCGGTGGCGACGGCATCACGCTCCCCGTCGGCGTGGGCGGCGTGGGCGGCGCGGGCGGCGTGGGCAGCGCGGGCGGCGCGGGCGGCGACGACAGCGTCACCGGCCGCCGCACGGTCGTCGACCTGCCCCGCGGCCGTCCCCGGTGCCAGGCTCCACTCCGCGGGCACCCGGCCCTCCCGGTCCTGGCGGCGGGCCAGGAAGGTGAAGACGTCCCGGGCGATGGCGGCGTCTCCCAGGGTCAGGGCATCCAGCGCGCCGCGAACGGCGTCGGCGGCGTCGGCTACCCAGTGGCCGGCATCCCGGCGTGAGACGATGCACCGGCCGCCGCCGGGCACTTCCGCCAGCCGGTCAGCCAGCCGGTTCTTGATCCATTCCAGCTCCCGGTCCAGCGCCGGGTCGGGCGAGGCGACCGCCAGCATGTCGCTCCGTATCCGCTCGGCCACGCCCCGTCTCGACCGGACCAGGGCGCGGGTGCGGCTGGCTGCCATCAGCGCCTTCCGGAGCCGGTCCCCGTCAGCGGCCACCGCGATGGCCAGGCGGGCGTGACCGCCGCCCGCCAGCCCGACGCGCGCCTGGAGCGTTAGCCGCTCGGATCCGCCGGCCGCGGCAGCAGGCGCTGGGTACGGGCCGGCCTGGCCGAGCACGTCGCGCTCCACGGCCCACGCGTCGGGCTCCTGGCTGAAGGCGAACACCACCAGGGGGCCCTGCTGGCCGGGCGCCACCACCACGCCTCCGGGCACGCGGTGCCAGCGGACGCCACCGCCGGCGCGCAGTGCAGGACCGGTCGACCAGCGGAGGGAGAGGTGGACCGGCCCGGCGGGGGCGGTCCACTCCACCAGTGCGTACGGGCCGTCCCTTGGCACCACTACCCGCTCGATCAGGGACTCCCCGTCGATGGTCAGCCGACGTTCGAACCCCACGGGCGTGACCACGGCCTCCTGCACCTCGGCGCCGCGCACCTCCAGGGCCGTGGCGGCGGTGACCGGGAAGACGACCACCTCGGCCACACCTGCCCCCGGACTGCCGATCACACGGGAGCGTCGGCCACCCAGCATGAACGGTGTCTCGGGCGCCGTCGAGAGCTCCGTCCGCGGCTCGCCGTTCAGGGGACCGAGCGGCTCCGTCAGCGACGGCAGGTCGGGCAGCGTGAGGGAGCTGTCTTCGATACTTATGGCTACCTCCTTGTCCAGTCGCGGCGCCCTCAGCTCCCGCGGCGCCACGCCACCACCGACTTGGGCAGACCGGCCGCCCGTTCGACCTCGATGGTGGCGCCCGGGAAGAGCTCCGCCATCATGGCCGGCGTCAGCAACTCCCAGTCCACACAGCCCTGGCAGGACTTGACCCAGTAGCGGTCGGTCCAGGCCACCACCCGACACAGGCCGTTGTGGCTCAGGTACTGTACGAAAGGCAGGTGCACGTGCTGCTCGATGGGGAAGTGGCGGTGGGGGGTCTGGACGAAGTAGGAGGACGCCAACTCCTGGATGGCCGCGGCGAAATCCCGCTGCGACGCCCTCGCCCGCCTCTCCCACTCGGCCTGCGGGACCCGGGCCGTCACGGCGCAACTGGCCTTGGGCAGCGTCACGTGCTCGATGACCGAGTTGCAGAGCAGGTAGTCGAACTGGCCGGGCTCGAACGGGAGCGGCGAATCCGGGTCCAGGAGGACGTGTTCGAAGCCACGGGCAAGAGCCGCCGGGCGGGTTCCCGCCGCCGCGTCCGCCACCGTCACCCGCAGCGGGACCCGCTCGCAGATCCGCTCGGCCAGGGAGCCGTCGCTGCCGCCCAGGTCAAGGAGCCGGCCGCCGGCCTCGGGCTGGAGCCGCGCCACGAAGCGGTCCGCCCGGCCCTCGTGGAACCGCTCCCGCAGTCGACTGGCGACGCGTCTCACGACGTCGCGTCCCCCTCCGTCTCCAGGCGGAACCGGTCACCGACGCGAACGCGCCACTGGCCGAAGAAGCTCCTGTTCACCTCCAGCGCCGCCACGTAGGGGACGCCTGGGCTGTAGATCGGGCAGAGCTGGGGGTTCGGGCTCGGGCACGGCTCCATTTCCAGGATCGCCACGATCTCACCGTCGTCATCGAGGAAGGCGATTTCCAGCGGGATCAACGTCCTGTACATCCAGAAGCCGGACCGGCCGTCCTGGGTCTCGGGGTAGACGAACAGCATCCCCTGCTCCGGCGGCAGGCTGGGTCGGTCCATCAGGCCCTGGGCCCGCTGACTCTCCGTCTCCGCCAGCTCCACCAGCAAAGGGACCGGCCCTTCCGCCGTCTCGATGACGGCCCGGGCCGTATCGAACGTCATGGGCGGGTCGACGGCCCACGCGTCACGGTCCGGCCGCTCGCACCCGGTCACCGCGGCCAGAAAACCCATGGCCATCATCGGCACGATCCAGGATCTCCTCAACGTCTCAGCTCCAGTTCTCGGTGTCCACGACCCGCCGCCATCAACGGTCCGGGCTGGTGCCCCGCCGTCGTCAACGGTCCGGGCTGGTGCCCCGCCGTCGTCAGCGCTCCGGCCTGGTGGCCCGCCGCTGCACGATGTTTCCCACCACTGCCAGCGTCACGCCCACGAGTATGGCCGGCGACGCCGCATCCCCGTCCAGGACCAGCGCGGCGGCAGCCAGCAGGGCGAACCCGGCGCCGGATATCCAGAGACCCGCGGCGCCGCGCACCGGGAGATACCCTCGCGCCACCCGGAGGGTCGGCAGCACGATGAGCATGAGGGCGAACAGGGCCGCGAGCCCGCCCATGATTTCGACGATTCCCATGTGTCGCCCTTCTATCCTGTGACCTGGGGCTCCTGGCGCGGACGGCCCGATGCCTGTCCTGCCTGCCCCCGCCGCATCGCGATCCAGCGGACCATGCTCTATCTTGGGAAGGACCGCCCGTCACGTCCAGCCACACCACGGGAGCCGCCGTGAGCACCAGCCTGCTGACCCCGACCCTAGACGACGTCATGGCGGCCCGCGCCACCATCGCGCCTCACCTGCCGGCCACGCCCCTGGTCCGGTCGTTGAAGCTGTCCGAGCGGCTGGGCTGCGACTACTACATCAAGTGCGAAAGCCTTCAGCCCGTGGGCGCCTTCAAGGTGCGGGGCGGTATCAACCTGGCCGCGGGACTGAGCGCCCGCGAACGGGAGGCGGGTCTCATCGCCGCGTCCACGGGCAACCACGGCCAGTCGGTGGCCTACGCGGGCAGACTGGCGGGAGTGCGGGTGGTGATCTACGTGCCGGCCGTGGGCGCGAACCCGCTGAAGGTGGCGGCCATGGAGCGGTTGGGCGCGGAGGTCCGGCACCACGGCCGCGACTTCGACGAGGCCCGGGAGGAATGCGAACGGGAGGCGGAGCGCCAGGGGTACCGCTACGTCCATTCCGCCAACGAGCCTCTCCACCTGGCGGGCGTGGCCACCGTGGCCCTGGAGATCCTGGAACAGTTGCCCGAGCCGGACGTGGTGCTGGTGCCCGTGGGCGGCGGCAGCGGCGCGTCGGGCCAGGGCCTGGTGCTCCGGGAGCTCAGCCCCGCCACCCGGCTGATCGGCGTCCAGTCCGACGCGGCGCCTGGCGTCTACCAGGCCTGGAAGTCGGGCTCCCTCGAGCCCTGCAACCACATGGCCACGCGCCACGAGGGGCTGGCCACACGCGTGCCCTTCGCCCTGACCCTCGGCCTGTTACGGGAGACTCTCAGCGACTTCGTGCTGGTGTCCGACGACGCCGTGGACCAGGCCGTCCGGGTCCTGGCCGAGGACGCGAAGCTGGTGGCCGAGGGCGCCGGCGCCGCGGCCCTGGCCGGCGCCGTAGCCCTGGGTGACCGGATCCGGGGGAAGAAGGTGGTGGGGGTGTTGAGCGGCGGCAACATCCCGCTGGACCGGCTGGCCGGCACGCTGGCAGGCTCTTGAGCACGGCCTGACCGGGGTCCGGCCGGCCGGACCGTCAATCCGTGGCCCCACCATAGCCTCGGGACCGGTTGGCCTCCGTGTCGGGGCCCGGCGGTACCCGCGACGGGTCCACGCCCGCCAGCAGGGCCCGCAACTGGGCGTCCGTCAGCTCGTCCACCCCCTTACCGCCGGCGCGGACCCGCTCGGTACCATCGTCCCTGGTGAACCGCACGCGATGCTCGACCTCGCCCCCGCCCTCCGCCTCGCCCCGTTCGCCGCCGCCGGGCCCCACGTCCTCCACGTCCCAGCGGTGGCCTTCCTGGTCCGCTATCTGCCGATGACCCATGACTCCTCCTGCCGTCCGGATGAAATGTGTGGTCCTTTCATCCGCACACGTGCAAGCCGGGGGCCGGCGGCGCGACGGGACGAGGCTCGGTACCTGATTGGGTCAGGGCATGGTCGGTGTGGCAGCCGCGGGAGCAGTGGTAGCAGCCGTTCACCTGGGCACAGCGGATCCAGTCCGCTCGAACACCCAGAGCGGCGTGGTCTGCCCGGTCTGGATGAAGGTGATCGTCGGCCCTTCCACCGTGGCCGTCCGGTAGCCGGGGAGGAACTCGCCCCGGTAATACGTGAACCTGAGGACCGTGCCCTCGATCCGGAACGTCCCGGTCTCGACCTGGTCCGGCTGGGCTTCCGAATGTCCGTTGTCGCACTCGGTGAGCCGGCGGTGGGTGATCCAGTAGTTCTGTTGCCGGTGCAGCTCCAGCGACCCGGAAACCAGCACGCTCCAGCAGGTTACCTGCTCCTGCCCGATGACCCGCGGGAAGCTGTCGCTCGCCACGGGCAGGGACTCGCCCCTGCTCTCGACCAGGGCGTACGTGCCGGCCAGTTCGTCGGGATCGAGCCCGGGCCTGGTGGGATCGGCGCCACAGGCCGCCAGCATGCAGCACACGGCCATGACCAGGGCGTTTCTCGCCTGCAACTCCCGCCTCCTCTATGCCTGCCGCTCCTCCCGGAGCGCTCTTCCACATGGTCCGACGGACAACCATGTGAAAGGTGTCGGAAATTTCGGGCAGGAGCAAGGCGTGGAAGCTGGGCGGACGCCAGGCTGATCAGAGCCTCAGGGTCTGGCCGATGGCGGCGATGCGCAGGCTGGAGGCGGGCCGGCCGAGGGCGGACCAGGCGGCGGCCAGGCGACGGGGCGGCTCCAGCGGGTCCTCGTCCGTGAGGCGGAAGGTCCCCCAGTGGCCGGGCACCATGGCGCCGGCGCGGAGGTCCACCGCCGCCTGTGCCGCCTCCTCGGGCGTCATGTGGCTCGGCGCCATGAGCCAGCGGGGCTCGTAGGCACCGATGGGCAGGATCGCCAGGTCCATGGGCCCTTCCCGCTCACCGATCTCGGCGAAGGCGGGGCCATAGCCGCTGTCGCCACCGAAGTATACCCGTCGCGAGCCCACGGTGACGGACCAGGAGCACCAGAGTCGATGGCGCGCGTCGCGGAGCCGGCGACGGGTCCAGTGCCGGGCCGGGAGGGCGGCGATGCGGGCTACTGGCCCGGTGTCCGGCCCGGTGTCCGGCCCGGCATCAGGCCCGGCATCAGGCCCGGCATCAGGCCCGGCATCCGGCCCGGCGCCGTCCGTGAGGCCGGCCCCGGAGCCTGGCCGGTTTCCTGTGCCGACCGGTTTGAGCATGGCCTCCTCCCACCAGTCCAGCTCCACCACCCGCCGGACACCGCGGCGGGCGAACCAGCGGCGGTAGCCCAGGGGCGTGAACCAGGTGATGTCGGGCTCTCGCTCCCGGAGCCGATCTACGGTACGCGCGTCGAGGTGATCGTAGTGGTCGTGGGAGATGAGGACGGCGTCCACGGGCGGGAGCTGGCCCGCTGCCAGTCCCGGTGGCGTGAACCGCCGCGGCCCGGTCCAGCTGAGGGGCGAGGCCCTGTCGCTGAGCACGGGGTCCGTCAGGACGTTGAGCCCCGGGAGCTGGACCAGGAAAGACGCGTGCCCGATCCAGGTCACCTCTAGCTGGTCCGACCCCGCCGCGATACGGGGGACGGTCGGAGCGGCGACGGCCTGGGGGATCGACTCGGGCGGCGGGTCGGGCGGAACGCCGTACCGGAGCCGCTCCCAGGCCCAGCGGAGCATCGCCCCGACTCCCGGCGGCGCCTCAGGGCCCAGGGGCACCGGGTTCCGGTACCGGCCGTCAGGCCCATGATGCTCCGACGACTGCCCCGTCAGTGGCATTCCCGCCACGCACCACCTCCAGCATGCCGCCCGGGCACACGCGCCTCCACCACTACTGGACCGCCAGTAGCTCCACGTCGAAGACCAGGGTGGCACGAGGCGGGATCGGGCCCCTGCCGCTGGCGCCGTAGGCCATCCCGTACGGGATGACCAGGCGACGCATACCGCCCTCACGCATCCCGGGGATGCCCTCGTCCCAGCCAGGTATCACATTGCCCTCGCCGATGACCACGGAGAAAGGCTGGTCACGGTCATGGCTCGAGTCGAACTTGGTCCCATCCGACAGCCAGCCGGTGTAATGGACCAGCACCAGCATACCAGGCTCGGCCACCTCGCCCGTGCCCTCGCGCACGTCCTCGATGTACAGCCCGCCCTCGCCACGCTCCATCCGGTCCAGATCAACGTCCAGCTCGGGCGCGTACGTCTCGTCCACTTCATCAGCCGCCAGTTCACCCTCGCCGTTGCAACCGGTGAACCCCACCAGGATGATCGCGGCCAGGGCAGTGGCCAGGACGGCAGGTCCTCTCATGATCCTGACTCCTCGTTCTCGTGATCGCTCAGCCTGCCCGACGGCAGGCACGGGTGATACTGCAACGACAAGATACGGCTCCGCCCGATCCGGCGCGCGGGGTGCGCGACATCGCGCACCGGGGTGCGCGACATCGCCCGGATCGGGACCCGCTCGCGTCGCCATGAACCACGCCGGACCACCGATTATCCGCGTCGTTCCGCCAAAAACAGGCTGTTGGCCAGATGTGGCCTGACCCGTGCCTTATATAGTGGGCGAAGGCGGCCGACAGAGCCGACCACGAACGCGGAGAGGACACGATGCAGGCATACAGCGCAACGACCCAGAAGCCAGTCACCCGTGACTTGGGTCTCACCGGACAGCTGGTGGTGGGCGGCACGGTCAGCACCGGCCTGGTCCTGGGCGGCTACGCCGTAGCGCTGCTGGCGCTGGCAGGCCGGACCAGCGGCCACGCCGTCCTGCACACGAGCATCGGACTATTCCACCTGGGCGCCCTGGTGGGCCTGGTGCTGAGCGCCACGATCGGTCTGCTGGGCCGGGACGACGGCATGAGCCTCGAGGCCGCGGCCGGCGAGGCGGCCAAGGGACTGCTCTACGCCATACCCGCGGTGACCATCGGCGCCGTGGTGGCCGGCTGGATCGCCATGGCAATGGTGGGCCTGTACCTGGGCAAGGTCGCTCCGGTGATCGGCTCCGCCATCGCCGCCGTGATCGCCGCCGCGGTGATCCTGGCCACCGCCCGCCTCACGTGGGAGGCTCTGATCAACACAACTCGCCGAGCCAGGCTGGCCTTGAGCCCGGCTGCGGCCACGCGACCGGCTGAGAGCGTCAACTGAATGACCGAATAGCGGGATTAACCCCGGCAGGGGGTCGGCCCCGTGGCAGCAGCATCGCCGCGGGGTCTTCTTGTGTGAACATCGAGCTCCGAGCTCGAACTCCGAACTCCGAACTCCGAGCTCCGACCGCCCAGCCACCACCCGGCCGCCGGTTGCTGGGCTTCGGCGGGCTGTCGGGCGGCGGCTGGTGTCGGGCGCTCGAGCTCGAGCTCCGAACTCCGAGCTCCGAGCTCCGACCGCCCCGCCAGCCACCCGGCCGCCGGTTGCCGGGCAGCGGCGGGTTGCCGGGTGGGGCTGGTGTCGGGCG
>SLCC01000009.1 GCA_007126035.1 Gemmatimonadota bacterium
AGCTCCGAACTCCGAGCTCCGACCGCCCCGCCAGCCCCGGCCTCCGGTTGCCGGGCTTCGGCGGGTTGCCGGGCGGTGGCGGGTTCCGGGCGCTCGATTCGAGCTCGGCGGGTTGCCGGGCGGTGGCGGGTTCGGGGCGCTCGATTCGAGCTCGGCGGGTTGCCGGCCGGCGGCGGGTTCGGGGCGCTCGATTCGAGCTCCGAGCTCCGAACTCCGGGTCAGTTGCAGAGGCGGAGCTGCTGCCTGTGTGCCGGCCCCCTCTCCGCTTACCGCCTGAAGGTGGTGAAGCCCTGGAGCTGGAGGTTCCTGGCCCGGCCGGCGGCATCGAGGGAGAAGGTGACCATGGAGTGGCCGAAGCCGGCGCTGCGCCAGACGGCCCTGAACGTGTCGTGGTGCCAGTGCTCCAGGTCGGCCACGTAGTCGGGCGAGTAGCGGAGGACCAGGCGGCCGTCCTCGAGGGCGACGCGGATGTCGCCGTAGAGGTTGTCGCTGTATGTGCCGGCATACCCGTCCAGTGCCAGGGACGGGCGGGTCCCGGTGACGCGAGCGTCTGCTTCCTCGGCGGCTGAGCGCCCGGACGCCGCGGCGGACCGGCGTGCGTCCTCCAGGTACTCGGCGCTCCAGTCCTTTTCGGGCAGCCCCAGGAATGCGTCGAAGACACGATACATCAGGGCCGTCTGGAGGTTGCTGGTGCTCAGGTTCGTCATGACGACGACGCCGATCCCCCGGGCGGGGATCATCCCCACCTGGGTCCGGGTGTAGTTCACGGCGCCGGTATGTTGGACCACCTTCTGTCCGTGATAGTCGTGGAGCCGCCAGCCGAGGCCATAGGCGAAGAAGGTCTGGGTGGGGAAGCGGCGCCGCGCGGTGGGCCCGATGCCGATGACGACCTGGGGCTCGTGCATCTCCTGGACGGTGGCCTCGTCGATGAGCTGAACGCCCTGGTAGGCGCCGCCGCCCAGGTGGAGCCGTACCCACTGGGCCATGTCGCGGGCGGTGGAGAACACGGAGCCGGCTGGGCCCAGGGCGTCGTAGTCCCGCCGGTCCATCTCCACCAGCCGGCCGCCCTGTGGCCGGTAGGCGGTGGCCACGTTGTCGTCGGACTCCGCCACCGCAGTACGGGGCGTGGTGCGGGTCATGGCCAGCGGCTCGAACAGCCGGGTCTCGACGAAGTCCTCCCACGTGGTGCCCGCCGCCGCCGCGGTCACCTCGCCGGCCACCATGTACATGATGTTGTTGTAGCCGTACCCGGACCTGAACCCGCTGGACTGGGGCAGGTGGCGAGCGCGGCGGACGATTTCCGGGCGATCGAAGGGGCCGGCGATCCAGACGTTGTCGTGCCGGCCGACGCCGGTGCGATGGGTCAGCAGGTCACGGATCGTGACTTCGCGGGTCACGTACGGGTCGTCCAGCTCGAAGTCCGGCAGGTGGCTGCGGACCGGGTCGTCCCAGCGGATCACGCCTTCGTCGGCCAGGATGCCCAGCCCTGCGGCGGTCATGGCCTTGGTGGTGGAGGCGATGGCGAACCGGGTGTGCTCGTCCACGGGCTGGCCGCTGCCGAGATGCCGCTCGCCGTAGCCCCGTATGAAGACTACCGAGTCGTCCTGGACAACTGCGATGGCCAGCCCCGGGATCTCCCAGTCGTGTATGGCCTGCCGGATGTAGGCGTCCAGGCCCAGGAGCTCGGCGGGTTGGGCGCGCAGGGGCGCGGCCGCAATGGCCGCCACCGCCGCGAGCAGGAGGGCCAGGATCAAGCCCGGCACGCGGGAGCCGGGGCCGCCGTGGGCGGGGCCGCGGCCTGCTTGCCTGGGGCTCCGGCCTGCATGCCGTGGGCTGCGGCTCTCGGCTGGCCGGATCTGTCTGGTGTCGGTCACGGGCATCGGGCTCAACGGTCAGGGTTCAACTGGTTGTGACTACTCGCGCTGGTAGCGGACGTTCCCGTCCACCACGGTCATGACTATCCGGTCCCGCATCTGGAACGCCAGCTCCGGGTCCCGCTCGAGGTCGAAGATATCGGGCAGGTCCAGGACCACCAGGTCCGCGGCCTTGCCGGGTTCCAGGCTGCCCAACCAGTCCTCGGCGTAGGCTACGTAGGCGCCGTTCCAGGTGTAGGACCGGAGGGCGTCGGCCATGCCCACCGTCTCGTCGGGGCCGTACACCACGCCCGTGGCCTGGTCGCGCCGGGTAAGGAGGGCATAGAACCCCATCCACGGGTCGTGGCTGGTGACGGGGTAGTCGGAGCCGGAGGCCATGATCACGCCGGCGTCTATGTAGGACCGGAACGGCTGCATTCGGGCCATGCGCTCGTCGCCCACGTTGGTGGCGAAGGCGATGCCCTCCTGCCACTGGAAGACGGGGTTGACGGCGGCGATGATGCCCAGCTCCGCCATCTCCTCCAGGACCCGCGTGGCGGGTTCGATGGGGAAGTATGCGTGGATCAGGCTCCAGCGGAGGTCGGCGTCGGGGGCGGTGTCCCGCACCTCGGTCATGAGGGCCCGGTAGTTGTCCACGGCCTGGCGCATGGCCATGTCGCCGGCGGTGTGGGTGTGCAGCTGCCAGCCCCGCTGTACCGCCGCACGGTACTGGGCCCGGCGGAGGTCGTCGTCGGTGGTCACCGGGAAGCCATGGTTCGGCTCGCCCTCGAACTCCTCCCAGCGGTCGAAGCTCTCCGAGACCCACGCGCTGCGGGTACCGGCGCCGCCGTCGCTGTAGAACTTGGTGCCGCGCCAGCTGAGGAACGGGTCGTCCAGCCGGTCGGCGGTGACGCCGTCCAGGTGCTCGGCGATGGTGTCGGGCGAGTGGCGGTAGTACGTGCCCTCGTAGATGTCCAGGATCCTGAGCTGGACCCAGCCCCGCTCCCGCGCCTCCTGGTAGACGGGGATCGAGGCGCTCCAGTGGGACGATGGATCGATGATGCTGGTCACGCCCAGCCGGAGCATCTCCTGGATCCCGTCCCTCACGTCCACGGCGGCGTCCGCCACATCCGGCTCGGGCGGGGCGACGGTGACCAGGGCCAAGCCGCGGGCGCCCAGGAAGACGCCGGTGGGGACCTGGAGCGTGCGCCGCTCACCGTCGACCACCAGCTCCCGGGGCGCCCTGTAGACCCGGTCCTCGAAGGTGAAGTCCGCCGGGTCCTCGAGCCACCAGGCGGGCCAGGTGCGGGGGTCGTCGTCTTCGATGCCCATGAGCCGGAAGACCTGGGTGTTCACAGCCACGCCCCGGTAGACCCGGTTCAGATAGACGGGGTTGGCGGGCGCGATGTCGTCCAGCTGCCAGCGGGTCAGCATCTCCGGGTACTTGTACTGGTCCCAGCGATTGCCCACGAGCCACTGGCCCGGCTCCGGGTCGAGACGCTCACGGAGCTCCGCCACCGCGTCCAGCATCTCGTCCACCGTCATGGCCAGCCCCAGCTCCGCCTCCTGGCGGACGTCGCGGCCCAGGGGCCGGAAATGGATGTGGGAGTCGATGAGGCCCGGGATCATCGTCATGCCAGCCAGGTCCACCACCCGTGTCCCGGGACCGCGATGGCGCAGGATGGCGCGGTTACCGCCCACGGCCAGGACACGACCGTCCTTCACCGCCAGCGCCCGGGCCATGGAGAAGTCGGCGTCCACCGTCACCACCTGTCCGCCGTGGAGGATCAGGTCAGCCTGAGGCACCTCCGCGGCGCAGCCGGCCATCAGGAGAGCCACGATCGGGAGGGCTCCCAGACAGGATGAGGCGGTGCGCCCCCGCGGGGTACGCAGGATGAAGCCAGGACAGAACATCTCGACCTCCGTGGTCTTGGATCGACTCGAGCGGTGACGCGGACGGGGCTGCGGGAAGGTATGAGCACCGAGCGCCCGGCGCCACCTTGGGGAAGTGGTGGGTGCGGCCATCGAAGGCCCTCGCGGCGACGGGCTGTCCGGCCCTCCTGGGCGTCCCGGCCGCTGGCTCAGGCAGGCAGGGTCTCCTTCGTCGTCGTCGCCAAGGGCCAGACGACCACGGGCTTGACGGCCACCCAGTCGGGCCAGCCGGCGAAAGCGACGCGGATCGTCTCGCCTGGCGACGCTACTGCCCGGTCCAGGACGAGGTCCACCTGGCCCAGTCGGCGCTCAGCGATCCGGGCGCGAAATGGCAGAAGCATGGCCGCCGCCCCCACCGTCACGGCCATGACAAGGATCCCCGCCAGCAAGAGGGTCGACGCGCCGGCGGCCGCCGCGGCTATCGGACCGGCGACGCAGAAAGACAGGACGATTGCGGCGATCGCCAGCTCTCCCGCCTTCGGCCCGGGGCGGACCCTGGCCGGTCCCGGCGCGCCGACCGGCGCTGTTTGGAGCGGGCCCTGGAACGGGGCCTTGCCGTCCACGAGATACGAGGCATCTTGAGGCGCTTCCGCGGGGCACTCGACGTGGCGAGGTCGCCTCTGCCGGCCTGGTTCGGACGGGCGGACCCCCAGCGGATGGTGACGATGTGACGTCGGTGAGGTAATGCATGTAATCATATCTGCGGCGGCGGCGGGCCTGGTGGCGATCCTGGCTACGGTGGCCATCGAGAAGCTGGGCGGCCGCCGGGGCGGCGTGATCGGGACCCTGCCCACCACGGTGGTCCCCGCGGCGGTGGGCTTCTGGTGGGGCGCGGCGAACGTAGCCGACTTCCGTGACGCCCTCTACGTGGTGCCGGCGGGGATGATGGTGAACGCACTGTTCCTCTGGTCCTGGCGAGTCCTACCGGTGCGTCTCCCCGACTGGACGCTCCGCACCCGGCTCCTGGTGATGATCGCACTGTCCATGGCCGCGTGGGGCGTGATGGCGTTCCTGCTCCTCCAGGCCACCGAGGCCTATCGCGGTGCGGCGTTGCCAATGCCGGTGTGGGGTTGGGGCTTCTTCCTGGCCGCCGTCCTGTTTGGCACCGTCGCGTGCCTGCGCAACGGGCCCGCCCCCGCCGGGACCCGCCACGTGGGGCCGGTCACGCTCCTGGCCCGGGGCGTCCTGGCGGCGTCGGCCATTGGGCTGGCCGTGGCCCTGGCGACCGTGGCGGGGCCGGTGATCGCCGGGATCGTGAGCATCTTCCCCGCCATCTTCATCACCACCATGGTGGCCCTGTGGCTCTCCCAGGGTGAGGCGGTGCCCTCGGGCGCGGTGGGACCGATGATGCTGGGCTCAACCAGCGTCTCCGCCTACGCGCTCCTGGCGGCCACCCTCATGCCCCTTACCGGCGCGGCCGTCGGCGCGAGCCTGGCCTGGATCGGCTCCGTGCTCCTGGTCACGCTCCCGGCCTGGCGGTTCCTCGGGCGGGTGCGGGAGAGGGATTGAACTCGGAATTCGGGAGGCTGTCCGGCAAACCTCCGTCTTCGGATGGCGGATGGGGCTCGCGGGTTTCCGCCGCCGCCAGCGCCGAGGGAGCAACGCCCGCTCTCCTGGGTGCAGGGAAAGGCATTGGAGGCCCCGATTCACGGTCTTCTCCCACCAGTTGCAGGTGGCAGAAGCGAAAGCTGATTGCCGCTCCGGGGAGCAGGCCGCTCCGGGGAGCAGGCCGCTCCGGGGAGCACGCCGCAGGACCGGGAGCGAGGACAACTCACCACGGAAGTCGGCGGCTCCCGGCCGGTGTTGCGTTGACCCCGGTATCCGGTGACAACCCGGAATACTCCTGCCGCCGCGACGGTCCGTTGTCCAGTTATCCTCGCCCTGAGAGGACAGCTGCGAAAGGAAGGTCGGCCCGAGCGCCGGTTGTTGCGTTGTCACCGGTCAACCTCGCCGCTCGACCAGCCTACCACCTCCCGCCTCCCACCTCCTGCCGAACCCGCCTCGTCGGGCGGCCAGACGCTTGCGGCCAGAGCCCACGTCTCACCCGGGTGCCCAGACCCCTGCGGCGAGAGCCGTAAGCCCGCTGGCGGTAGCTTTTCGGGTGGGGCGCACCAGGCTACACGTACGTTATACGTACACTATGCGTGTAACGTGGAAGGCTCGTTGACCCCACGTCGTAACCTGCTCGACCACAACAGGTAGCGGACAGGTTCAACGCGGGATCGGGGCTCCTTAACCTGGTAATCGCACACCCAACCCACTCCGTTGCCTTCGACGCCTTCGCGCCAGGCCGTTGGGAAGCTTGCCGCCGCCCCCGGAGCAGGGCCAACAGCCGGTCCAGGAGCCCGGTCCGGCCATGTGCGGCTGGCGAGGTCGCGGGCTTGGACGAGGTTGGAAGCGCCGCGCAGTTTGCCGGAGTTCCGAGCTCCGAACTCGACGGCCGCCCGGGCAGAGCGTCCTACCAGGCTATGCCATAATCCTCGCCGAAGTTGCTGGACCCGCCCCACATCGTGCCGTTCTCCCAGTCGAAGAAGATGGCGTTCAGCGGGCCGGACGTCCGGGCGCGGGTCTCGACGCGGTAGCCCATGTCCCGCAGGGATTGCAGGACCCAGGGCGACATCTGGTCGTTGACCAGGAGCCTGCCGGGCTGGGAGCGCTGGGCGCCGAAGCTGCTCCGCATCTGGTAGCTGTTGATGTTGGGCGCCTCCGCCGCCTGCTGCACGTTCATGCCGAACTCGACCACGTTGAGGAAGAACTGGAGCAGGTTCTGGTCCTGGCCGTCGCCGCCCTGTACGGCGAAAGAGAGGAAGGGCCGGCCGTCCTTGAGGGCCAGGCTGGGCGTGAGGGTGACCCGGGGCTGCTTGCCGGGAGCGACCACGTTGTAGGGGTTGTCCCTGGGATCGAGGACGAAGCTCTGGGCCCGCTGGCTGAGCCCGATGCCGGTGCGCCCGGCGATGACGGCGGGGATCCAGCCGCCGCTGGGCGTGACCGACACGACCCAGCCCTCGGCGTCGGCCGCCTGCACGGACGTGGTGCCGCGGTAGAAGTCCTGCTCCTCCCAGGCCGCTGCATCATGGCCGTCGTGACCGCTCGCACCGCTCGCACCGGACGCGGCCCGGGCGAGTGAGCCCTGGGACACGTCGTGGGCGCCGGCTGCGGCGGTGGCATCGTCGTCGTCGTGGGTCGGCCGCACGGTGCGCCAGGCCTCCAGGTACTCGCGGAAGGGGTTGGTCCCGCCCTGGTAGGGGTAGGGGTCGCCGGGTCGCACGTCCGGGTCGTTGCGCTCCCAGTCGATGGTTGCCGCCCGGTCCCGGGCGTACTCCTTGGACAGCAGGCCCTGGATGGGAGTGCTTGGCTCGTGGTCCGGGTCGCCGTAGTAGAAGTCACGGTCGGCGAAGGCCAGGTTCATGGCCTGGTAGAGGGCGTGGACGTAGCGGACGCTGTTGTAGCCCATGGCCGGCAGGTCGAAGTTCTCCAGGATGTTGAGGGTCTGGAGCATGACCGGCCCCTGGGTCCAGTGGGTGAGCTTGTAGACGTCGACGCCCTTGTAGGTGGTGGAGACGGGCTCCTCGAAGCGGACGCTCCAGCCCGCCAGGTCCGCCATGGTGATGAGGCCGCCCTGCTCCTGGACGCTGCGGACCAGCTCTTCGGCGATGTCGCCACGGTAGAACCGCTCGTGGGCGGCGTAGATGGCGTCCTTGCGGCTCGCCCCCGCCGCCAGTGCCGCCGCCTCCGCCTCGACCAGCTTCCGGAGCGTGGCCGCCAGGTCCGGCTGCCGGAAGATCTCACCCGCATGCGGCGCCTCCCACTCCTCGCCCAGGTGGGGCAGCATGACCGCCTTCGTGTAGGGCCACTGCTTCAGGTGCCGCTTGTTCCGCTCGATGGAGTTGGCGGTCTGGGCCTCGATGGGATAGCCGTCGGCCATGCGGATGGCGGGCGCCAGGACCTGGCCCAGGCTGAGTCGCCCGTACTCGGCGACCATGGCGATGATGCCGCCGGGCGTGCCCGGCGTCACGGCGGACAGCGGCCCCCGCTCGGGCACCAGGTCGTGGCCCTGCTCCCGGAAGAACTCGGGGGTGGCCCCGGTGGGGGCGACGCCCAGGGCGTTGACCCCGATCACCTCGCGGGTGTGGGGGTTGTAGATCAGCGCCTGGGTCTCACCGCCCCAGGAGAGCACGTCCCACATGGTGGACGTGGCCGCGATCATGGCCGCCGCCGCGTCCACGGCGTTGCCGCCCTTCTGGAAGACCATGGCGCCGGCGGTGGCGGCCAGGGGCTTGCCGGTGATGGCGACCCACTCCTGGCCGTGGAGCACGGGCTTCACCGTGGCCTGGGCCCGGGCCTCTCCGGGCCACGCGGCCAGGACCGTGGCGAGGACGATGAGGGCGGCTGTGGCCGCTCGGGTGACGCGGACCGGAAACGTGAACTGCCGGCCGGCGTGGTCGTGGGTCCGGGACATCGGTTGCTCCTGGATATGTTCGGCTGAGATCGTTCCTGAGGATGGGCCATCGGGACAGTCGGCACAATACCGCGGCCCGGGACCGCCAGGCCTCGGTCGGCCCGGCCGCGGTCTGCCGAGCCAGCGAGCAGCGCGGAGCGTCAGGGGTGCGGGAACCATGAAACCCTATTTCGCATATAGCCAAGTATTGATGTCGAGTGATAAATTGCGCGTACAGCCATTTCGACCACCACGAGCAGAGCGGTGAGATGTGAATATGCCGATGTACCGGGGGCGGCCGGGCCGTTCCCCTCTCCTTGCTGTTGGCGCCGTCCTCTCCCCCGGAATCCTGCTGACCCTGATGTTGGCCGCTCCCGCGCTGGCCCAGGAGGACTTGAACGGCGACGCGACCAGGGACGCGGCCCCGCTGATCTATTTCGACTGCAATCGGTGCGACTTCGCCCATATCCGCCGTGAGATCACCTTCGTCAACTATGTCAGGGACCCGGGCCTGGCCCAGGTCCATGTCCTGGTGACGGACCAGCCCACGGGCGGCGGGCGGCTCTACACGCTGAAGTTCATCGGCCGGGGCTCCTACGCGGGCGTGGACAACACCCTCACCTACGCCACGCGCCAGACGGACACGGCGGCGCAGGAGCGGGACGGGCTGACCCGGATGCTGCAACTGGGCCTGGTGCCGTATGTTGCCCGGACTCCGCTGGCCCCGCAGGTCCACCTGTCGTTCCGCGAGCCCCGGGAAGCGTCGGCGGCACCGCAGTCGGACCCGTGGCGGAACTGGACCTTCGAGATCTACGGCGGCGGCAACTTCAGCACCGAGTCCACGCAGAACGCCTGGAACGCCCGCTACGGGTTCTACGCGAACCGGGTGACCGAGGACTGGAAGATCCGGCTCCGGCCGTACTTCAACAACAACGCCCGGAACATCCAGCGCCAGGACGGGCCGGACATACGGATCGACCTCAAGCGGCACGGCTTCGAGAGCTACGTGATCCGGAGCCTGGGCGACCACTTCGGCGCCGGCCTCTTCGCGGAATATCGTACCACCACCGTCGACAACCTGGAGCACGGTGTGACCGTGGCGCCGGCGGTCGAGTACAGCTTCTTCCCGTACGGCGAGGCGTCAACGCGACAGATCACGCTCAGCTACCGGGTCGGCGCCGAGCTGGCGGACTACATCGAGGAGACCATCTACGAGCAGACCGAGGAGACCCTGCTCAGCCATGCCCTGGAGGCGGCGGTCCGGATCCGCCAGCCCTGGGGCTCCATCTTCTCCGGCCTCACCGGCTCCAGCTACCTGCATGACACCAGTCACCATCGGCTCACTTTCAACGGCAACGTGTCGTTCCGGTTGGGCCGTGGCGTCTCGCTGAACGTGGGCGGCAATTACCAGCGGATCAACGACCAGCTCGCCCTGCCTCGGCGGGACGCGTCCCTGGAGGACATCCTGCTCCAGCGGCGGCGGTTGGCCACGGCGTACCGTGGGTCGGGCTCCATGGGGCTCTCGTATTCCTTCGGCTCCATCTTCACCAACGTGGTGAACCCGAGGTTGTAGGAGCCGATCGGCACCGTCTGCGGCGGGCGGGGTAGCACGCCCCCATGAGTACGGCAGCCGCCACGTCGTCAGGGCGCCGTGACGAGGCTCGGGATCGTGCCGACACGGGCTCCGACACCGGCCTGGGTCCCGGGCGGGAGACGGATCGGTCCTCCCGGTTCCGTGACGCGTGGCCCGAGGTCCGGTTCCTGCTGGGCCGTCACCGGGCGCCGCTCCTGGTTGGCCTGGCCTTCATGCTCCTGAACCGGCTGGCCGGGCTGGTCCTGCCCGGGTCGTCCAAGTTCCTCATAGACGACGTGCTGACCCACGGCCGGATGGACCTGCTGCTCCCGTTGGCCGGCGCCGTGGCCCTGGCCACCCTGGTCCAGGCGGGTACCAGCTTCGGCCTGAGCCAGGTGGTCAGCATCTCTGGCCAGCGGGCCATTGCCGAGATGCGGGAGTCGGTCCAGGACCACGTCATCCATCTGCCCGTCTCCTACTTCGACTCCACCAAGAGCGGTGTCCTCATATCACGGGTCATGACGGACGCGGAGGGCATCCGGAACCTGGTGGGAACGGGGATCATCCAGCTCGTGGGCGGCGTGTTCACGGCTGTAGTGGCCGCGGGAATACTGTTCTACCTGAACCCGGCCATGACCGCCGCCGCCATGGTGGTGCTCGTAGGGTTCGGCGGCGGGCTGGCCTACGCCTTCAAGCGCCTGCGGCCAATCTTCCGGGAGCGCGGGAAGATCCAGGCCGAGGTCACCGGTCGGCTCGCCGAGGGGTTGGGCGGGGTGCGGGTCGTGAAGACGTACGTGGCCGAGCCCCGGGAGGCGGAGGTTTTCAGCGCCGGCGTGGGGCGACTGCTCCGTAACATCACCAGCACCATTACCGGCGTCTCGGCCGTCAGTGCCGGCTCCACGCTGGTGGTGGGCGGGCTGGGCGTCATGATCATGGTGATGGGCGGAAACGCCATCGCCGCCGGGACCATGACCATCGGCGACTTCGTCGCCTACATCTTCTTCGTCGGCCTCATGGCCGCGCCCCTGGTCCAGATCGCCGGGATCGGGACCCAGATGTCCGAGGCCTTCGCGGGCCTGGACCGGATCCGGGCCCTGCGCCGGGTGGTACGGGAGGACGCCGGCGAGGGTGACAAGGAGCCTATCGGGAGCGTGCGGGGCGATGTGGTCTTCGAGGACGTGACGTTCGAGTACGAGCCGGGCGAGCCGGTCCTCCAGGAGGTGAGCTTCCACGCGCCCGAAGGCACCACCACCGCCCTGGTGGGGCCCAGCGGCGCGGGCAAGTCCACCCTCATCGGGCTGGTCATGGCCTTCCATGAGCCTGGTCGCGGCCGGGTCCTCGTGGACGGCCGGGACCTGGCCCGGGTGCGGCTCCGGGACTACCGTTCCCACCTGGGCGTGGTGCCCCAGGACAACTTCCTGTTCGACGGCACCATCCGGGAGAACATCGCCTACGGCCGCCCCGACGCCGCTGACCGCCAGATCCGGGAGGCGGCGAGGATCGCCCATTGCGACGAGTTCATTGATCGGCTCGAGGACGGGTTGGAGACGGTGATCGGCGAGCGAGGCGTCAAGCTGAGCGGCGGGCAGCGCCAGCGGGTGGCCATCGCCCGCGCCGTGCTGGCCGATCCCAGGATCCTCATCCTGGACGAGGCCACCTCATCCCTGGACTCCGAGTCGGAGGCCATGATCCGCGACGGCATCCAGACGCTCCGGCAGGGCCGTACCACCTTCGTCATCGCCCACCGCCTGTCCACCATCCGGAGCGCCGACCAGATCCTGGTCCTGGACGACGGACGGGTGGCGGAGCGGGGGACCCACGACCAGCTGCTGGCCGCCGGCGGCCTCTATCGCCGCCTGTACGAGAAGCAGTACGGCATCGAGAGCGACCGGTTCATCAACCCGGGCGAGGAGTTCGACGCCGGTCAGACCGAGCCGCGGACGGAGGTGCCGGACTCCCAGGCCGGACTGGACGACGTGGCCCGGACCTCCCGCAGACTGTAGTGGTCACACGCGACACGTACGATATATCAGCCGGATCGGCCCGAACTGCTCAGAGTTGATTGGACTGGGTGGAAGGGCCGGCAAATTTGCCAGACAGCCTCCCCAGCTCCCAGTTCCCAACTCCAAGTTCCGCCGTCCCCGGCCGGTATTGCCTTTTTCGCCCCCGTGCTTTCTTGTGTGGTGAGGCGAGAAGACGAAATCGGGATACCTGGTCCCGATGCAAACACCGAAACAGCGGGATACTGGTCCCGGAGGACAATGAAAAGCGGGATATCTGGTCCCGGTGAGATTCCCGGTGATCGTCCATGAGCGTCCTGCTCCTGGTGGTCTTCCTGGCGCTAAGCATTTCCTTCCTCTGCTCGATCCTGGAGTCGGTGCTGCTCTCCATCACCCACTCCTACGTGGGTGTTCTACAGGAGCGGGGCAGCCGGGCGGGTCACCTGCTCGCGGGGATGCGAGAGCACATCGACCAGCCCATCGCGGCCATCCTGACTCTCAACACCATTGCCGCCACGGTGGGCGCCGCCATGGGCGGGGCGCTGGCCTTCCAGATCTTCGGCAGCCAGTGGATAGCTCTCTTCTCCGCGGCCTTCACTCTGGCGATCCTGATCTTTGCGGAGATCCTGCCCAAGACCCTGGGGGCCACCTACTGGCAGACGCTGGCGCCGACGGTGGCGTACGTGCTCCGGGTGATGATCTTCGTCCTCAAGCCGATCCTGATCCCCCTCTCCTGGTTCAGCCGGGCCATCCGGCCCCGCGGCGAGCTCCAGCCCAAGGTGAGCCGGGCGGAGCTGGAGGTCCTGGCTGAGATCGGCCGGAAGGAGGGGGCCATCGACGAGGAGGAGTGGCAGGTGGTGACCAACGTGATCAACCTGGACCGGGTCCGGATCGATCAGGTGATGACGCCGCGGACCCGGATCGTGGCCGTGCCCCTGCACGCCGGTCTCGAGGGGGCGAAGCGTGTGTTCCTGGAGCAGGGCCACTCCCGGCTCCCTGTCTACACCGAGTCGCTGGACGATATTGTGGGCGTGGTCCTGGCCCGTGACGCCTGGCGGGCCCGTGAGGAGGGGGTGACGGACCTGCGGCAGGTCATGCGGGAGGCCCGCTTCGTGCCCGAGGGTAAGATGGTGGAGGACCTGATCCGGGAGATGCGGGCGGAGCGGATCAACCTGGCCATCGTGGTGGACGAGTATGGCGGGACGGCCGGGCTGGTGACGCTGGAGGACCTGATCGAGGAGATCGTGGGCGAGATCCAGGACGAGCACGAGGTCGAGCCCCTGTCGTTCGGCGAGGTGGAGGCTGGCCAGCTCCTGATCGGCGGCCAGGTCCCGGTCTGGGAGGTGAACGAGCGCCTGAACCTGGAGCTGCCGGAAGAGCCGTACGACACGGTGGCAGGACTCATGCTGCACCACCTGGGTCGTATAGCACGGGTAGGCGACGAGGTGGAGGTCGAGGGCGGGCGCTTCAGCGTAGCGGCCATGGACGGACGCAGGGTCTCGCAGGTCAGGTTCACTCCGGAGGTGGACGTGGAGGAGGAGGCATGATGACGCGGCTCGGACCGCTGGCCCGCCTTCTCATGTGTGTCATAGCGGCCCTGCTGGTGGTCGGTGCCGGTGCGGCCCCGACCGTCCGGCAAGCGACCGGGCAGCAGCCGGAGCCGGGATCGCCCGCGCCCGCTCCGCTCCCGTCCCCCCAGCAGCCGCCCGTGGGGCCGGGCCCCGACGTTTTCGAGGTGGCGGTGCACGCCCAGATCGTGGCGGACTCGGCGGCGCGTGCGGAGCGCGTGGTGGCCGGGCTGGCGGTGACGGAGCCGCTCGAGGCCGAGTTCAGGGAATTGGCCCAGCGGCATACGGAGCTCCAGGCGCTGCTCAGCGCCATGCTGGCCACGGAGTTCGTGCGTCTGGAGCGGCTCACGAGACTCCGGGACCAGGCGCTGCTCGAGAGCGCTCGACTGGAGGAGCTACGGGATCAGGTCGTCCAGCGTATCAGCGAGCTGGGCGAGCTGCGCAGCCGCTGGCTCACCCGGAGACAGGACTGGCAGGAGTGGCGGACCCGGCTGGCCGAGGACCCGGACTTCCCCGTGGTGGCGGCGGAGCTGGACACCGCGCTGGTCCGGATCGAGGCCGTGGTGATCCGGATCTCCGACGCCGCCACGGAGTTGCTGTCGCTTCAGCGACGGACCGAGGAGCTGCGAGGCGATATCCAGCAGTTGGCGGTGGTGGCCACGCAGGTCCGGGACGTGAGACGCCAGGCCCGGCTGCGACGTGGCGAGCCGGTGCTGCTGTCGGCGGAGCACAGGGCTCAGTTGGCGGAAGAGGGACTGCGCCAGTGGCGACCCGTCGACGCCATTCGACCGGCGGCCTACGTCGCTTTCGTCCGCGAGCACCCCGGGATCCTGTTCTTCCACCTGCTGCTGGCCCTGGCCCTCGGCTTCACCGCCAAGCGTCTGGGCCGCGTAGGGCACAGAGGCGGGGATGGGGATGGGGAAGGGACGGGGGACGGTGACCGAGATCGGGGCGCGGACGCCTGGAGCGGACTGCTAGACTACCCGTGGATGCTGGGCATCCTGGCCTCAGTGGCTGTGGCCGCTCAACGGATCGTCCTGGCCCCGCCACTGTGGGACGTGCTGCTCTGGGTGCTGTTCGGCGCGGCGGCCGCGGTCCTCAGTCAGCGACTCGTAGCCGTCCGCGCCCTCCGCTGGACCATTTACCTCCTGGCCATCTTCTATCCCCTCTTCCTGGTGCTGGAGGCGGTGGAGCTGCCGGTCCCGGTGTTCCGCGTAGGGATGGCCGTGGTGGCGGCCGTGGCCGTCCCCGTGTTCCTGGTCCTTGGCCGCAGGAAGGCCGCCGCCGCAGCCGTCGGAGGCCGTACCGGCCCCATCCGCCGGTGGCCGCTCCGCATCGGTGCGGCGCTCTGGGTCGCGGTCTTCGTCGCCACCGTCGTCGGCTTCGACGCCCTGGGCCGCTGGCTCCTCCACGCCACGGTCACCAGCGCCGCAGTCGTCTTCCTCGTGGCCCTGGCATTCGCCCTGATTCGGGGCGCCACCGGCGTCCTGCTTACCCGGATGGAATCGACCCAGCGCGTGGGCGGGGCAGGGGCGCGTCTTGCCCAGCGGCTCATTAGCCTCTTCCGGATAGCCGTGGCCGTGGCTGCCACGCTCGTGCTCCTGGATATCTGGGGCCTCGCCGAGTCACCGGCCCTCACCTGGCAGCGGATGATCAGCGCGGCGGTAGAGGTAGGTCCCATTCGGATCACCCTGGGCCAGGTACTCCTGGGGCTGATCGTCCTGTACGGCGCGGTCCTGATCTCCAACATGGCCAGGGCGGTGGTTACCACCAGCGTGGAGCGGAAACACGAAGCCGATCGTGGCCTGTCGGAATCGGTGAGCCGCCTGGTCCACTACGCCATCATCACCCTGGGCGTGATCCTGGCACTGGGCGCCCTGGGCTTCGAGCTCCAGAACTTTGCCATCATCGCCGGAGCACTGGGTATCGGCGTGGGGTTCGGGCTCCAGAACGTGGTGAACAACTTCGCCAGCGGCCTCATCCTCCTCTTCGAGCGGCCCGTCCGCGTCGGCGACACGGTGGTGGTGGACGAGGTGTGGGGCACGATCCAGAAGATCGGCCTACGATCGACCATCATGCTGACGTTCGACAAGTCGGAGATGATCGTGCCCAACGCAGATCTGGTCTCCGAGAAGGTCACCAACTGGACCCTCTCCAACCCCACGGCCCGCATCATCCTGCCCGTGGGCGTGGCCTACGGCAGCCCCATCGACCAGGTCCTCCAGATCCTGGTGGAATCCGCCGCTGCCCACGAGGACGTCCTGGACGAGCCGCCCCCCGAGGCACTCTTCGCAGAGTTCGGCGACAGCTCCCTGGACTTCGAGCTGCGCGTGTGGGTCATCAACATCCGCCGCAGGCTCCAGGTGCGGAGCGAGGTCCTGGCCGAAGTCGACCGGCGGTTCAGGGAGGCGGGCATCGAGATACCGTTCCCACAACGCGACCTGCACCTCCGGTCGGTGGACGGAGACGCGGCGAAGCAGCTGCGGTAGACGATCGAGCTCCGAGCCACCCCGCGGCCGCCGGTTGCCGGGCTTCGGCGGGCTGTCGGGCGGGTCGAGTGCCGGGCGCTCGAGCTCCGAACTCCGAGCTCCGAACTCCGAGCTCCGACCGCCCCGCCAGCCCCCGGCCGCCGCTTGCCGGGCTTCGGCGGGCTGTCGGGCGGGTCGAGTGCCGGGCGCTCGAGCTCCGAACTCCGAACTCCGAACTCCGAGCTCCGACCGCCCCGCCAGCCCCC
>SLCC01000201.1 GCA_007126035.1 Gemmatimonadota bacterium
AGCGCTATTCCGCAGTGCTGAGCAACGTAGCCAGCGCGGATGCGGCGGGGCTCGAATGCCGTCAGAACCACCGTGGCGGACTACTAGAAGTGGAAGGGTTGGTCCAGTAGACGGAACCTGGGGCTCACGAGGCCTCCGCCGCCGGGACCTCCGGCTGCTCCTCGTCGTCCTCCGTGCCGTACAGGCCGCTGGCGACAACGCACTCACGGCCCAACACGTCACGCACCACACAGCCTTCACGAAAATGGATCCCGCACCTGAGACACCGCTCGTCGGGGTCCATCTCCGGGTCGAGAAGAAGCACCGACAGCTCGTCCACAAGCTCCACCACCCGGCGCAGCTTGCCCTCAGGATAGCTGCCCAGTAGACGAAGCAGCTCGTGGTTGCGGGTCGTGGTGAACTCCTCCAGCAGCTTCTCCGCAACCGGCGTCAGCGCCAGATCAACCGCACGACGATCCTCCGCAGATACCGTCCGGTCCACGAGGCCCCGCTGCACCAGACGATCGATGGCACGGCTGGCCGCCGCGTTCGTCACGTTCAGGAAATCCGCCACGTCCGTCACCTTGAACCGACGCCCCGGTCGCGCGATGAGCAGCATCAGCCTCACCTGCGACATCGCGAGCTGCTCCTGGCTCGACTCCGCCAGCGTACGCTCCAACATCTCGTTCACAGCAGAGCAGAAGACGTGAGATGCGCCCATGACCTGCCCGATGAGCTCGATCTTCCGCTCTTCGTCCATTCCTCCGTCCTGTGATCGGGATAGCGGCCTGCGAAACCGGCCCTGAACGATTGGTAACAATGGTAGATTATAAACCCACTACCAGGTCTGGCCAACCCCCGAGTACGGGCATGTGAAGAACGGCCCGAATCCTTTGCACCTTCGTTGATTAGGACATATATTGCATCGTGTAACATTCAACCGGAGGTCACCATGCCGTCGTCGATACAACGGGCACCGACCGTGAGGCGCCTCCTGACCTCGTGCGCCATGAAGGATGAGCTGACCCATGCACTGGTCGAGGCCCTCTACGAACTGGACGTCCTGCCAGAAGATGAAGAAGGAGCCATCGTAGGTCTCTACGCGGTCATGGACGACCTGGACAGGGCCATACGTCGCACCCAGGCCATGGACGTGGCACGATCCGCCTGACAAGGCGGATCAACCCCTCGTCCGGCCTGCCGACCGGCTCCCACCCCCGCCCGCCCGACAGCCGACCGAGCAGCCACGCCAACACCACCTCCTCCTGGTTGACCCGGCTCCACGACCCCTAGCCGACCCTTTTTTCCCGCCAGCACGCATAGGCGATTGCCCCCTTGCGCAGCTTAGTTGATGGTGTTAACTATTGTGTGCGACAATTATTGCACGGGTATCCGGTCCGGCAAACACCGAGTCCCGATTTAATTCGCAAGGCGGTACCCCTCCGGGCCGCCCAGATGTGGTACCCCACCCGTCTGGGAGGACCTGCCGGACCGGACAAGGGCCCGGAGGGCCGCCTGACACGGAGGGTACAATGGGATACGCACTATTCCTGGTTATCGCTTTCGTGTTGCTGGGTGCGGAGAGGATCGCGGCCCGGTGGCACACACATTCTGCGAAACACGGAGCACCTCCCACTTCCTGAGTGGATTCGGCTGTCGGTTACGGTCCGCGCCGGACGTCCAGAAACGTCATGAGCGACCCGTCGGCCGGTAGGCTGTGAGCAAGCTGCGCCACGCGTAACGCGAGGCGAGGGGGTTAACAGGTTGGAAGATTAGACGGGGGTCAATCTTCATGTCGATATCTAGACGAGCAGCAATACAGACTCTTGCGGTGGCGGGGGCCACGGCGGCGGTTCCCAAGCCCCTGCTGGCGCGTTCGCCCAAGACGCCGACGCCGGAAGCGGTTTCGATTCTCTACGACTCCACGCGTTGCGTCGGCTGCCAGGAATGCGTGCGCGGCTGCGCCTCGAACGGAGGGTGCGAGGAGACGGCCACGGGGCCCAACCCTTCGCTGTCGCCCGTGGCACTGACGGTCCTGAAGCGCAAGGAGACGAGCGGCGGGCCTGCGTTCGTGAAGCAGCAGTGCATGCACTGTGTGGATCCTGCCTGTGTGAGCGCGTGCATGCTGCACGCCATGCAGCAACAGCCTGATGGATCGGTCACGTGGCAGGGCGATCTGTGCGTGGGCTGCCGGTACTGCCAGATCGGCTGCCCGTTCACGCTTCCCCGGTTCGAGTGGGACACGCCGCTTCCGGAGTTGAAGAAGTGCGACCTCTGCTACGAGCGACGTGGGGAGGGCGAGCTTCCCCTGTGCGTGGACAATTGCAGGATGGGCGCGCTGGCGTACGGCCCCCGGGAGGCGGTCCTGGAGGAAGCGCGGCGTCGCGTAGCGGAGCGGCCTGAGCGTTACAATCCTCACATTTACGGTGAGACGGAGAACGGCGGAACGGCGTGGGTGTACCTGACCAAGGCGGGGACCGAGTTCGCCGAGCTGGGTCTGCCTTCCCTGCCCGACCGTTCGCCCGCTGCCTACGGCGAGACCGTCCACCACGCCATCTACAAGTGGTTCCTGGCGCCCGTGGCGCTGTTCGGCATCTTCGTGACGCGGGTCCGGCGTACCTACCACGCCGCCCACGCCCATGACCATGAGGAAAACGACGGCGACCACGGTGGTGACAACCCCGGGCATGGCGGCGGTGGTGGCGGTGGCGATCACGGTCATGGCGGTGGCGATCACGGTGGCGGCAAGGGCAACGGTCATGACTCGGCGCCGCTGGGCGGCAAGCTCCTGACCTGGCCGTTCATGATCCTGGGCCTGCTGACGGCCCTGGGCATGGCCACGTTCCTGTACCGGTTCGCGGTGGGTCTTGGCCCGGCCACAGCGCTGAACGACGGCTACCCGAAGGGTCTGTGGCTGACTTTCAACGTGGTGGTCGGCACGGCCATGGCCTGTGGCGGTTACGCCCTTGCCATAACCGTCTACCTGTTCAACAAGGGCAAGTACCATCCCCTTGTAAGATCGGCGATGCTGGTGAGCGCCCTGGGCTATACCCTTGGCGGCACCACGGTGCTGATCGACCTGGGCCGGACCTGGCACGTCTGGAAGCTAATGGTCTTCCCGGGGCTGTGGAACTTCAACTCGGTCCTGTTGGAGGTGGCGCTCTGCGTGATCCTCTACACCGGCGTGCTCTGGATCGAGATCTCGCCGTCGATCATGGAGCGGTGGGAGCGTGAGGGTAAGGACCGGCTCCGTCGGATCGCCAGGTTCGTGTCGCCGAAGCTCAACCGGGTCATGCCCTACGCCATCGCCGTGGGGCTACTGCTCCCCACGATGCACCAGTCGAGCCTGGGCAGCCTGATGCTGCTGGCGGGTGAGAAGCTGCACCCGCTCTGGCAGACGCCGATCCTGCCCCTGCTCTTCCTGGTCTCGGTCATCGGGATGGGCTTCGCGTCCACCACACTCGAGTCGCTGACGTCGTCCTGGGCGTTCAAGCGGCCCCGGGAGACGCCCATGCTGCAGTCGCTTGCGCGGCCGGCGGCCGGTGCTCTGCTCCTCTACGTGGTGCTGCGCATGATCGACGTGACGGCGCGAGGTCACCTGGGCCTGGTCCTGGCCGGGGACATGTACTCGACGCTGTTCCTGATCGAGATGGGTCTGTTCGTGATCCCGGCGGTGGCCCTGTTGATGGAGGGTCCACGAGCGAGCGTGACGCTGCTGGTGACGTCAGGCATCACCATTATGGTGGCGGGCGGGCTGTACCGGTTCTCCAGCTTCCTCATCGCCTTCAACCCCGGTCCTGAGTGGACCTACTGGCCCACGGCCATGGAGTACATGGGCTCCATCGGGTTGGTGACCCTGGGGATCATGGGCTACGTGGTGATCGTCAAGAAGCTACCGATCCTGCGGAGCGTACCGTCGCCGGAAGCGGTGCTTCCGCCTGCGGCGCCGGAGGGGGAGGTGCCGTCACCCCGGCCGGCCCCGGCGCCGGCGTACAGGGAAGCGACCTGACGTAGTAGCCGGACGCAGCGGAGAGCCCGGCGCCCCCCAGGGAGTGCCGGGCTCTCTTGCGCTGGTGGGCGACTCGCGCGTGTTGTCAGTGACCGGGTGCACCCGGCAGGTCGTGCGGCACCCGATCCAGGGACAACACGAAGTGTCCATCGATATCATCGTGGCCCAACTCAAGCCGGTGCTCTCCCAGGACCAGCAGGACGTGGGATACTCCTCGTGGCAGCGCCAGGGCGTAGCTGGCTGTGGACGTCACCTGGTTCTCGATCTGGATGCCGCGGCCCGAGACCACGGTCTGGGGCCGGTCGCGCCCGGTCCCGACCTCGAGGACCGCTTCCCCGTCAGCGCTGGTCCGACTGATCGTGACCATACCCTCCGCCTGGATCGTGCTGATGCTGAGCAGGAATGCGCCCTCGGCGGGTTGGAAGCGGATGAGGACGGCGTCGTCGTCCTCGCCGGGCGTGGCCAAGGTGGTCTCCGCCTGGGCGACGTTGGCGGTGCCCGTGCCTATGCGCTGGGCCACCCATTCCCGTGCCCCCGGGATCGCCATGACCGGCGCGGCCATCAGCAGGATGATAGCCGCGGCTTTGAGCCATGGCCCGGCGGTGAGGTGCGACCTTCGGGCTGGCAGACGCCGTCGGGCCTCGAGGCGGCGCGCGCTCGTCCCTTCGGCTTCCGCCATGGGCGTGGCGCGCTCCTCGTCGGGCTGGAGATCGGCCCGGTCCAGCCACTCCGATATGGTGCGGCTGTGGGCCCGCATGGCTGCCACCTCCTCCTGGCATCGGGCGCACGCCGAGAGGTGATCGCGCCATCGACGCTGTTCCTGCCCGGCTGCTTCCCCGTCGATGAGCCGCACGATCTCGGCGTCATCCAGGTGTCGGGCAGCAAGGTCGCCCGTCTTCATGATTCCTCCTGCAACATTTCAAGGTGCTTGGCTGCCTTACGGATGGCGCGGCCGAGCAGTGTACCGACCGAGCCCGTGGTGGTGCCCAGGGCTTCGGCTATCTCGCGGTGGCGGAACCCTTCCTCCCTCATCAGCAGGGCTGTCCGCTCCTTGCTGGACAGCGGGTCCAGGGCACGCCACACCAGACAGCGGGCGTGTTGCCGGTCCACCTCGAAGTCGGGGCCCGGTGGCGGGTCGCCGTGCACCGCGGGAGCCCTGGAGTGAAAGGCCAGGACCTGTCGCCGTCGGCTGGACCGGGCGCTGTCCCTCACCAGGTTGGTGGCGACCCGGAACAGCCACGGCTTCACGGCGGTGGGTGGTGTGTCCTGTGACAGCAGCCGGACGAACGATTCCTGGGCCAGGTCCGCAGCCAGGTCGGGGTCCCCGGTGAGGCGGGTCAGGTACCGTTCGAGCGGCTGATGGTGCCGGGCGAACGCGTCCAGGGTCACGGTCCTCTCAGCGCCGGACACGTACACCCACCACCGGGAGCCGGGGCAAGCCCTGCTCGTAGAGGTTGTCCAGTGTGCCGGGGCCGTCACCCGTGTAGATGGTGCCGTTCTCCCTGCCCAGCACGTTACGGAGCTGACCATAGATACCGACCTCGACACCACTCACCCTGGTGCTCCAGTCCACCAGCAGGTCCAGGCTGGCGTAGGTCGGGGCGCGCCGGTCGTGGGGGTGACCGGCCCAGGGTAGCCGGTCCGGGTCGCAACCAGGCTCGAGGCTGCAGTCCTCCTGGCTCGCTACTACCCTGGTGAAGACGACGCCGGTGGCCGCGGTGAAGCCAGCGCCTACGCGTAGAGACGGGGCGGCCCGGACCAGCGCCGTCGCATCGAGTACGTGGGGCCGCTCCGCGGAAGAGGGGAAGGTGAGACCCGCGGCGGTCATGCTGGAGCGGGTCATGGCGTACGACACCGTCCCGGTGACGCGTCCCGCCAGCTGCCGCGCCGACACCTCCACGCCGTATGCCACGTTGACCCCGTCCACGAAGAGGGGTCGCTCGAAGAGGGGCCCGGGCCGGGGGTCGGGCACGGCCATGCCGGTGGTCCGACGAGCGAAGGTGTTGATCGTTGCGATGCGTGTGGGTGCGAGCCACGTCTCCACGCCCAGCGTGGCCATGTCCGAGCGCAGGGCGGGCACCCCCGGTCCGGCCAGGAGCCAGGCGTCGGTGGAGATCAGGCTCGCCAGGTGGACGCCGCCCGGGGCCAGGGCCTGGGTGTACTGGTAGGTCCTGCCCGCGCCCGCCGAGAAGGAGACCTCCGGGATCGGCGTCAGTCGGACCGATACGGTCGGGGCCGCCCGCACCGGCCCGCTGTTCAGTACGTCCCCGCCCGTCTCGAGCCGGAGGCCGGTGCGCACGGACAACCGGTCCCGACGGCTCCACGACCGCTCACCCCACAACGCCGCCGTCCACAACGTCTGGTTCCACCAGAGCGGCGACTCGCCGCGGAAACCGGTGGAGAGCCCGTCGGTCCCCACCCAACTGGCCGATCTGGGGACGGGGAGGGCGTGAGGGCCATAGTACCCCACCGTGTGGCGCTGGAGGGCGTAGCCAATGTTCCATTCGGTGCCGGCCAGTGACGCCGGCTCCGGCCCCACGCTACCTGTCAGGCCCGCATACTCGACCCTGCTCTCGCTCAGCCGGCGGGTGTGGGAGTCGGCCGGGATGACGCTCCTGTCCTGAGCACCCGCCCAGCCCCGGTGCCTGCTCGTTCCGAGCGTATTCCGCACCAGTAGCCCTCCCGTCCTGCCCACCAGGGTGATCCTGCCGACGGCGTTGCCCCACTCCGCCAGGAGCGGATCGGTTCCCTGCAGGTCATCGCCACGTAGCTCGTCGCCCTCCCAGAGCCAGCTCGCCTCGACCAGGGTCGACCCGCCGACCCAGGCGTCGACCCGGCCCGACACTTCGCTGAAGCCGTACGGGTAGTCGGCGTCCTCCCGGCCGGTAGCTCGCTCAGCCAGTCGGCTCAGCCAGTCCAGGTAGGTCCGACGTCCGGTCAGCGTCCAGCCCGCCCGGGCGTCCAGGACCCGCTGGTCAAGGGTGAGCCCCGCCGTCATGAGTGACAGGTCGGCCTGGACGTTCATGTCACCAGCCCCGCTGGCCGACCGGCTCTGGAGGTCCACCACTCCCGCCGCCCCCTGGCCGAACCCGGCGGAGCGGACGCCGGGGTGGAACCAGGCCGCGCCCAGGGAGCTGGACGGGATGCCGGAGAGAACGCCCAGGGCGTGCAGCGGGTTGAACAACGGGACGCCGTCGAAATAGACCCGGGTGTGCGACCACGGGGCGCCCCGGGTCCAGAGCTCCGCCGTATAGTCGCTACGGGTCGTGACGCCCGGCAGCCGCTGGAGTGCCCTGAACACGTCCGGCTCGCCCAGGGTCACCGCCTCCACCACGTCGCTGTGCGTCAACTCCCTCACGTCGGTGGTCAGGTAATGCCGGCGACGCTGCTCGGCAGCCATGAGACGGGCCAGCTCGCCGTACTCGCCAAAGGCGTACGCGGCCTGGTAGGGGCCGCGCCCGTGGCCGCGAGCACGGATGGGATGGAGGTCCAGCGGCTCCGCGTCCAGCGCCAAAGACACGCCCGCGGTCCCGGAGCCCCTGAGCTCGACCAGCGCTGAGTACGGCCTGTAGCCCACGGCACTGGCATACAGCCGGTACATGCCCGGCGGGAGCCCACCGAAGACGTAGGCGCCCTCCGAATCGGTGGCGGAGGCCCGGGTAGCGGTGGCGAAAGCCGACCCCACAGGCGGGCCGGGGAAGGCACCGGACGATTCCGGCAGCAGCACCACCGTGGCCCCGGGGACCGGCGCTCCCGTGAGGGCGTCCCTGACAGTGCCGGCCACGGCGTTGACGGGCGCACCGGCCTCCTGCCCTCCCTCCCGCTCACCAGCCCTGCCCCCGGACTGGGCGGCGACTGGAAGGGCCAGGACCACCACTAGGAACCAGGCACCGAGGCCGATTACCCCTGGCGCCGAGACGGGTCGGATGAGAGTCGGATGCAGCGTCATGGCGATGTAGAACGGATCAGACACCCTAATTCTGCCATCCTCTGGACCGCACGGGTAGTCCGCTCGACTCGAGCAGCAGCCACCGTTGCTCTTGACAGCATACGCGGACCTGGTCTACCGTGCCACGAAGATACAGGTCCCGCTGTCTCTCCCCAGCCGTCCAACTGCAACAGAGGGAGATCAGATGTCGTGCATCAACGCCCCGCCTGTACGCCCCGCTCCGGCGGCTCGCCGACTCGCAGCCCTGCTGACGGCACTGGTCGCGGGGGCAGCCATGGTGGCCGGATGCGAAGGGGAGCATCTGTTCGTCGACGGTGTCGACGAGAAGCTACCTCCACGGGTCGATATCCTGGAACCCATTGGCGGCGAGACCGTCGCGCCCGGCGACAGCATCCTGGTCAGGGCCAACATCCGGGACAACGCCGGAGCGACCCGGGTACGCATGCTCGGTGTGGCACTGCGAGAAGACCCGGAGCTGGGTATCGAGCAGCCCGTGACACGGCTGGAAGAGCGCGTGATCGACTTCCCCCAACCGGCGCCAGATACATCGATCGCGCGCTTCCTGCGCGCCACCGATGAGGTCCTGCTGGAAGAAGTGCACCTGATCGTGACGGCACTGGACCTGGCGGGCAACATCGGCGCAGACACCGTGATGGTATGGGTGGGCGTGACCAGCGGATTCGACTGACGGCGCTGGATCTCACGGGTATCTCTCTTGCACGGCCGTTGGGGTGGAGTTACCCAGGACCGCCCCATCGCTGCGAGGGATTAGGATGCCCATATCAGACTTCCACGGCCGCCTGACTCACTCCCACGTCCTGCCCACGCTCCTCCTGCTCGCGGGCTGTACCGCCGCGGCGCACGGCCCCGCGCACCAGGAACCCAGGGATGCGCCGATCCCGGATCGTGACGCCGCCGGCCTGGCCACGTGGATAGAGGAATCATGCGCCGACGCTCCCATGCCTGCCGAATGCCGGGAAATAGCGGTCGCCAGGGTGGCCCAGGAGCGCGGCATAGCCGTGGCCATGGACGTGGTGGCCCGGCTCGACGTGACGGACGCCGAGGGTCATGCCCTGACGCACCTGGTCGGCATCCGGGGCTACGAAGGCGTCGAGACGGCGCCCGAGGCCTTCGCCGCGTGCACCACCCTGTACCAGTCCGGCTGCTATCACGGGGTGGTCCAGGCCTACTTCGCCGAGCTCCAACGGGATCACGAGGCCCACCAGTTGACCGAGCAACTTGTCGCTGCCCTGTGCACGCCATTGCGGACCGCGCCGGACCAGCGCTGGTCCCTGTTCCAGTGCCTGCACGGGGTGGGGCACGGCGTGATGCTCGCCAACGAGGGCCACCTGCCCCGAGCGCTGGAGGCGTGCGACCTGATCGAAGACGGGTGGGAGCGCGAGGCCTGCTATGGTGGCGCGTTCATGGAGAATCTGGTCACCGTGATCGCGCCCCACCACGACCACCTACAGGGGCACGGGCGGCCGGGGCAGGAGCACCACGAGCACGATCACCACGGGCCCGAGTACCACCACCAGCCCGGACCGGTGGCCGACGACTTCGAGCCCATCGACCTGGACGACCTGCACTATCCCTGCAGCGTCCTGGACGAACGATATCAGATGGCCTGCTACGAGATGCAGACCGCCGCCATGCTCCACCTCCTGGACTACGACATCGCCGCCACCGCCGCCGCCTGCCGTGATGCACCCTCGGACACCCTCCGCTATGTCTGCCACCGGAGCCTGGGCCGGGACATCAACGCCCTGACGAACCGTGACGACGGCCGGTCCGCCGAGCTCTGCGCCCTGGCCGACCCCCCGGACCGGCCAGCCTGTCACACCGGGGTGGTGAAGAACGTCATCGACATCACCGCCGACCTGGAGAGCGGGGTGCCGTACTGCCAGATCCTGCCGGCCGGGCGGGAGAGGTCGGCGTGCTACACGGCCATCGGCGAGCAGACGGCGATCCTGCTGCCAGGTCCCGCCGAGCGGGCCAGCTTCTGCCGGTCCTTCAGCGGCGACGACCGGGAGGCCTGCCTCGCGGGGGCGGGGGGCCAGGCCGGCGGTTAGGGCGACGGCCCGGACGGTTGGCCCGGGTCTGCAGGGCCGCACCGGGGTCACGGTCGATGCCGGGCTTCAGGGTGGGCCGTGGTCAGTGCCCGCCCGGAGCCTGGCCAGCCTCACCATGGCCCATATGCCCAGGGCTGGACCGATGGCCAGCACGGAAAAGGCGGTCCCCCACCCGAAGCTGCCGGCCAGGGCCACCACGAGCCAGATCGAGACAGCGGTGAGGGCGAAGCCCAGGGACGTCTGGAGCGTCAGAGCCGTCCCTACTGCATGCTGCGGGGCCACCTCCGTCACCAAGGCACTGAACTGCGCCGAGTCCGCCACGACGGTTACGCCCCACACCACCACCAGGGTCACGACCAGGAAGGTGGGCGCGTACATGAGCCAGCCTACCAGCAAAGCGCAGGTTCCGCTCACGGCCATGGCCAGGGAGGCGACCCGTTCCCGGCCCCACCGGTCAGCCCAGTGGCCGGCCACCGCCGAACCTGCGCCACCGGCGGCGATGGCTGCGAAGGTGGCGAGTCCCGCCGCCAGGGTCGCGTCCGCCCAACCCCGCGCGGAGAAAAAGGCCAGGAAGAATAGCCCCCACGCAGCCCAAGCGGCGTACAGCTCCCACATGTGGCCCAGGTAGCCGTAGATGGCCAGCCTGGTAGGGCGATGCCCCAGGACCGTGCCCACCAGACGCCATGAGAACGGCCTCCGCTGGAACGGGAAAGGCCCCGCCCTGTACCCGACCCAGACCAGGCCCCCAGCCGCAACCGCGCCCGCGGACGCTATGCCCACCACGGCAACTACGCTCGCCTGGGTGAAGGCCAGGACCAGGAACGGCGTCGCCTTGCCGATCGTGAGGGCGCCGACCAGTGTGCCGATGGCAAGGCCTCGCCCGCTCCGGAACCAGGTGGCCACCATCTTCATGGCGGGCGGGTAGACACCGGCCAGGAAGAAGCCGGTGAGGAAGCGGAGGACCAGCGCCGCCTCGTATCCCGGCGCCACCAGCAGGGCAGCGTTGGCCGCGGCGCCCAGTAGCACGGCGCCCGTGAAGTAGGCACGATCCGGGACCAGGTCGGCCAGGTTCAGCAACGCTGCCGCCGCCGTCCCGGCCACGAACCCTATCTGTACCATGGTGGTGAGCCAGCCGGCCTGGGCGGCCGACAGGCCCCAGAGCGCGGCCAGCTGAGGGGAGACGGCGCTGGCGGTGAACCAGAGGGCCATCCCCAGGAGCTGGGCCCCGCTCAGGAGCGCCAGCAGTCGCCAGCGCCCCGGCGGGTCCCTCTGCTCCACGTCGGCGGCAGGATGGGCGCTCGTAGGCGGCCTAACCTGCCACGAGCGACAGCAGATACGCGGTACCCAGACCGGCGTAGATCCCCAGCACGTAGCCCACGATGGCCATGAGAAGCCCGACGGGCGCCATGGCGGGATGGTATACGCCCGCCACGATGGGCGCCGATACCGGCCCGCCCACGTTGGCCATGCTGCCCGTCGCCACGAAGAACATGGGCGCCCTGATCAGCCGGGCGACCAGGAGCAGTACGCAGATGTGGACGAAGATCCACAATACACCGGCGGCGAAGAACGCCGGCGCGTCCAGCACCGCCCGCAGGTCCGCCCGGGCTCCGATGGCGGTGAGGAGCAGGTAAAGGGCCAGGTATCCGACCTTGGACGCTCCGTGCTCCTCGAGGTGGTACAGCGGCGTGAAGGACAGGATCAGGCCTACCGTCACGACGATCAGAACGGCCCAGGTGGTGTGGCTGATGATGGTGGGGTCGCCGAGCGCGGGCAGGGCGTCACCCAGGTTCACCGCCGCCACCGCCCCGGCAAAGCCGATCCCCAGGATCGCCGCCAGCCAGGGCAGGCTCACCGGGTGGAGCTCCGCCTGCGCAGCCGCCAGCCGCTGGTTCGTCTCCTCCAGGGCCTGGGTCCGGGTGTTGTATTTCTTGTCGTACCACGTCTGCCACCCGCTGAAGAACAGGAGCACCCCCATCCAGCCGTAGCCCACCACCGTATCCACCACGATGATGGGCCCGAACATGGCGTCCGGCGTGCCCACGCTCTCCGCGATGGCCACCATGTTGGCCGTGCCGCCGATCCAGCTGCCTGACAGCGCCGCGAAGCCCATCCACGCGTCGTCGGGTAGCAGCGGCCCGAAGACGGCCAGGGCGACGGGACCGCCCATCATGATGCCCGCCGTGCCGGCGACCACCATGAGCAGGGCTATACCGCCCAGCTTCGCCACGCTCTTCAGGTCCACCGTGATCATCAAGAGCAGCAGGGCGAACGGCAACAGGAACCGGACGATCCAGTCGTACACCGGCGAGGCCGGCGGCAAGATCCCGATTGTCGTCGAAATGGTGGGTATGAAGTACGCGTATATGACAGGCGGCGTGACTTTGAACAGCTTCGCCAGTTGCGGCCGGCTGCTCAGCCAGAAGACCAACCCCAGGACGGACGCCAGGTAGGCGAACACGACCATGGGGTCCTGGATCAAGCCCGTATGCTCCATCGCATCGCTCCTTCTTCGTTGCAGGGTCCGGCGAAGCTAAGCCTCGGCGCGCCGCTGGTCCATAGGACGGGATTGGAGCGCCTCGCCGCGGAGGCCGGGACCGCTCAGTCCACGCTCCCTCGCGAAGCCCGCTGGCCAGCGACCACGTCCCGCAGCACGCCCGCCTCCGTCTCCAGCTGGTCGAGCCGGTGCTTCACGATATCGCCTACGGAGATCACGCCCGCGATGACATCACCATCCAACACGACCAGGTGCCGCTGACGCTGTCTGGTCATCATCGCCATCGCGTCCTGCACCGTATCGTCCGGGGAGCAGGCGGGCGCGGGCCTGCGCATGACGCGCTCGATCAGGACCGCCTCGCTCGTCTGGGGATCCAGGTGCAAGGCGCTCAACAGATCACGCTCCGCCACCAGGCCGAGGAGGCGACCCGCGTCATCTACCACGGGAAGACTCCCGATGCGATGGTCCAGGAGCAACTGCACCGCAGCCGCGATATCCGAGCGCGGCGAGACCGTCACCACCTCCCCATCCTTACCGCCGAGCAACTCTTTGAGCCTCATGTCACGCTCCTTTCCTGTCCGCGGCGCCACCCTGTCCAACTCGCAACCCCTGGTCTCTCAACTGCAAGCCGCGTACGAGATTGCAGCGCCAATCAGGCCACGCGCGTCCGCGTCCAGCCGGCCTGCGCTCCGCAGCCAGAGCTACCCGAACCGGAGCCGAGCCCCGTGCGAGGCGGTGCCGGGCGACGTATCTTCCACGTGCTGCCCCGTCCGATCCGACACAACACGAGGCCTGAGACATGTCCGCTCTGATTCATCCCAAGGAGCTTTCCGCACGCCAGCGTTACCGGCTGATGATCTCCCTGGTAGTGCCCCGGCCCATCGGCTGGATCTCGACCCGCTCCGCAGACGGCGAGCGCAACCTGGCACCGTTCAGCTTCTTCAACGCCCTGTCCTCCTCGCCGATGCTGGTGGGCGCGTCCCTGGGGCGAAGGGGCGGCGGCCCCAAGGACACCCTGACCAACATCCGGCAGACGGGCGTATTCACCGTCAATCTGGTAGGGAGCAAGCACCTGGACGCCATGGTCCGGACCTCCGGTGAGTTCGCCGCCCACGTGGACGAGTTCTCCGACGCGGGGCTGCAGGCTGCCGAGTCGGAGCGGATCGATGTTCCCTATGTGGCCGACGCCGTGGCAGCCTTCGAGTGCCGGCTCTTCCGGGAGGTGGACCTGGGTGCTTCCCCGAGCGTCCTGGTCATCGGTGAGGTCGTGGCGGTGCACCTGGGCCAGGACCTGACCATGGACCCCGAAACCTATCATGTGGACGTGGCATCCCTCGACCCGGTGGGCCGGCTCGGCGGCGACGAGTACACGCTCCTGGGCGAGGTCCGGGTTGTGGGTCGACCGGAAGGGGATGCGGGAGGTGGGGGCTGAGACGGGTCCGGACAGGAAGCGGCGGGGTCGCCGGGATTCCACCGCTCCCGAGATGCGATCGGAACCCCTACCTCTGGCTTGACCTGAACGGTTCTTGCGTAGCGGGCGCATGAAGGTCCACCACTAGAGCGCTCGTGGCCGGAGGTGTCAGCATGACGGGAGTCCTGAGAATTGCAGGGGGTATGGTCGCCACGATGGCGGGAGCCGCAGTCCTGGTCGCCTGTCCAGGCCCACCACCGGAAGCGGACCCGCCGGTTGTCGAGGCTCCGCCGCCTGGCTGGCCAGCGCCCCAGGCGTACCATGCCCAACTCGAGCCACTGGCCGGGTCAGGCGTCTCCGGCACCGTCACTGTCGCCGTGGACCAGGACCGGCTGAGAGCGCGGGTGGAAGCCTCGGGTCTCGAGCCAGGCCAACCGGTGCCGCAGCACGTGCACCTCGGCTCCACCTGCCAGGAGCCCGGCGGCATCATGCTCAACCTGGATCGACAGCTGGGGCTGGCGGGTGAAACCCCGCCAGACGGCGACATGTACCCAACAGCCGACGACCAGGGGAACGTAGTCTACGACGTGACCCGCTCGCTGCCCGAGCTACGATCGGCCGCGCTGGAGGTCGGTGTGCCCGGACCCGAGGAGTTCGACCTGGCGAACCGGGTCGTCAACCTCCACGGCCAAGACATGCAGCCGTTGGCATGCGGTCAGCTCGAACTGACCGGCTGACCAACTATTGGCGCCGACTACCCAGGACCTCCTCCTCCTCACCAGGATGGAGCTCAGGCCGACTAGCGGGAGCCCTGAGCTCCTCGAGGAACGCCAGGCGCTCATCGAGCTGCGTCAAGCGCTCCTCGATCTCTTCCATGGCGGCTTCCGGCAGCACCTTCTGATCCCCCAGGCGCCCCGTCTGCCGCTTCTCTTCCGCAATCGCCCCCATCAGGTCGGCCAACCGGCGAGAGACCGGGAGAAGCAGCTTGGTCCCCGCCTCGATCACCACGACCATGAACACCAGGATCAGGATGAACGTGAACAGACTCATGTCGCAGCGCTCCACTTGAGGCTAGATCAGGTCTGGAAGATAGCTGAACCGGTCAAGAACATCGAGCAGTAAGGCCGCCCGAAGTCCGACGGCACTCCGAACGCACTCCGACGCACAAAGCACGGGAGCGAACGGACATCGCCCCGCCTGCGCCTGCCCGGTGCCCAATGCGAGATCCTCGTGTGGCCGTTTCGGGTCACGGGTCACGGGTCACGCACGAAGCACGCGCACGAAGCACGGGAGCGCCCGCCACTCGCCGCCGCCCGCCAGCCCGCCGAGGCACGGCAAGCGGAGGCCGGGTGCTGGCGGGGCGGTCGGAGCTCGGAGTTCGGAGCTCGGAGTTCGGGAGGCTGCCCGACAAACTGCCCGGCGCTTCCATCCTCGTCCAGCCCGCGACCTCGCCAGCCGCACATGGCCGGACCGGGCCGCTGCACCGGTATTCGTCCTGCTCCGGGGGCGGCCGCAACCTTCCAACGGCCTGACACGATAGACATGAATAGGTCGGCGTCAACGGATTGGGCTGTCCGACGAGACGGGTTCGGGCAGAAAGAGGCAGGTGGTAGGCTGGTCCGGCGGCGAGGTCGACCGATGACAACGCAACACGCGGCGCTCCGGCAGAGCTTCCTTTCCGCGTTCTCCTCGCAGGCCGAGGACAATCCGTGCAACGGTCCGTCCCGGCGCCAGGAGTGTTCCGGGTTGTCATCAGATACCGGGGTCAGTGCAACACGGGCCGGGAGCCGACGACTTCCATGGTGAGTTGTCATCGCTCCCGCCCTGCGGCGCGCTCCCCGGAGCGGCATTCACCAGTCGCTTCCGCTACCTGCAACTGCCGGGAGAAGGCCCGGGATCTAGGCTCCAATGCCTTTCCCTGCACCGTGGAGAAGCAGGCGTGGCTCCACCGGCGCTGGTCGGAGCCGAACACCGCGAGCCTCGCCCGCCATCCCGCCGAGGCCCGGCAACCGGCGGCCGGGGGCTGGCCGGGCGGTCGAAGTTCGGAGCTCGGAGCTCGAATCGAGCGCCCGACACTCGCCACCGCGCGGCATCCCCCCGAAGCCCGGCAAGCGGCGGCCGGGTGGCGGAGGGGCGGTCGGAGTTCGGAGCTCGGAGCTCGGAGTTCGAAT
>SLCC01000122.1 GCA_007126035.1 Gemmatimonadota bacterium
ACACCGCCCGGCACACCGCCCGGGACACCGCCCGTGACACCGCCCGTGACAGCTGGATCGCCGTGGAGGACGCGGGGCTCTACCGTGACGCACTGGGCGTGGCGCCGCCGTCGGGCGTGGCGGCGGCGTACCTCTCGCCCGTGGCCCGACCCGTGGAGACGCTGCTGCTGCGCTGGGCCCGGACCCACGGGCCGTTCACAGCGACCGCCGTGGCGGAGCGGTACGGCCTGGTCCCCGCCCAGGCCCGGTCGCTCCTGGAGGCGCTGGCCACTGAGGGGCGGTTGCTCCGTGGCGAATTCACCCCGGGGCAGACCGTCGAGGAGTGGGTGGACCCGGAGGTGCTCCGGGAGGTTAAGCGCCGGACCATCGCCAGGCTTCGAGGCCAGGTGGCCCCCGTGCCCGCCGAGACCCTGGCCCGGTTCCTCCCCGGCTGGCACCGGACCGGGCCGGAGAAGCACGAGCGGCTCGAGGACGCGGTGGTGCAGCTCGAGGGGATTCCCCTGAGCTACCGTGACCTGGTCCGGTCCATCCTGCCCGCCCGGGTCCGGGACTTCCGGCCCGAGCAGCTGGACGAGCTGGGCGCGGTGGGCTGGCTGGTGTGGGTGGGGCACTCGCCCATCCGCAGCGACGACGGCCGGATCCAGCTCTTCCGCCGCGAACGGGTGGACCGGCTCCTCATCCCGCCGCCGCTGGACGAGCCGCACGGGGGGCAGCACGGAGGGCAGCACGGGGGGCAGCCCGAGGGGCTGGACCACCGGCACCGGGCCATCCTGGACCACCTGGCCCGGCGGGGCGCCTCCTTCCACGCCGAGCTGGCGGCCACTCTGCCGGACCTGCCCGGCGACCGGTTGCTGGGCCTGCTCTGGGACCTGGTCTGGGCCGGGCTCGTCACCAACGACACCTTCGGCGCCCTGCGGACACTGGCGACCCGGCGCAGGGGCCGGGATCGGGGTCAGGACCGGGGCCAGGACCGGGGCCAGGGCCAGGATACGGGCCACGACGTCGGCGACCGCTCCCGTGGCCGACGTACTGGGCGTCGCGCGGTGTCGGGCCGGTCTCGCTCCTGGCGGCCGGTGGCCAGGACCGGCGGCCCTGGCGGTCTGGGCGGCCGCTGGTCCCTGGTCCGGGACCTGGTCCGGGAGCCGGTCTCGCCCACGGAGCGGGCGGCGGCCTGGGCGGCCACGCTGCTGGACCGACACGGCATCGTGTTCCGGGAGACGGCGGCGGTGGAGGCATTGGGCGGCGGCTTTGCCGGCGTCTACCAGGTGCTCCGCTCCCTGGAGGAGGCGGGCAAGGTGCGCCGTGGCTACTTCGTGGAGGGTCTGGGCGGCGCCCAGTTCGCCTACCCGGGCCTGGTGGACCGGCTCCGCCGGGTCCGTGACAGTGACGACGAGGGCGACGCCGTTTTCCTGGCTGCCATGGACCCGGCCAACCCGTGGGGCTGGCTCCTGCCCTGGCCGGCGCTCCGGGGCGGAGGCGGCCCGCCGGCGAGGGCGGCGGGTGCGGTGGTCGTCCTCGTGGCCGGCCAGCCGGTGCTGTACCTGGACCGCCGGGGCCGTCGCCTGCGTACCTTCGAGCCGACGGATCCGGAAGCGCTGGCGACGGCGCTTCCCCTGCTGACGGAAGTGGCCCGCCACCAGCCTCGCCGGATCATCATGCTGGAGGAGGTGGATGGGGAGCCGGCCTTCCGGTCACCGCTGCTGCCGCTGCTGGCGGCGGTGGGGTTCACGCCGGACTACCGCTACGCGCGATTGGAGTTGTGAGCTCGGAGCTCGGAGCTCGGGGTTCGAAGTTCGGATCCCGGAGTTCCGGGGCCAACGTGGCGAAGCGGCTCAGAATCCCAGCGCCCGCACCGCGTTCACGACCTGCTGCTGATCCTGGCACGCGGGACCCATGCAGAGCAGGTCGGGGTCGCCGTGCCAGCCAGCGCGGCGGGCGCGCTCCAGGGGGCGTGACGGTATCAGCTCGAAGCCGTGCTCCATTAGCAGGTCGGTACAGTCGCGGTCGGCCCGGGCCGAGTGGACGGCGACGACGATCAGCCCGTCAGTGGCTACCAGGTCCAGGGCGCCCTGGAGCACCTGCGCCTCGGCGCCTTCCACGTCGATCTTGATGAAGGAGGGCGGGTCCGCCTCGCCGGCGCCGAACAACGACCGTCCCGTGCGGACCGTGACTCGTCCCGTGCCCTGGCCCAGGGCCAGGGTCTTGGATGTGCTGTCCCCGCCGAACCTGGCCGTGCCGTCTTCCGCCCCGAGGGCGACGGGGTGAACCTTGGCGTTGTGGACGCGGTTCCACCGCAGGTGACGTCTCAGGATGCGGGCGTTACGGGTGTCCGGCTCGAAAGAGTGGACCCGTCCGGCGGGGCCCACGCGGCGAGCCGCCAGCAGCGTCACGTAGCCATGGTGGGCGCCCACGTCCCAGACCACGTCGCCAGGTCGGATCAGCGTCCTGAGCACGCGCATCTGGGTGCGAGCCCGCCGGCCCGAGGCGAAGCCGCTCCCGGCGCTGGAGAGGTTCCACCAGCGGCCCCGGTTCTCGCCGCCCACCACCGGGACGGGCACCCGCTCCAGGACCGGGTCGGTGACCTGGCGGATCAGTGCGGGCGCGCGCATGGCCGGATCATGATCCAGAATCTACCGCCGTACGCTCCCAGGTCGCCACTCGCCGATAGCTGGAAGGGTAGGCGCCCACCTGGAGGACGTCGGGGCGGAGGGCCCAGTCGACGTGCAGGTGCGACATGGAGCCGTCGGCGCCGCGGGTGAACCAGAGGAACTCCTCCCGCTTGGCCCGGTTCCGCCAGACCGCCCGGAACGTGTCGTGGTGCCAGTGCTCCAGGTCCGCCACGTGGGCGCTGTCGCCCCATAGCTCGAGGACCAGGCTGCCGTTCTCGAGCCAGACCCGGGCGTCGGCGTACAGGTCGTCGTAGTAGTGGCCCGCGAAGCCTTCCAGCGCCACGCTGGGCCGCGTGCCCCGCTCCCGCGCCTGGTGTATCGCCTCCCGCTCCTGCCGGGCCTGCTCGTGCCGGTGCCGGTAGTCGGTCAGGTAGAGCGAGTGCCAGTCCGGGCCGGGCGCACCAATGACGTTGTCGATGATGTGGAAGGCCAGGGCGTTCATGAACTCGTTGAAGGTATTGGTCAGCACCACCACGCCCAGGTCCGCCTCGGGCAGCAGGACCATGATGCTGTTCATGCCGTCCGTGGCCCCGGAGTGGCGGGAGATGCGGCGACCGGCGTGGTCCGCGGCGCCCCAGCCCATGGCGTAGGCGGTGGGCGGCGCCAGGGCCGGCCCGGGCGTCAGGTTCTGGGGCTGGTGGATCTGGGCCATCACGCTGTCGCTCAGGAGGCGCTGCCCGTCCACCTCGCCGAGATCGCCCAGGTGCATGCGCATCCAGGTGGTGAGCTCCGCCACACTGCTGTTGATAGAGGCGGCCGGGCCCACCACGTCGAAGTCGCGGCGGGGTATGGTCACCAGCCGGCCGTCGATCTCCTGGTGCGGCCAGGCGGCATTGTGGTCGGGACCGATGACGGTGATGCTGGTGCTGCTACGGTCCATGCCCAGCGGCGCGAAGATCCGTTCCGCCACGAACCGGTCCCAGCTCTGGCCGGTGATGGCGGGGATCAGCTCGCCGGCGATGAGGTAGCCCACGTTCGAGTAGACGTAGTCGCTCCGGAACGGCTGCTCCGGCTCCAGGTGCCGGATCCGCCGTACCAGCTCGCTCCGGTCCCGGTTGCTGAGCCAGGGCAGTCGGTTGCCCGTCATGCGACCGATCCCCACCCGGTGGGCCAGGAGATCCCGGACGGTGGTGGCGGCGGTCATGCACGGGTCGTATAACTGGAAGTCCGGCAGGTGGTTCGAGACCGGGTCGTCCCAGGACAGCCGGCCCTCGTCCACCAGCATGCCCAGGGCCGCGGAGGTGAAGGCCTTGCTGAGCGAGGCGATGCCGAAGATGGTGTGCTCGTCCACCCCGTCGCTGGAGCCGAGGCGCTGGACGCCGTAGCCGCGGGCCAGGACCACCTGGTTGCCCTGGACCACGGCCGCCGCCAGGCCGGGGATGGCCCAGTCACGCATCCCCCGCTCGATATATTCGTCGATGTCCGCCAGCGGCCCTGGCTCGGCAGTGGCCGGCGACTGGGCGACGAGGGCGTCGACCGGTGACTGGGCCACGGCTGGATCGGCGGCGAGGACCAGGGGGAGCCAGGCCAGGAACGGGAGCAAGAGGGTAGGACCGGACAAAATCGGGCGGAACAGTATGCTAAGCATGCGGGTGCTACGTCACTGTGTGTTCATCTGTACCATGAGACGGGAACGACCAGAGCCATGCTAACGGAGATGAGGCCGGAGCGTAAGCCGTTGCCGGACCGCGTCGGGCGGGGTCATGCCTGAGGGCGATACCATCCGGCGGGTAGCAACGGCTCTGGCCGGCCAGGTGTCGGGCGCCACCCTGGACCGCCTGGCGCTCCGGGACCGGGGCGAGGTGCTGGAGCTGGCGGGGCGGCGGATCGTCGCGGTGGAGGCGGTGGGCAAGCACCTGCTGGTCCATATCGACGGCGGCTGGAGCCTGCGGGTGCATCTGGGCATGCACGGCCGGGTCACCCGCCGGCAGGCGGGTGAGGCGCCACCGGCCAGGGCCACGGCGGTCCTGGTCAGCGGGGACGCCCAGTTCGCGGTGGAGCGGGCGTACACGGCGGA
>SLCC01000198.1 GCA_007126035.1 Gemmatimonadota bacterium
ACTATAAATCTTTGTATCCCATGACAATATGGATCAACCCAACCTAAACTGGATTGCCAACTTCATCTGGGGCATTGCCGACGATGTCCTCCGTGATCTCTACGTCCGCGGCAAATACCGCGACGTCATCCTCCCGATGACCGTCCTGCGCCGTCTGGACGCCGTCCTGGAGCCGACGAAGCAAATCGCCCTTGAAATGAAAGCCTCCCTCGACGAGGCCGGCATCGTCCACCAGGACCAGGCCCTCCGCCAGGCCGCCGGCCAGGCCTTCTACAATACATCAAAGTTCACGCTACGTGACCTCCGCGCTCGCGCGAGCCAACAGCAGCTCCGAGCTGACTTTGAGGCGTATTTCGACGGGTTCTCGCCCAATGTGCAGGACATCCTCGAGAACTTCGAGTTCCGCAACCAGATCCCGCGGCTGTCGAAGGCGGACGCGCTCGGCACGCTGATAGAGAAGCTGCTGTCGCCGGACATCAATCTGAGCCCGAACCCGGTCGTGAACGGCGACGGTTCGGTCAAACACCCCGGCCTCGACAACCACGGCATGGGCACCGTGTTCGAGGAACTGGTCCGTCGCTTTAACGAGGAGAACAATGAGGAGGCGGGGGAGCACTGGACGCCGCGCGATGCCGTGCAGCTCATGGCGAAGCTGATCTTCCTTCCCGTCGCCGACGACATCGAGTCGGGCACCTACCTCCTCTACGACGGCGCCTGTGGCACCGGCGGGATGCTGACCGTCGCCGAGGAGACGCTCCAGCAACTCGCCAGCGATCACGGCAACCAGGTCGCCACCCACCTCTATGCCAGGAGGTCAACGCCGAGACCTACGCCATCTGCAAGGCCGACCTGCTGCTGAAGGGCGAGGGCGACGCCGCGGACAACATCGTCGGCGGCCCCGAGCATTCCACCCTCGCCAACGACGCGTTCCCGTCGCGCGAGTTCGACTTTATGCTCAGCAACCCGCCGTACGGCAAGAGCTGGAAGAGCGACCTTGAGCGTATGGGCGGCAAGAAGGGCATGAAGGACCCGCGCTTCGTGATCGAGCACGCGGAGGACCCCGAGTTCTCGCTACTCACCCGCTCCAGCGACGGCCAGATGCTCTTCCTGGCCAACATGCTCTCGAAGATGAAGCAGGACACGAAGCTCGGCAGCCGTATCGCCGAGGTCCACAACGGCAGCTCGCTCTTCACGGGCGATGCCGGCCAGGGCGAGAGCAACATCCGCCGCTGGATCATCGAGAACGACTGGCTCGAGCCCATCGTCGCGCTGCCGCTCAACATGTTCTACAACACCGGCATCGCCACCTACATCTGGGTTCTCACGAATCGCAAGCCGGCGCATCGCCGGGGCCGCGTACAGCTTATCGACGCCACGCAGTGGTTCAGGCCGCTGCGCAAGAACCTCGGCAAGAAGAACTGCGAGCTGTCCGACGAGGACATCCAGCGCATCTGCGACACTTTTTTCGCGTTCGAGGAGACCGAGCAGTCGAAGATCTTCCCCAATGCCGCCTTCGGCTACTGGAAGGTCACCGTCGAGCGGCCGCTGCGGCTGAATGACATCGACCCCGAGCGAGCTTACAAGCCCGCGGAGATCAGGAAGCTGAAGGACAACCACGAGCGCACCGAGGACGCGGCGCCGGTGATCAGGAAGATCCACAAGAAGGCGACAGTCGCCGACCCGCCGCGCGGCCTGTTCGAGACCACTTTAGGCAGCAGGTCGGCCGTCGTCGAGTACGAGCCCGACTCCGACCTGCGCGACACCGAGCAAGTGCCGCTGCTTGAGGAGGGCGGCATAGACGCTTTCATGCACCGAGAGGTGCTGCCCTACGCTGGGGAGGCCTGGTACTCGCCCGACAGCGTCAAGACCGGCTACGAAGTCAGCTTCACGCGCCATTTCTATAAGCCGAAGCCGCTCCGCTCGCTGGACGAGATCCGAGCGGACATCCTGGCGCTGGAAGAGGAGACTGAAGGGCTGCTCGGGGAGATCATTGGGGGAGAGAAGCCATGACTGTCGAGGCGTTGAAGGCCCACTTGGAGCGCGGCGGGCAGATACTGAAGACACGTGACGATCACGAGCCTGTCCTCCTAGATCGCAAGACTGGTACGCCGGACTCCGGTCCGTTCACGTTGCCAGCGGACTCCAAATGCACCTGGGCGAAACCCGAAGAGACTTTCGGCCTTGAGAAACTCCGTCCGCGAATCGAGCCGTGGCTCACGGCGCTGGTCCAATCGGAGCATCTGTCCTTGCTGATCGGCTCGGGGCTGACGCACGCTGTTCACCGGCTGGCGACGGGCGAGAGTTTGCCCGGGATGGATACCGTCACCTTTGAGAGTCTGAACGCCGAGATCACACAAGAAGCTAAGCGCACCGCCACGGCGGCCGGGCGGGAAGACGGGAACTTCGAAGACCAGGTCCGCGTCGCGAACGAATTGCTCCGTGGCATCGAAATCCTCGCGGCCTCAAAGCCGGATGGGTCACGAGAGCACGCACAAGTTGAGGCCGTGCGACACGGTCTGAAAGCAGCCCTTCAAACGTTCGCGAAGTCCATCCTACAAGGCGAACGTAACATTGCGACGGCAAGCGCAGAGGTTCGAGAGGAGGCATTCAATTACCTCGTCAGCTTCCTGATGAGCTTTGCCAGCCGTACCGGCACCCGCGAGCGCTTGCAGTGCTTCACGACGAACTACGACCGCTTCGTAGAGGCGGGTTCGGATGTCGCGGGCCTGCGCCTCATCGACCGCTTCGTGGGCGCCATGGCGCCGGTGTTCCGCGCGTCGCGCGTCGATGTGGACCTGCATTACAGCCCGCCCGGCATCCGTGGGGAGCCGCGCTATCTCGAAGGCGTTGCGCGTTTCACCAAACTCCACGGCTCGGTCGACTGGATCGACGGCGATGGATCGATTCGCCGGATCGGCCTGCCCTTTGGCGCCGAGGACACAAAGCCGTACCTGGAGGCTCCTGGTCTCGAGCGCATCGACGCGACACGCCTCATGATCTATCCCAACGCCGCCAAAGATCGAGAGACAACGGCCTATCCCTACGTCGAATTGTTCCGGGACTTCGCCGTTTCGGTCTGCCGACCGAATAGCACCGTGATTTGTTACGGGTACAGCTTCGGCGACGAGCACATCAACCGCGTCATCGAGGACATGCTGACGATCCCATCCGCGCACTTGGTGATCATTGCCTATGGCGATCCCCTTGGCCGCATCATGCGCACATATGAGAGGCTTGGCAGACAGGCCCAGGTTACACTTTTGATTGGCGACCACCTCGGTGAATTGCAGACTCTTGTCGATCACTACCTTCCGAAGCCGGCGATCGACCGTACCACCTTCCGCATGGCGGAGTTCCTCAAAGCACGCTGGGGAACCCAACCGCGCGCCGATAGCGATACCGAAAGCCCTCCGGCCAACGAGGGGGGCTCGCCGTCATGAGCCAGTCACTGATCGACCAGGCAGGCAGTCTCCGCGTTGGTGCGGTGGACTTCGTCTCGCCCGACGAGATCAAAGTCGCCCTCGACATCGAGGCACCCGAGTCCGTCGCTCTGAATGCCGGAGGCCCCCGCCCGTTTCCCAGGGTCAACGGCTACCTACTCATTCCAGTGGATGAAGCTTTCCTTGTCGGTCAGGTTGAGTGGCTGACAGTCGAACGCTCGCCATTCCCGAAACGACGCGGGATGCAGGATTTTGGCTTGGTAGACCTGCCTTACCCGCTCCGCCGGTTGAGGCTCAACCCACTGGGGACGCTCCGCAAACTTGTACCGGAAGGGAAATATGCTTTCCGGCGGGGTGCGGATGCTTTGCCGTCGGTAGGCGCTGCCGTGGTCTTGCCCACGGAAACCCAGCTCCGCTCCATCGTCGAGTCGGGGGAACGACGCAGCGTCAAGATTGGCACGAGCCCGCTCGCCGGTGATGCGGAGGTGTCTATCGACCCGAACCGCCTGTTCGGGCGCCACCTGGCGATACTGGGGAACACGGGCAGCGGTAAGTCCTGCTCCGTTGCCGGCCTCATCCGATGGAGCTTGGAGCAGGCAACGCAGATGCTGGCAGGGGGGCGACCCAACGCGAGGTTCATCATTCTCGACCCCAATGGCGAGTATGCGCGCGCATTCAGCGGTGACGACACGGTCACAGCACGCATTTTCAAGGTGAATCCCGCCGAGGGCGAAACCGCGCTCAAGGTGCCGTTGTGGTTTTGGAACAGCGCCGAGTGGTGCTCTTTCACGCAGGCCAGCGCGAGGACGCAGCGGCCGACCTTGATGCACGCACTTCGCTTCGTTCGGGACGGCCAGACCGAGCCAACGCCGGATGCAAGTCACGACATGCGGCGGTTTCTTCGGACGCTCGTGACGACCATTCGGATCGAGCAGAACTCCGGCGGGCCGTGGGGTGCGTTCCCGAAACCAAAGGCGTTCTTCGAGAAGTTGGAGAAATGGAAGACGGGGCTGGAGTCCGGCCTTGGATCTTTCACAGGCGTCCAGCAGGTGCGGCTCAAAGCGCTCGTCGATATGATCGAAGGGCTGTGTAGGCCCCGACGGGTTCAGTACGCGCACCCTGACTTCACCCGCCAGGAAATCCAAGATTTGCTTGCGGCGACGAGCGACGCGCATTCCGCATTCGGCGGGACAGACGCCGACGTGATTCCAGCGGACGTGGATGCACCCCGCGCCTTCGAAGGCGCGTCTCTGCTTCGCGGCGTGGAGGCGGCAGGAGAAATACTCAACGTCTCCGAACACATCGAAACCCTCTTGGTTAGAATCCGCGCACTCCTGACGGACACGCGCATGAAACCGATCATGGGAGATGCTGGCGAGACTACGCTGGACCAATGGCTGGCAAGCTACATCGGCAGCGACAACGCTGAAGACGGGTGCGTATCGGTGATCGACCTTTCTCTCGTGCCCACCGAGGTCGTTCACGTTGTAACCGCCGTCATTGCCCGCATGACCTTCGAGGCGCTCCAACGCTACGTGAAGGTGAACGGAGTCGCACTGCCAACCGTGCTGGTGATGGAAGAGGCGCACACCTTCATCAAGCGCTATAAGGAGGATGTAGAGAATCAGGATGCGGCCGGCATCTGCTGTCAGGTCTTCGAGCGCATCGCGCGTGAGGGGCGCAAGTTCGGACTCGGCCTCGTCCTGTCGTCGCAACGGCCCTCCGAGCTGTCACCCACGGTTCTATCGCAGTGCAACACGTTTCTGCTCCACCGGATCAGCAACGATCGCGACCAAGAACTGGTGAACCGGCTCGTCCCGGACAATCTCCGCGGGCTGCTCCGCGAGTTGCCTTCTCTGCCTTCCCAGAGTGCCATTCTTCTCGGCCGGGCCGCTGAGTTGCCGGTTTTGGTGAAGATGAACGATCTGCCCAAGTCCCAGCAGCCACGCTCCGATGACCCCGATTTCTGGGGTGTTTGGGTCGGCAAGGATCAGAAGGGTAAATCCATTTCACGGAAGACAGACTGGAAGACGATTGCTACAGACTGGCAGGCCGGTCCGGCCGCCGAAGGCGAGATCGCCGGGGAGGAGGCATGATCGCCGACCTCAAGCCCTATCCCGCGATGAAGGAGTCCGGCTTGCCGTGGCTGGGGAAGGTCCCGGAGCATTGGACGCTCGTTCCTAATCGGGCAATCCTGCGGCGGCGTAAGGCCCTTGTTGGGGATCGCCATAGCGAATACGAACTGCTGTCACTGACGAAAGCTGGTGTCATCGTACGGGATGTTTCCACGGGGCGAGGAAAGTTCTCAGCCGACATGGGCACCAGTCAGGAGGTGCGTGTCGGTGACCTGATCTTCTGCCTGTTTGATGTTCCAGAAACGCCAAGGACCGTCGGCCTCTCAAAGCACAACGGGATGATCACCGGCGCGTACACTGTATTCGAGTGTCGTGACAGCCGACTGGCTCGATTCCTAGAAGCGTTCTACGTCGCGATGGATGACCGGAAGTTGTTGAGTCCGCTCTACTCGGGCCTCCGGAATACCTTTCCTCGCGCGGGCCATTCGAGCCTTACCGCCTCCCCATAGTGAACGCGGTCCGCCTCGCGGAAGATATCCGATTCGACGAGTCGACGGGCGCAAAACAACTGGCGAAGTCCGCGGCGACCAAGGCGGGGATGCCGCCTGATGGTGCCGAGCGCGACGACCAGGAGTGACGAAGGCGTACCTCCACCGGATCATCGACAGCTTCACCAAGGACATATCGAAGCCGGACGAGGAGCGGTCGCGCGAGCTCATCGTCCGGAACGTGGAGGAGCGTGCGCTCGAGGAACAGTTGCTCCGGGAGGCCGATGCCCCGGACGCGCTGAAGTACGCGGATGCCAAGGCACGGACGTGTTCCAGGCCGTGCTCGAGGTCGCGCTCGATCGTGGCCGGGGTGAAGGACACGCTGGGGATCGAGATGACCCGGGTCGGATGGGACAAGCTGCTGGACACGCTGACCGGCGCCCAGCTCGGCGCCATCCTGGAGGACGCGGGGCTGCCGACTACTTCGACCGCATGGTCTTCCGCGATGTCCCCGCCGCGGCGTCGCCGGGCGAGCTGTACTACCGCTACCTGGTCGAGCTGGCCCGCCGCGACCGCGAGGTCCTCCTCGCCAACCGGACCATGGACGGCTCCGACCACTGCGACGGCTGCTTCGGGATCGGCCGCCGCGGCGACATCCTCATGTGGGACAACAAGAGCAAGGAGAGCGTCTACGAGCTGCCGCCCAGCCACCTGAAGCAGTTCAAGCGCTACATCCGCGACTCCCCCGTGCGCGTCGCCTGCTTCCTGGTGATCGCGCCGTCCATCGGCCCCGCCGCCGCCCACGCGGCCGCGCGGCTCAAGATCGAGTCGGGCACCGACACGGACGTGGCGGAGCAAAGGGAACGGGCAGACGTTCAACCCGGAGGTGTTCAATGTCACGGGGGTGCTGGACCGGGCGGCGCTGGAGGGGCGGATGCGGTTGTTCTTGTAGGGGCTGGTCTTCGAGCAATCCCCTTGCCCGCCGCCCGGCGCCGAACAAACTTCGACCCCCGGGTTATCCGCAGGTGTCGCTACGAGAGGGGAGGTCACGCTGACCCACCATCAGGTTCGGATCGAAGGTCCCGGCGCCCGGGGGAAGACCGTTTCCGCCGGGGTGCTGCGCGATGTCCTGGATGTCGTGATCGAGGGCAGCAAGCGAGCGGTGCGCATGCGGACCCAGGGACGCAGCTCGGCCCGGGGCAGAGCGCCCGAATGGATCGAAGCGACGGCGGACTACTCCGTCGAGCTGAAGCCAGGCTCCACGGTCCTGGACCTGCACGTCCCCACCCTGCTCGAAGCCGCGCCGGACACGTTCGGGCAGGGGGAGATGTTCCCCGAAGTGGATCCGGAGCTGTCCAGCTTCCACTATTTCAGCGAGAGCCTCGCCGCCGCGCTGGCCGGAGACACGGAGTCGCCCCTGTTCGACAGAGGCCTGCTCGAGGTTTTCCGACGCCTCGATCGCGCGTTCGACGGTGGCGCGGATGTGGTGACCGTACAGAACGGCCGCGAGGTCCAGGTCCGCCGCGAGCATGTGCAGGAGTTCGTCCGGTTGGAAGCGCGGATCCCCCCACCCCAGTACGTGCGGGTGGCCGGTCGCCTGGACGCGATCCGGTACAGCGATCGCACCTTCACCATCCTGTCCACCATACAGAACCAACGCTTCCGGGGCATCGCCGAGCCGCGCCATGTCTCCGATCTCCAGGACATCTGGACGAGGCCGGTCGTGGTCGCCGGAACCGCCCATTTCACCCCCGCCGGCGGCCTGCTCCGCATCGAAGCCGACAGGATCCGCGCCGCCCGGCCCACCGAGGAGTCGCTCTGGGGAAAGCCGCCGCGCCCGCTCACCGGGGCTCAGCAGACCACAGGGCCGCGGGTTCACCAGGGCCCGCGCTCGGGGATCAACGCCATCTTCGGCCGGTGGCCTGGCGACGAGTCCGATGAGGAGATCCTGGAGGCCCTGGAGCAGCTTTCGTGATCGCTCCGGACGACCTCCTGCTCCTCGACACCAACGTCCTTATTCACCTCATACGCGGCAAGGCTGCTGGCGTCCGCATACGCGAGGAGCTGGAGCTGGTTGAGCGGTCCGAACGCCCGGTCATCTCTGTCGTCACGGTGGGGGAGGTCCGCGCCCTGGCATTGAAACTCGGCTGGGGCGACGGTAAGCGCGCCGCCCTGAATGAGCTGATCCGTCAACTCGTGATCGTAGGAATCGATTCGGACGAGGTGCTCACGAGATACGCGGAGATCGACCATTACTCGGAGAAGGTCGCCAAGCCCGCCAGGCCGTTCGGTCAGAATGATACCTGGATCGCCGCCTGTGCCTCCGCCTACGGAGCCCACTTGATCACCACAGATCGCGACTTCGACCACCTGACGCCCCGGTTCATCGAGCGGACCGGGGTCGATGGGCGGACTGGGGAGATCCTTTCGTAGCCGCCTACGCGACCTTCAAATAGCCTTGATGACCGCAACCAGTAGCGCGCGGTACATTTCGATGTACGAACCTCGACCCGGAGCACTGGATGTCCACGCGCAAGTCCGCAAGGCTCAGGCCTTTTTCATCTTCTTCGGCTTCGGCCGCGGCAGCGCGGCCTCCGTCGCCAGGAAGAGCGCGGAGAGCCTGTCCGCGTCGTCCAGCTCCTCGTCGAGCAGGAAGTACGACCGCGCGCCCGGGTAGGGCGGCGCCTCCACGGGCGTGCCGAGGTGCGCCCGGCCGCTGTCGGTGGGCTTGAGGAACAGCTGGTTGTCGCACACCAACGCCACCACCTTGGCGCCCACGTAGATGGCGTACTCGCCGAACATGGGCAGGTAGGAGACTTCGCCTACCTGTTCGCGGACATTGTCGCACACGTGCTTCACGAATGCCGGATCCGAAGCCATTCGGGTCTCCTTCCCTTCTCTGCCACGACGACCGGGATCTGCACGGTGCTTCCGCGGACGTGCCGGGTCAAGAGCGGTCGTGGATTCCCCTGCGCTCGCCGTCAGCCGACCCGCCGCAAGGCGCCGGTCGATGGCCTTCAAGCTGAGACCCAGGGCCACCAGCTGCGCCCGCTTGACCACGCCGTGCTGGCCCGCCGCGAGCTCGAGGACGGCCTGCTCCAGTGCGGCCGCGTGGCTGGCGGAACGAGTCGCCGAGGATAATGCATCACGTAGCACTGCCATGACTCTTCCTTTCCCGATTGTCCACTCCTACCGACGCGAACCCGGTACGGACCTTCTGCCAGGCGCCTCCCTTCCGGGTCGTCATCGAACGGCGAGGTCAACGCGCCACGCGGCCTTCGGGGCGCCGAACCGTGTTGCGTTGTCCTCGGTGCGCCAGGAATCTTCACCGCGGCGGTTGGCGCAACGAGATAGCCAGCCGGACGTCCGAGCGTCCGGCCCTTTCCCTGTCTCTTCTCTTTGCGCGGCGTCAACGGACGCGATATCGTTCACCCACAACCCGACCTGCGATGGTGCATCTTCGTATACGGGCCACGGCGAACCAAAGAGAGACAATGAGAAAGCACCTGTCGACGATGACAGCGCTCGCGCTGCTGGCCGTCCTGCTGCTGCCGGCTCTGGCCGGCGCCCAGACGGCGGCTCAGCGGCTACCGATAACGACCAACAAGGACAGGGTGCTGACCATCGCGATCCAGGGCCAGATCGCGCCGACCCAGCCGTCACGCTCCTATGCCGTGACGTGGGACGGCAGGCCGAAGGTCCTGGTCGGCACTGGCGGCATCAACTACAACATCAAACTGGGTGACCGGATCTTCGGCTGGAGCGGTGATCGCGTCACGCCCGGCGTCGCCGTGGAGGGCTCCGGCGATGATCGGGCCCGCAGCGCGTGGATCCCCTACGTCGCCATCGGCAACGAAGTGCGGCTCATGTCCGGCGCGGGCCGGGGCGAGCGTGGCGTGGTGTTCGGCAAGTTCGGCAACACTGCCCTCGTCCACTTCGACGACGCGGTGCTGGACAGGCTGGCCATCGGCGACGTCATGCAGGCCAGGGCGGTGGGCATCGGCCTGGAGATCGAGGGCTTCGACGACGTCTTCGTCCACGGCCTGGCACCCCACGTCCTGGAGCAGCTCGTGGCCCGGACGCCGGACGGCCGCCTGGACGTGCCGGTGGTCAAGGAGATCCCGGCGGAGATCATGGGGCAGGGCGCTGGCGCTGGAAGCCTGACCGGCCACTGGAACATCCAGACCAGCCACCCGCCGGACATCGAGCGGTACGGTCTGGACGAGCTGCGGTTCGGCGACATCGTCTTTCTCAGGGACATCCAGACGGACTACGGCAAGGGCCTGTACCGGGGCGGCGCCACCATCGGCATCGTGAGCGGCGGCCCGAGCGAGATGTCGGGCGTGGGCATCGCCGTGACGCCGATCCTGTCCACGCGCCAGGGCCAGCTGCTGGCCCCCAGGGTCGACGCCGACGCCAACATCGGCAGGTACCTGGGCATACCCGTGGGCCCGGTGACGGTGGGCCCGGCCACGTCGCCACCAGCCGCTGACGGCGGCGGCGTGCTCCGGACCAACAAGGAGACGCTCGTGGAGACCGCCGTCGAGGCGGTGGTCCAGCCGCCCGGCGGCGGCGCCTTCAGGGTCGGCTACGACGGCACGTCGAAGGTCCGCATCGGCATGGGCAGCATCAACTACGCGGTCTCATTCGGCGACCCCTCCTACGGCTGGGCGAACGCCGACCACGTGGAGCCGGACGTGACGGTGCAGGGCCGCGACGCCGCCAGCCCGTCCCAGACGGCGATCGCCATCCTCGGCGGCATCGGCAACCCGGCCAGGGTCATCTCCGGCGAGGCCCGCGGCGGCGAAGGCATCTACATCGGCCGCCACGCCGGCTCCCACGACCTGGTCTGGTTCCCTGAAGACGTGCTCGAGAACCTGGGGCTGAACGACCGCATCCAGGTCAGGGCCCGCTCCGTCGGCCTGAAGATCGACGGCTTCGACGACGTCCGCGTCAACAAGGTCGCGCCCGAGTTCCTGGAGAGCATGGGCATCGCCGTCGAAGGCGACGAGCTGGTGGTGCCGGTGGTCATGGAGGTGCCGGGCTACCTGATGGGGTCGGGCATCGGCGCCTCCTTCATCGAGACGCTGGATTACGACATCCAGACCACCTGCCCCGAGTCCGTCGAGCGCTACGACCTCAAGCGCCTCAAGCTGGGCGACGTGGTGGCGATCCGTGACCACTACAACTTCTGGGGCGCCGGCCGCTACGAGGGCGCCGTCACCATCGGCGTGATCGTCCACGGCTGGAGCGACTATGCCGGCCACGGCCCCGGCGTCGCCTCGGTGCTCAGCGCGCCGCCGGGCCGGATCCGGACGCGCACCGAGCCGAACGCGAACGCGGCCTACTATCTCGGCATCCGGGAGGCGCCGGGCAGATAGGTCGGCGCGTTCCTGCAGGAGTTGAGCTTGCCGTCCTCGTAGGCCTGTGCGCGTGAGTACGACAGATCAGCGAGCTCGAACGGGGGTGGGCCGGTGATGTCAGGGACGGAAGCCAGGGTGTACCTGTGGTGGCAGAAGGGCGTGGTATACCACGTCTACCCCCGCTCCTTTCAGGACACCACGGGAAACGGGATCGGTGACCTGGAGGGGATCCGCCGCCGCCTGGACCACCTGGAGTGGCTCGGCGTGGACGCCGTCTGGATCTCGCCGGTCTACCCGTCGCCCATGGCGGACTTCGGCTACGACATCTCCGACTACACCGCCATAGACCCTCTCTTCGGGACCATGGAGGACATGGACCGGCTGGTGACGGAGGCGCACCGGCGGGGGCTGAAGGTCATCATGGACCTGGTGCCGAATCACAGCTCGGACCAGCACCCGTGGTTCCTGGAGTCCCGCTCGTCCAGGGACAACCCGAAGCGGGACTGGTACCTGTGGGCGGACCCGGCGCCGGATGGCGGTCCGCCCAACAACTGGCTCTCCGTCTTCGGCGGTTCCGCCTGGGAGTGGGATGAGGCGACGGGCCAGTACTACTACCACGCCTTCCTCAGGGAGCAGCCCGACCTGAACTGGCGGAATCCCGAAGTCCAGGACGCCATGCTGGACGTGATGCGCTTCTGGCTCGACCGAGGCGTGGACGGCTTCCGGGTCGACGTCATGTGGCACATGGTCAAGGACCACAGGCTGCGGGACAATCCACCCAATCCAGACTATTCGAAAGACCAACCCCCCTACAACCGGCTGCTACCTGTCTACTCCACCGACCAGCCCGAGGTACACGACGTGGTGAGCATGATGCGCCACCTGATCGACGAGTACGACGAGCGCGTGCTCATCGGCGAGATATACCTGCCCATCGGCAAGCTCGTCGCCTACTATGGAGAGGACGGGAGCGGCGCCCACCTGCCCTTCAATTTCCAACTGGTGGAGCTGCCCTGGGACGCGGGTAAGATCTATGCCGCCATCACGGAGTACGAGGCGTCGCTCCCGCCGGGGGGGTGGCCGAACTGGGTGCTGGGCAACCACGACAAGTCACGGGTCGCTTCCCGCGCGGGCGTCGAGCAGGCCAGGGTGGCGGCCATGCTCCTCCTGACCCTGCGCGGCACGCCCACCCTCTATTTCGGCGATGAGATCGGCATGCGCGACGGCCTCGTCCCACCGGACCGTGTCCGGGACCCCCAGGCCCTCAACCTTGGCGACCCGTCCTTCAGCCGGGACCCGCAGCGGGTCCCCATGTGCTGGGACGACTCGGAGCACGCCGGCTTCACCACCGGCCAGCCGTGGCTGCCCGCGTCGCCCGACACGAATGAGGTGAATGTGGAAGCCCAGCGGGATGATCCCGACTCGATACTCTCCCTGCACAGGCGCCTCCTGGAGCTTCGGCGCCAGGAGCCGGCGCTTCAGATCGGCGACTACGCCCCGGCGGGCCTCGACGGCAACGCCTTCGCCTTCGTCCGCGAGCACGCCGACCGCTGCTTCCTGACCGCCGTCAACCTGGGCGAGGCGCCGGCCCGACTGCGAGCGGCTCGCCCGACCCGCGGAACGGTGGTGCTGGCGACCGACCGGCGGCGGGAGGGCGAGCGGGTGGAGGGTGACGTGCAGGTGGCGGGCAACCAGGGGCTCTTGGTAAGGCTGGACTCCTGACGCGGGGCGTGTCATCCCGCCTGCGGAGCTGGCTACCACGGCGCCGTCGGTTGCCCCGTCCCCGGGCCCGCCGTATCATCCTCGGCACACGCAAATCGACAGAGACGGCGTACGAAGCGCCCCCTCCTTTCCTTCTTCGAAGAGGAAGGGTGGCTCGCGTTCCGCCTAACCACCAGTGGAGTCTATGATGCGCGCACGCTCGACGGTCCTGGCCACCTTCCTGCTCCTGTTCGCTGGGGCCGGTGCCGGTGCCCAGCAAACGCCCTGGTACCAGTGGACACTCCTTCCCTCCCCCGTGATGGACGAGATCATCGGGGAGAGCTCGGGGGAGACGGCCTGGAACTCCGTCGTGGAGCTGGGCGGCTACGTGAAGGCTCGCTCGCCCGAGGAGTATGCCACCACCTTCTTCGAGACCCGCTACGTCATGGATCAGCTACGCCAGTACGGGATTCCGGGCGCCGAGGTCGTGCGCTTTCCCGGCGGGACCACGTGGAACGGTGTCAAGGGTGAGCTATGGGAGGTCAGCCCCACGCGTCAGAAGCTGGCATCCTACCAGGACCTCCGGGCCATGCTGGCCAGCGGTAGCCAGAACGCGGATGTCACGGCGGAGCTGGTCTGGGTAGGCATGGGGACGGCCGCCGAGGTGGAGCGTGCCGGCGTCGACGGGAAGATCGCGGTCACGGAAGGCGCCATAGGCGCCGTGCACCAGGCGGCGTGCGTCGAGCGAGGGGCCCTGGGCGTCATCAGCATCGGCAACTCCCGCCCCTTCTTCGACCCCCTCCAGATCCCGTGGAGCAGGGTCGGGGCGCGGGGCGGGCAAGGCGAAACCCGGTTCGGCTTCTTCATCCCGCCCCGGGAGGGTGAGGTGCTCAAACGACGCCTCCTGGCCGGCGAGACCATCCGTGTGCACGCCCAGGTCGAAGCCACCAACGAACCGTTCGAGAACCAGAACATCGTGGCCCACATACCCGGCACCGACCCGGACGCCGGCGAGATCATCTTCTCGGCGCACCTGTTCGAGGGCTACGTGAAGCAGGATGCCAACGACAACTTCTCGGGCAGCGCCGCCATCCTGGAAGTGGCCCGCACGCTGCACACCCTCATCGAGGAAGGCCGGATCGCGCCACCGCGGCGGACCATCCGCTTCCTCTGGGGCCCGGAGTTCGTGGGCACCGGCCCCTGGGTCCGGGCCAACACGGAGCTCATGGAGCGCACGCTGGCCAACATCAACATGGACATGGTGGGCGAGTGGCTCTCACTCAACCAGGCCTTCATGACGCTGGTCCGTACCAGCTACGGGAACGCCCACTTCATCAACGACGTCCTGGAGAACTACTACCGGTTCGTGGGCGAGGGTAACCGGGAACGGATCCACAACCGGCGCGGCTTCCACAGGGTGCCCCGGCGTATCGTGGCACCCTCGGGCGCGGACGAGCCCTTCTACTACAGCATCGAGACCCACTACGGCGCGTCCGACCACATGGTCTTCAACGACTGGGGAGTCCAGGTGCCGGGCGTCATGATGATAGCCTGGCCGGACCAGTGGTACCACACTTCCGGCGACCGCCCGGACAAGGCGGACCCCACCCAGCTCAAGAGGGTGGTGGTCATCGGGGCCGCGGCGGCCTACTCCATTGCCACCGCCGATGACCACATGGCTCTGCGCCTGGCGGGCGAGGTCACGTCCAACGGCGGCCGCCGCCTGGCCTACCAGTACATGATGGCGCTGGAAAAGCTGAACCACGCCACCAGCGGCGACCTGGCCGAACAGTACCGCTGGGCACGGGCACATGTGGAAGCCTCCCTGGACAACGAGAAGGAGACCGTGTCTTCCGTCCTGCAACTGGCCGACGACCGGGCGCGCGTTCAGGACTACGTGGCCGAGATGCACAGCGCGCTGGAGGCCCAGGCCACGGCGCACCTGGCAGCACTGGGCACCCACATGAGAGCGGTTGCGACCCGGTTGGGCGTGCAGCCGGTCAGCCTCGAACCCACGGACCTGGAGCGCAGGGCCGCCGGCATCGTCCCCCGCCAGACCGCGCTGGTCAAGCGCGACGGGTACCAGGGTTGGCGCGCACACCTCAACGCCGTTTCTCCCGAGCTCAGGGAGCGCTACCCGGTGCGGAATGTGGCCAACACCAACGAGCTCCAACTGCTCGTCGACGGCCGCCGCTCGGCCGTGGACATCAAGAAGGCGCTGGACGCCCAGAACCGGACCGCGTCGGACCTCCAGGGCATCATCAACCACCTGGAGATCCTCAGGGCGGCGGGCCTCGTGGAGTTCTGACGGAGGAGGTCTGTCGCCGATCGGGACCCGGGGCCCATCGGCTGAACGTCGGCGTCAGGCCGGCGTTCGGCCTCGGGCCAGCGACGCTATCTCGCCCGTCTTCCTGAGCAGTACCGCCAGGCGCGCCAGGGTCCGGAACAGCACGCGCTTGACAGTGGGCGGCAGGTCCGGAAGGTCATGCTCGTCGATCACCTGGTCGATGATATAGGCCGTCTCGAGTAACGGCGCGTCCTTCCAGCTTCCGCCGTTGCGAATGGCCGAACGCGCGGCCTCCGTGAGAAACCACTGGAAGTTGAGGGCCGGCTCCATCGTTATCCGCATCGTCAGCGGCCGGTCCGGGTCCGGGTTCGTGAAGGTGTGCGTCTGCCCCGGCGCCACGACTATCGTCTCGCCCTCCTCGATCACGCGCTCCTCGCCGTCGACCACGGCACGCATCCGCCCCTGCGTGACGTGGAAAGTCTCCGTCTGGAGAGAGCATTCACCATGATCACCCTCAGTCTGGAACGGAGCTTACCCGGTACACGCCACGATGCAGCTTCGCCAGCCGCCCCGATTCCAGCCGACGCCGCACCTCCCGCCCCGTCATCCCCAGCGCCAGCAGCTGGGACCGCGTCACCACCCCCTCCTGCTGCGACGCGAGGGCCC
>SLCC01000080.1 GCA_007126035.1 Gemmatimonadota bacterium
TCGACCGCTTCCTTCGCGCAGAACCCTCTGACACGTCGCTAATCACCACGCTTGACCCAGCGGTCCCACCCGACCCATCGTACCGAAAGCAGCCGAAAGGGCGGTTGAAATTCCTATCCCTTGGAGGCGGTGCGGCGTCAATTGGACCGCCACCTCGGTTCGGACATGTACGGCAACGGCGTGCGGGTCCACACCACGCTGGACCCCGTGCTCCAGCGGGCTGCCGAGGAGGCGCTTCACGACCAGCTCCTGAGGATCGAGAGCGGGGAGTACGGCGCGTTCCAGGGCCCACGGTACGACCCGGATCAGCCGCCGGCTGCCGAGGGGTCGCCCTACCTACAGGGCGCGGTGGTGGTGCTCGACGCTGAGACAGGCGCCGTACTGGCGCTGGTGGGCGGCCGGAACATCCGGCACTCCGCCTTCGACCGTGTCTTCAACGCCCGCCGTCAGGTCGGAAGCGCGTTCAAGCCATTCGTGTACGGCGCGGCGGTCGCCGACGGGATACCCCCGAGCCACCTGCTCCAGGACACGCCCCTTACCCTCGATGTTCCTCGCGCCCCGACCTACGAGCCGACGAACTTCGACAACGAGTTCCATGGGGCGATCACTGCCCGTCAGGCGCTCCAGGACAGCCGGAACATTCCCGCCGTTCGACTCGCCCAGGAGGTGGGAACGGACGTCGTCGCCGAGTTCGCCCGACAGACGGGCCTGGTAGCGGAGATACCCGTGAGCCCTTCCATGGCGCTCGGCACGGTGGCCCTCTCGCCCATGGAGCTGGCCACCGCTTACGCTACTCTGGCCGGACTCGGGCGGAGCGTGGAGCCCCACATCGTCCGTCGGGTGGAGTCCACGGGTGGCGCGTCTCTCTGGGCCCCGTCCAGGGCTCCAGACAGCGAGTTCCGGGTCGAGCCCGGGGTTGCGTACGTGCTCAACGACATGCTCCAGGACGTTATCGACGGGGGCACCGGCTCGGCTGTGCGGGCCGAGGGCTTCCGCGGGACGGCCGCGGGCAAGACCGGCACGACGCAGGAATCGGCCGACGTCTGGTTCGTCGGGTATACTCCCGAGCTGGTCGGGGTGGTGTGGATCGGCTTCGACCAGCCGGCGCCCATCCTCCCGGACGCCACCGGCGGCGGCCTGGCCGCGCCGGTCTGGGGCCGGATGATGGCCAGGGCCGGTCGGAGCGGTGGCGGGTGGGATCCCCCTGAAGGTGTGGCCCGGCTGCCGTACGACCCGGCCACCGGGCGAGCCGTCGCCAGCGACTGTGATGGCGCCTCCCGAGCGCCCACCGACCTGTTCCTGGGGTCCCACGTGAACCCTACCTGCCCGGAGAACCTGATGGGGGCCGACACCGCCCGCTTCGTTCCGGACGAGACCGCCGATCCCGATACCACCAACGCTGCGCCAGCCGATCTGCTACCGCAGAGCAGCCCCGATTCCCAGTGACCAGCCTGTGCGGGTGGCGCCGAGAGGCGGGCCCATCTGGAGTCGGCTGGAGCCTGCTGGTGACGCTGAGCCGAAGCGGGCCTGGAGGAAGAAGGCTGCCCGATTCGCGGGCGGGTCGAACCGGAGGGTGAGCGCGGTGGCGTGGGCCAGGGCGTCGGTGCCGTAAAAGACCAGCTCGGGGCCCACGAATCCGAAGAACAGGTCGCCGGGCTGGTCGGGGGCGGGGATGGTCCCGGCGGGTTTGTAGGTGGCGAGGCTGAAGCCGGCGGAGGCGGAGAACCCGCCGGCTATGGCGCGGGCGACCTCGGCGGCTCCGGCGGTGACCCAACTCTCCAGGTCGGCGGGCATCCCTGCCATGGAGTCGGTCCGGAGGCGGGACTCGTGGGTTCCTGCGACGCGGAGCCCGATGGTCCACGGGTCCAGGTCCAGGCGTCCGTCCAGGGCCAGCTCCAGTCGGCTCTCGTCGGCGGTGAAGATGACCGCGTCGTCCCAGTCGTGGAGGCGGGTGAGCCCGTCCACGGAGGCGCGGCGGATGATGCCGTTGAGGCCCAGGCGCTCGCCCAGGAACGTGCGGGTGGCGGCGACGCCGTAGGAGTGGCCGTCGGCGGTCCAGGTGTCGCTGGGCGGGTCCACGGCCTGGGTGCTGGTGTGGGCGTCGTCGGTGGAGCCGGTCTCGCCGAACACCACGAACCGGGCGCCGGCGATGGTGGCGGCCAGGGCGGCGCCGGCGCCGCGGCTTTCCCGCTGGATGTCCCGGTTGTAGAACACGCCCACCAGGTCCATGGCCCGGGCCTCGTTGTAGCCCGACACCTGGTAGACGCGGGTGGCGGCGGCGATGGAGTACATGCCGACGCCCTGGCGTGCCCGCTGCCAGCGGGCATGGACACCGATGTGGACGCGGTCGGTGCCCGGCACGGCCAGGGTGGCGCCCAGCACGGCGGCGGGCGCGGCGACCCGGATCTGGCGCGGCACGGGCGCGGCCAGCGTCCGGCTCTCCTGGGCCTGGAAGCCCAGTGCCAGGCCGATGGCCGCCGGACCGATGGCCACACCGCCGGCCCCCTCGATCCGGGCGGCGGTGTGGCCCATGGCGGACGGCGCGGTGTCCAGGACCACCAGCGGGCTGCTGCCGAAGGGGAAGGCGACGGCGGCGTGGGCTGGCGACGCTGTCTCCCGGCGGTCCAGGACCACGCGGCCGGCGGCGGCGCTCCGTCTGCCGGCGGCGCCCCAACCCTGGGCGGAGAGGCGGGTGCCCTCTTCGGTGCCCGGGTCCAGGGGCCGGCGGTACTCGCCGTCGGCGTTGACGGCCTCGAGCTGGAACGCGGTCCATCCGTCGCCCTGCTCCGCCACGAGGGCGGCGGGGTTGCCGGCGGTCCAGAACAGGCCGGCGCGGGGCGGGGGCGTCGTCAACAGGCCGGGCAGGGCCAGGGTGGTGCCGGGCATGAGGCGGGGCAGGTCGGCTACGGGGCGGAGCGGGCTCCAGCCGGTGAGCCAGTCGGCGCCCGGATCGGAGCCGGGCGCGCTGGTGGCGGTCTGGGCGAGGAGCGCCTGCGGGGCCGTGGCGGCGAAGGCCAGGGCCAGGGCCAGGGGCAAGGTCAGGCTGCGGGTCGTGCCCAAGGTCAGGCTCAGGGTCAGGCCCAGGCCGCGGGCGACGTCGCCCATCATGGTGCTCCTCATGGCAGCAGCCCTCCCACGGCGCCGGTGGACGCGGACAGCTCGAGTCCGAATCTCATGCGGGGGTAGATGCGGCGCTGGACGTCGGGGCCGCGGTAGACGCCCGGGTTGTCGAACACGTTGAAGGCCCAGAAGCTGAGGCGGCCGTTGAGGGGGAGCGTCTTGCTGACCTGGACGGTGGCGAGCCAGTCCGCGGGTGCGGACCGTGGCTCCACCAGGGCGTTGCCCCGGGGCATGCGGAGGTCGGCGTACTCGGGGGCGCTCCGGGCCTCGGGTGGCACGGGCACGAGCTCGGCGCCGCGGGTGATGTAGCCCTCGAAGGCCAGGGTATCGACGGCGGTGCGGTCCCGCTGGCGGTCATGGATGTTGTGCTGGATGGCGGCGGTCACCACGAAGCCCAGGGACGGCTGGTGGTGGACGAGGCGGTAGGTGGCCAGCGCCCGCTCGCCCTCCTCGATCCCGGCGCGCCAGTAGGGCGTGCGGGGCATGTTGTCGTTGAGCTGGAAGGTGGCGAACCGGTCGGCGCGGCCGAAGAAGAGGCCGTCCGCCTCCTGCCGGGTCCGCATCCAGACGGCCTGGAGCTCGAGGCGGGTGCGGATGGGCCGGACCTCGGGGAGCAGGGCGATCAGCTCGATGCCGCGGCTGTGCTGGGTCAGCAGGTGGTCGGGCCGGCCCACCAGGACGGGCACGGTGTCCGTGCCGGCGGGCGGCTCGATGATCCCGGGGCGGATGCCGTTGCCGATGATGGAGTCGGTGAGCTCGTAGCGGTCCCGCAGCACGTACTCCAGGTCCTGCCGCAGGCTGACGCCGCCGTCCACACGGTCCGAGAAGCCCACCACCTGGACGAACCCGTCGCGCAGGGCCACCTCGAACCCGGCCTCGCTCTTGGTGGCGCGGGCCAGGCCCAGGTCCGGGTTCGTCGGGTCCTTGATGAACGTGGTGAGGACCGCGAGGCGCTCGGCGGGGTCGCTGGTGAACCAGTTGACGTTCACCACGTCGTGGTACTGGAGCGCCGGGCTGAGCTGGCCCAGGGTGGGCAGCTTGGCCATGCGGCCCCAGCCGGCGCGCAGGCGCAGCCAGGGCCAGGGCATGAGCTCGGCGTTGAGCCGGGGCTGGAGCAGGGCGTCCCGGGCGCCGGAGACCCACCACTCGCCCTCGTGGAGCAGGTCCAGGCGGAGGCCGGCCTGGAGGTTGAGCACCATGTCGCCGGGGAGGGCGCGGGTCAGCCGGTCGTCCAGGTAAAAGGCGCCCTGGACCAGGGGCGGGACCACGTCGTAGCGACGGGGTCGGTCGTAGCCCTGGACGGAGTTGAAGGTCACCTGGGGCGGGAACTCCATGTCGAACTGGTAGCCGGCGCCAGCGTTCCACTCGCGACGCAGCTCGCTGCCGGCGCGCAGCTCGTGCATCCAGCCGCCCCAGTCCCGCTCGGCGGCCAGCTCGAGGCGGGAGAAGATCATCTGGGGCACGCCGTCCACGTTGAGCTCGGCGTCGTAGTGGCCCATGACGAAGCGGCCCTCGGCGCGGCCCTCGTCGAGCCGGTCGGTGAAGGGCTGGGGCCCCCGCA